>NZ_JBEPOO010000001.1:3646254-3950109 GCF_040546815.1 Devosia sp. 2618
GCAACGTCCGCCAAAGCGACGCCTTGCGCCTCCCTTGTCGTTTCAAGCCCGGCCTTCGCGGTTTCCCGCGCTGTTACCGCATTGGGCGCCTGAAAAGCCTGCTGACGGGCGAGCAGAACCCGACCGGCCTCCGCCGCTTCAGCGCTGCGGGCGGTTCGCGTCCGCCCGTCTGCAAGCGCGCCGCGAGCGGCTTCAAGGCGGAGCACCATCTCGGTGGGCGCATTCGGCACGGCGGCGCCCACGATCTCCAACGCGGCAGAGACATCGCCTGAGCGGCTAAGCGAGGCTTGGATTTCCGACTGCTGGGTCAGACGCTCGCCCAACGTGGCGCGCGCATTCTCATAGGCGGCTTCATTGCGGGCGTGAGAGGCATCGGCGGCGGTGACGACATCCCTGGCCTTCGCAGCCGCCTCTGAGCCTTCGAGGGCGCCGAGGGCCGAGCGAACGAGATCGAAGCGTTCGGTCTCGGACAGATCGAGACTGAGGGCAGCGATCCATTCGTCGCGAATGATGGAGGTTCGGGTCAGCTGTCGCAGCGCATCCTCTGGCACAGGTCCGCTGCACAAGGCCGCCTGGATTTCTTCCGGCGACACATCGGCACCGCTCTCGCGGGTCCGGGTGATCTTGAATGGCTTGCCCTCGTCACTAATGAAGGCAGCGGTGACATAGTGAGCTTCCGGTTCGCCGGCGCCGCGCCACCACAGATAATCGGCGAGGCTTTCCTTGGCGGCCTTCTCGACGGCGTACTTTTCGATCAGTCCGGTGATGGCGAACTCGACGGCGTCGCACAGGGTGCTCTTGCCGACGCCGTTGCGGCCGGTGATGACGGTGAAGCCGCCGCCGAAATCGATCCTAGCCTTGTCTCGGAAACCACGGAAGCCGCAGACCTCTACATAATCGAGCTTCATGATCTGGCTCCCAAAATGCGAGCGACCTCCACAGCCGGCGTTTCGTTGAGAAAGGCGGCTACGGCGTCGGCGGGAACGTCCTTTAAGCGGCTGCGGAGGCGGTCTTCGAAGTTGGTCGCACCGAGGAGCGGCTGCGCGCGGAGCCCTATTAAGGGCAGCAACGCCCTTTCGACGTCCTCCGCCGTTGTCACGGCCGTGCGGGCGATTTTTCGGGTGAGTGTGAAGTCTTCCTCTATCCGCTCGATGGCGCGGGCCAGCGAAGGTGCACGCTCGGCGGTGAGTAGCACCGAATAGACATTCCAGGCCTTGATGCCGGCTCCTCGCAGGGACGCGGCGTGGCGTGCAAGGCTAGTCTTTTGGCTGGCCTGCCAACCGGCCATGAGCGCCTCCGCGTTTACGAAGACGTGGACGAAGCCCATGAGGGCGGCGCTCTCGAAACAGGTCACGGGGCCACTCGGCCCTGACCAGGACCAGGTTTCATATTGTGCATTGCGAAGCACGATTTCGGCTTGGGTCGCGATATCCATCAGATGTTCAGCTCCGCGCGTGCGCCGTTGACGTCAAACCAGTCTCCGGCGGCGGCCGGACGTATGAGATCGCCGGTCCGCCCACCCCGGATGACATTGCTGGGAAGACCGAGATCAGTTGCGCCCACGGCGACCACGATTTCGGAGGTGACGGCCACGGGTGGCTCGATGAATTTCGTTCTAAGCGAACCGAGGATCGCCTCGGCGCCATTAATGACCCGGATGCTGCGACCGTTCAGTTCGTACCCTTCGGGAAGCTGGGTGGCGCCAGCCTGGCGCAACAAGAGATGAAAATATCCAAGCGCCTCCACATTGCCGGGGCGAAGGCGTGTGGCCGGCTGTACAGCAGGGATGCCTTCGGCATCCCGGCGCAGCCCGTAAAGGGTCTCGCTGTCGAAATTGGCGATCTGGAGCCAGTCCGGGTGGCATTGAACGCCCGTCGTCTGTTCGAATACGGCCCGGCCCGCGGCCAGAACCTGGCGCAGATAATTCAAGGAGAACGTCCTGCGCAGTTCATCGAGCACGTCCGCGCCGGATTCGCGAACATGCTCGAAATGAACGTTGTCGGCATGGGCGACCTGCCAGAGCTGGGGCGCCTTTTCTTCCAGGGTGTCCGTCGGCGAGAGATCGACGACTGTGACGGAGAGCGGCTGCACGTCCGCAAGGGCGCCGCCGATCACAGCGTTGAGATATTCCCAGTCTGACCAGAAGCCGACGACCAGCAGGTCCTTCTGTCGCAGGTTCGCTGCCATCCAGGTTTTGCTGCGTTCGATGCGGGCCGAGATAACGGGATCTTGGAGTTGGGAGGGGGCCCACACGGTCGACACGGGATCTCGCTGTGCGCATCCATGAAATTTCAAGAGCGGGGCTTGGCGCGCTGCATCGACATTGGCCTCATCGCCATCGAGGGAGCCTCTGAAGGCAGCGCCGTAATCCCAGGCCCGGCGTTCGATGAGGATGTCGTAGTTGCTAGATATGCCCGCGACGGCAGCGCGTATGATCAGAAAATCGGCGATTGCGGCGTGACCGGGATTGTACGGTCGCGCAAAGGCCGGCCATGGCACCAAATGCTCGATGAAGACGGACTGGAGCGTATTGGTTGCCACGAAGTGTTCGGCCAGCGCCTCGAGATTGTCACGCAGCGCGATATCGCAGGCGGGATCGACCTCGAGCTGGTATTTGTCAAAACATCGTTCTGCTACGGTGCGAGCCGATGGTAGGCTGCTGGGCGGCGCCATCGATAGGCCCGCGCCGCAGACCACCAGAAGCCGGCCGGCATTCATCGATGCGAGAAGTCGCGTTAGGATCTCCGGACTCAAACTGCATTCCCCCCGACTACATAATGCTATTACCACCGGATCCGAACCTGCCGGCGGATTTTCTCTCGGTTACCGCAAGCAATAATTGCGGTCACCGAGAATGTCCGTTCTCGATTACTATTGGTCAAGAGCGGGTAGGCCCTGTTGGGCTAGACTAAGCCGAAAAGCTTGGCGATGGCGGATGGCTGCCTGTAGGAGTTCGCGATTAGATCCTAAGCGAGCCGCTTGGTTAGCACAGACCACCACACCTTTGATGCCCTTCACTTTCCATGTCGCCATGCTTGTCGCTACGCGCTTGTCCTTGAAAGAGGAGCCCGCCCAGTTGCGGGGGGCTCTCTAATTCCTTATTCGCTGCGGCGGGCAGGGCGAGACCAGATGAGGCTGTGGGTGTCACCGTCCTCATCCTCGAAGAGGTTGGCATAGATGGGATTGGAGAAGCTGGGATCGTCGACCTTGAGGCTCAGATAGTTCCTGCCTTCGTTGGACGTCTTGGACCAGGCGGCTCCGATTTCTGCGCGACCGACGAAGACGCGGTGGCTGGGTGCATTTTCGCCAATGGCCCGAGTGTCGGGGGCGATGCGGACATTTTTAGCCTGAACCGAAAGGGTGAGGATTTCGCCGGTGAATTCGTTGTTGGCGGTGGATTTGAAGGTGCCGATGGTTGCCATGATAATCTCCTTGATTTTCCTACGAGCCCGCCCCTTGCGGCCTCGATGGCGATCGAAGGGCCGAAGACGATCGACGGCGCACCCGCAGGGGAAACGGGAGAGGAGAGCTTTCTTGTCTTTCCGCGAGGAATGCCGGCCCGCGCCGGCAGGGGAAGAAAGCTTGACGACGCTGTTGCGCCATAGGCGATCGAAGCGCAGCTGATCTTCGGCCAGATCAGCCCATCGAAGAGGCCGGATGGGAGCGGACTTGTCTTCGGGAAAGCTCAAGGAGGCTATGTCAGCCACCCTGCGCCATGGAACCGCTTCACGGATTAGCGGCGTGGATCACCTTCGGTCAGGTTTTGAAACGCCTTCGATTCGACATTGGCACCGGAGAACATCCCCATAGACTTCGCTCTATGGCGATCCAGGTCGCTGTTTGGTACCGGATTCCAAAAGACAAAAGAGGGTATTGCGCAGTCATGTTACGCTGGCCGGGGTTCCTCATCGCGCGCGCCAAGTCCGGTATGGGGCAGGTTACCTGCCACCGTTGATGACAGTTCAGTTGGCCCATGGAAATTTCACAGAGCGTCCTGGTCTCTGGCGGGGGCCCCTTCCACCGACCACAAGATGCGCCGCGATAGTTGGCATGGAGATAGACCAGGTCGTAAGGGGGCCAGACGAATTCGGGATGATGCTGGTCAGTCCGGTCGTGGTGGGTGCCGGTACATTCAGGGACGCTTGCAGCCGTACGCCGAGCTATGAGCTCCTGGCTTGCGTGAAGCCAGGGCAGCAGTGGCATGCTCATTTGCTAGGCTATCCCCGCCCTGTGGGCGGCGCTCCTAGGGTGGCGCTTACGCGCCACCCCGCTTGCGGCAATCGAAGAGTTTGATGCCAAATTTTCTGGCCTTGTCAGCCAGGTTGTCCTGGATGCCGGTGCCCGGAAAGACGATGACGCCGATCGGCAGGATGTCGAGCATGGCGTCGTTGCGCTTGAAGGGCGCGGATTTTCCGTGCCGGGTCCAATCGGGGGCAAAGCCAATCTGCTGGACCTTTCGCGTGTCGGCCCATTTGCCGGCGATGAATTCGGCTCCCTTTGGCGATTTGCCATGGATGAGAACCATATCGGGGTGCTTGGTGTGAACCTTGTCGAGTAGATCCCAGATGAACTGGTAGTCGTTGAAATCCATGCCACCGGTCAGCGCTATCTTGGGACCGGGCGGAAGCAAGAGTTCGGTGTCGACCCTATGGCGAGCGGCCAGAAAATCGCGGCTGTCGATCAGGCTGGCGGTCATGGTTTTGCGGTTCAGCATCGAGCCCGCGCGCGGTCGCCAGGCCGAACCGGTCTGGTGTTCGTAGCGTTCGGCGGCCTGGTCACGCATCAGTTCGAGGGCATCGCGGCGTTCGGACAGGGATTGTCCCGTGGAGACAAGGTTTTCCAGTTCGACCGATTTGACCTCGCTGCCATCCTGCTCTTGCTGCAGCCGGCGCTGGTTCTGCTCATTGTCGTCGAGCTGGCGTTCAAGGCGGGCAGCAGCGCGATGGAACGTGTTGACACTCGACCAGAGCAATTCAGCGAGATCGGCATCGAGCGCAGTGTCGGCAAGACCGGACGCGAGAGCATCGAAGATATCGGTGACGACGCCGGCGAGAATGTTGTCTTCGGGAATTGGTCGAGGATCAGCCTCGTCGCCGGAAGGGCGCCAGCCATAAAGCTGCAACTGGCTGACAATATGATCGGTCGAAGAGGAATGATGGTGCGGTTCGATCGCGTCGTGTTCTCGCATAATGTTGCTCCGTCGGTTCGACCGCGACCCTCGCGGCCTTGATGGCGACAAAGCCCATGACCGGGACGGAATGGCACCCCAAGCGCAGCGCGGGGCCGGAGCGACAGCGCAGGATGGCAGAGGCCAACTATTTTGTTCGCGCTGGAACGGCGTCGCTATCGATCAACATTGTCGCCAAAAATCGCGCGCCGCCGGAAAATAGTTGACCATCGCCATTGCCGGGCCGACCAGGCCATGGGCCGATCGCCCTCTGCAAGGCCGGGTCCGCGGCTCCTACCGACGGGCCAAGAGAATGTGATGACCATGAGAATGGAACCACTGTCTTTCCCTTGCCGTCCTATTCCGTCCCGCGAAGGTAGCGAATGCGGTCGCGACGGAAGAGTTGCTCCCCGACCGATTCCCGAAGCGCCTGAATGCCGAAGCGCCGCAGGTCATCGTTGAAGTCGGCCAGGCCGGGCGACAGAACGATGGGTTCGATCCCGGCCCCATGCGCGCGGTCAGCGAGATGGTGGCAGACATTGGCGCCGACCCGGTCATTGTCGCGAATGATGTAGAGCCGCCGAAGGGATGGCGGGAACAGGATGGCGGCGAGGTGAGCGGCCGACAAAGCTGCAGCCATGGGCATGTCAGGCAAGACGCATCTGAGGGATAGGACGGTTTCGATGCCTTCGCCTGCTGCCATGACGGTGCCGGCCGTGCCAAAGCGGACAGCGTGACCCAGAAGATCGCCCATTGCGCGGCGCGGCGCGGCGATGGGCGCCTTGTCACCGCCGTCATTGGAAAGCCAGGTGCGATGCGCTCCGGTTTGCCTTCCATGAAGATCGCTGACGGCTGCGATCATGGCCGGCAGGGTTTGGCGCGAGCCGCCGCCGTCGGGGCGGTAATAGCAATGGGAATGGAAGCGCAGGGCACTGGTACCATGCAGCACGGTGATGGCGCGTTGACGAAGGTAGGTTTCTGCCAGGGTGCCGAAAATGGGCTGCGCCATGTTGAACAGGCGCCGGGACGCATCGGGTGATCCAATAATGGTCGGGACGCTCCTTGTATCTGAGGACGGTGCCGCTTCGCTTTCCGTAAAATTGAGAAATCGCAGTGCCTCATCGACAACGTTCCTAAAGTCGACGAGGCTCGTCGATTCCCGGATAATATCGAGAAGGTCGCCATGTTCAGCGGCGGCGGCATCGGTCCATTTGCCGGCAGCACCTTTCCCGGTGTGGGGGCCGACCAGGCGCACGAACATCGAGCGCCCCGGCGTGTTGCGGGCATCGCCGACGATCCAGTATTTGCCGGAGCGGCGACCATTGGACAGATAGTACCGGCAAACCGCCTCGGCCCGCTGGCCAAGGCGAATGGAAAGGTCAGCCGCCTTCATGTCGGACCATCACTGCCGCTGGCCGGCAAAAAACCGTCCGGATCACTAGGATTGGGCGGCTGATAATGCGCATAGGGCTTGCCTTCTGCCAGTGGGCTAGAATGATCGGGAATGTTCATGACTTCCGGCCTGCCTTAGCCAATTGACGGACCAACCAGCCATGGGTGTCATTCCAGGCCAGGGTATCGCCGGTGGTGAGGTCAAGAACGAGAGCGCCGCCGCCGAAGCTGTGCAGCATGGGTTTGGTGCAGACATGGGCCCATTCGAAACCCCAAGGCCCGGTGAGCCCGAATTCCTGCGCACAGCGCCGGACAAAGCGGATCACCGCCCCGGTATCGCCGGACTGCGAGGCGGAAATCCGCAGGCGGTATTCGCCAGGGCATTCATCCACATTGAGATCAAAGCCGTCGCGGAACGCGGTCTCATTGTCCGAGGCCTCCGGGGACTCCCTGTAAAATTGCCGGGCGCGAAGCAGGTTTGCCGGGAAGCGCACATCGAGTTCAGTGGCAAAGAGCGTCAAGTGGTCGGCCATCTGGCCCTCCAAAAAGCAAAAGCCCGGCAGATGGCCAGGCGAGAAAAGGGGGCGGGACGGCCGAGGCCGTCCCGCTGATTGAGAAATTACTCGGCGGCAATGGGATGAACCGCACGATCATCATTCGCGCCCGGCTCGTCGAGGTCGTCGCCGACCGCGGTCTCGAACTGGCCGGCACTGTCGCTGTCGCTCTCGAGCACCGGGTCCGCGGCCCCGCTGCCACCCACAGGGCGGAGCACCTCGGGCAGCCAGTCGGAGCCGGCGAGCAGGGTTTCGGCTTCGGTCGCCATGTCACCCTTCTTGAGATGGGCTATGCGGTCGGCGGCGCGCTGGCCCCTGGCCTCTGTAACGGCCTGCAGAATCCGGCCCTTGGTGACCCGGGCCAGATAATTCATTGCGGTCGGTGCCCAGAGTTTGGTCATGTCGAGCTCGACCGCCTGGGACAGGCGGTCGGCATGAGCAATCACGCCGGGCCGGCGGTTCCAGGTTTCGTGAACGGCATTGACGGATAGACTGACGGCATGGGCGAACAGCGCTGACCGGCTATCGGCATCCCACTCGCCCAGGGCGTCCCAAAGGTCCCCGGCGTCTTCCGGCAGCGTCTTGCTCCAACCGTCATGCCGAGCGCGAATGACTTCGGCGGCGGCACTGTCCTGCAACCCGGATCCTGCGCCACCGAAGTTATTGCTGCGCAGATCAAGCTCGAGACAGGTCTCGGGGGCGTGGTGGTAGAACGCCTTCAGCACCAGGGCGTGGAGTGTTGCAAGCAAGGCAACATCGGGGCACGCGCCCAGAGCATAGCGCAGACCAAGCGTGCGATGGGCCGTCAGCTCCGTGAGCAGTTTGTCTGAGATCGGCGCCAGGCCATCGTCATCCTCGGCGTCAGGGGATTCGATGACCGCAGACATGGCGGCAGCCGAGGCGGCCTCGTTGCCCTGCCCAATCTCACCGCCGGTATCATCATCACCGTCCGCTACGGGTTCGTCCTCGGGCTTAACATAGCCGCTTTCGATGCGCAGGCGGCCGTCGCCGGTGATGCTGATGAAGGCGCCCGCCTGGGCAACCTCCTCGGGATCATACTGCGTCGGCCGATCCTCGAAACCGGCGAGCGCCGTTTCGAGTTCGGCGAAACGCTCGTCCACCAGGTCAGGGAGGTCGTGGTCGCTGCCCTGATACTCTTCAACAAGATGGTCGTATTCGACTTGGAGCGCGGCCCGGGCAGCTTGTTCTTCAGCAGTCAGCGGCACCGTTTCGCCATGGATGCGGCGGAGGCCATAGGTGTGGCCATAGGGAAAGTCGGTGGCCACCTGCACCCATTTCCAGCCTTCCATGGCAATCGGCTGGGCGCATTGCTGGAGCTTTTCGACAACCAGCCGGTCGAGAAGGGAAGCGTCCTGCAGCCAGCCGCCGTCATCGGATTCGAAAAGGTCCCGCAGCACTGTCCCACCGGCTTCGATATAGGCACCGACACCAACGAACTGTGCCCGCTTGTCCGAGGCCCGCACGGCACCTTCGGTCAGCATTCGCCGGATCGAATAAGGCGACTTGTCGTAAGATGACTTTACGCGCTCGAAGACCTCCTCCTGCCTCCCATGATCACCGGTGACCGTGAAGGCCATGAGCTGGTCGAGGGACATGGCGTCCTCGGCATAAGCGTCGAGCAGGACCGGCGAGGCGGCGGCAAGCTTGAGCCGCTGCTTGACCACATTGAGCGAAACAAAGAACGCGGCGGCGATCTCTTCCTCGCTCTGGCCTTTCTCCCGCAGCGTCAGAAAGGCACGAAATTGGTCGAGCGGATGCAGCGCCTCCCGGTGCACATTCTCAGCCAGGGAATCTTCTTCGGCGATGCCACCCTCGCGAACCAGGCAAGGTATCAGCGCGTCCTTGGCCAGACGCCTTTGCTTGACCAGCAGTTCGAGCGCCTGGAAGCGGCGGCCGCCGGCTGGAACTTCATACATACCGGTTTCGGCGCCTGCCTCGTCATTGACGGGCCGGACGTTCAGGCCCTGCAGCAGGCCGCGCCGGGCAATATCTTCGGCCAGTTCCTCAATGGAAACGCCGGCCTTGTTCTTGCGGACATTGGCCTGGCTCAACACGAGCTTGTTAAGAGCAATGTCCCGCGAGGCGCTGAGAGCGATCGCGGGCTGTTTCTTGGCGGTCTTTGACATTGAACATACTCCGTGACGGGCCGCCGGGAGCCTCTCTCCCGACCTTGGACCGGTCACGACCAAGGGCGCCGCCCTCTATCTCTGAGGACGGCGCCGCGAATGCAGAAACCCGGATTGAACCGGGAGCGTCACACCTAATCGAGAAGCTTCTTGGCCTTGCCTTCGAGATCGAGCCGGACATCCTGGTGCGGCCTGTCGCGGGCGATGCGGGTGATGCCCTGGACAAAGTCAAAGACGGATTCGGGTTTGCGGCCTTCTTCGACCAGCACGGTTTCGATGATCTTTGCCGTCTCGGCCTTGGAAAACCCGCGTTTCCGCAGGAAATCGGTGCGGTCCTCATCGTTGCGGGCGACAATCTGCTGGCGCGATGCCTTGATACCGTTGGCGAAGGCCATGGGCGAGGAATTGGCAAAGCGGGTCAGCGCCGGCGCGGCTTCATGGGCAAAGCGGGAGGCGGCATACTTGGAATGGCGGATGGTGATCTCCTCAAAATCCTCCACGCCCCAGAGGTTCCGGTTCTGGCAGACGGCGCGGAGATAAAACGACGCGATGCCCAACGTCTTGGCGCCGACTTCCGAATTCCAGCAATAAAAGCCGCGGAAGAACAAATCCGGCTCGCCATTTGGTAGCCGTCCGGCCTCGATAGGATTGCGGTCATCGACGAGAAACAGGAAAACATCCCGGTCGGAGGCATAGAGCGTGGTCGTGTCTGTCGCGATATCGACATCGGGATTGTAGATGCCGCTTGACCAGTCCAGCGCCCCCGGCACTTTCCATCTGGTGTCGCCAGTACCGTTGCCAGCGATCTTCTGCACCGCTTCCACCAGTTCGTGGTCGTAGATGCGGCCATAGTCGGGGCCGGTCACAGCGCGCAGCTCGACCCGGCCATCCGTGGTTTCCAGGGTCTTGATTTGTTCGGCCCGATGGCTGCTGAGGCCATATTGCAGATTGATGGCAGCCAGCGGCGCCGGAAGCTGCCGCAGATAGGCGGCGGGCGCGCCGACCAGGTTGGACAATTGCCCAAAACTCCAATGCGTGGGCGCCGTAGGAGCGTCCTCGCCTGGCAGGATCAACGCCATATGCTCCGGATTATCGCTGCGGGCTTCCACGCGGATCGCCGCGCTCGCCATCGTTCGCGTCCGGCTTCGCTCAGCCCGCCCGCGGACCGAGGCATAAAGCTCGGACAGGGACAGGTAGCGCTGATCATCGGGGCGGTTGAACCATTCCGACGATACGCGGCCCACCCGCTCGCCACGACTGACATCGACACGATAACCGCCGCGCGCTCGAGGGGCGGCATCCAGAATTTCCACATTGCTCATTGGTCTGCTCCAGACGGTGGCGGGAGACCCTCTCTCGCCCTAACCTGTCACCCTCTGAAAGCCGGCCTCGACCTCTATCCACACGACCACAAATGCGGAAGGAGGGCTCCGAAGCGGGCTAGATACGACCATCGACGCATGTTAGATTAATTCAGATACTAAAGCTTCTCCGAGATCGACATGGAATTGGACATATCTACGCTGGCCGGGCGGGTCGCAGCGCGCATGGCCGAACTAGGGCTCTCGCAGGCTGATATCGCCCGCCGCGGTCGCTTCAATGCCACCTTCGTCTCCGATCTTTTGCGCGGCAAAAAACTCACGCTGCACGCGGGTAATTATGGCCGCCTGGCAAGGGCCCTGCTGACGACGCAAGCCTATTTGCAGGCAGGAACCCAGCCGTCCGAGGCCGAAATCGATCGCATCAAGGCAGAGGTGGGATGGCAACCGGAAGACGCGCCCGTCGAGCCGGAACTCGGCCCGAACGCGGTCGCTGATCTTGACGCCATTGCCAGGCATCTTGCAGATCAGATCACGTCTCGCGCCGAGATCAAAAAAGCCGAGGAACTGGGCAGGTTTCCGGTCTATCGGTCGGGCGGTCGCTTTGATGGCGGCAGCATTGTCGAAAGCTTCCCCCTCTACCACCTGACGCTGCCGATCAAAGTCCAGGCGAAAGGACTTTATGCCGTCGCCATCTCCGACACGACCATGTCTCCGCGCTACGAACCGGGCGAGTTGGCTTACGCCCACAAGGCCGCCATAGCGCGCCCCAAGGACTATGTGTCGATCCTGGTCAAAGGGCGGGTGAACTATCGCGACGCGACTATCGCCTATATCCGCCAACTGGTGCACGAAAGCGCCGACGAGGTCATCGTCCGGCAGATTTCTCCCAGCGTGGAAACCCGCTTTGCCCGCGACAGCATCGAGGGAATCCATCGGGTCGTGTTCGCTGGCGAACCGATCGAAAATATCGGCTTTTAGTTTCTGTTTACCATCTTAGATCAATTCAGATATAGAAGATTTTGTTTCGGCCTATGAAGCGGTCAATGCCAATGGGTGGCATCGACAAGGAGGCCGAGATGGTCAATTTCTGTTTTTGCCGTGAGAACATTCTCGCAAAGTACGCGCCGCTTCTGGATGCGTCGATCCAGGAAGACGATCCCCGCTATGACGACTACATGATCGTCATGGGGACCGAGTTCCGCGCGGAGGCTTATGCCAGCCAGGAAGCGCGCGATGCCAGGCTCGGCCCGGCAGGCGAGCACATTGAGTATGTCCCCGTGAGCCCTGAAGACGTCGCTGCCGTCGAATATCCATTGTGCCGGATGGCCATCGGCCCGGCACTGAATGACGACGACTTCGAACGCGTCGCTTCCGCTGTGCTGGGAGCCGCCATCGATTTCGACGGCGCCGAAGATGCCAGCAGCCTCCACCTGGACGTCGTCATCGCCCGCACCGAATACCTGGTGCGCTCCGTCGGCCCGTCCGGTTTGCCCCAGGTGAGCTGGCGGCCTCTTTTCGAGCCCTGTGATCCTCAGGATGACCAGAAGCTGGAACGTGAAACGGCTTGCTGGCTGCGGGGCTTTGTTGCCGGCCACTTTGCTCTGATGGTGCATTAGCAACAAGCGAGCCGGCCCGATCTCGTTGGCAATCTCGGGCGGTCGGGCACTTCCTGCCCTGGCTGCCCGGGGCTTCCGCGACCAGCCCCCCCTAACCATCAGGCCTGCAACACGCTTTTCCCGCCAATCCTGCCACGCCCAGGGGCCTCTAGCCCATCTAGGCTTCACGCTTCAGGCAGTCGACGACGTCAGATCATGGACCAAGACACCGAACTCAAGAACGGCGCTGCAGCATTTGCCCGGACCCTGGTGGGACCGGCGGGGCGGATTTCGTTCGACATCACGGTTGGCCAGCATCTCGACTGGTTTTCAATGGCGCTGGCGCGCGGATTATCCTGGCACCAGATCATCGAACTTCTGCGGCGCGCGGGTGTCACCCGTGACGATGGACGGCCGCTGGCACGGGGGCACCTAAGCGCCGTCTATTCGCGGCAGCGGCGCAAGGTTCACCAGCAACCCCCGGGCAAAGCGGTCGAGGCACCGCCGGCTATTGGGGCCCGACCGCCAAAACCTCCGTGGCAATGGCACCCGTCGTCCGCCCGCTCCCGGCCCGCCTCTTTGACACAGAAGGTGCAGCGCGACCCTGAACCAGCGTCGGGTACCCGCCCGACGAAACAGACCTCAACACCCAACAATTCTGCGATCCGGTCATTCATGAACCGCGCTGCAAAACAAAGGAATGGAAACAATGAACGCTGAAATCTTGTGGAGCAATATTGTCGACCGCGCCCAGCCGGACGAGCATCTGGCTTTCGTCACTGCGGTCGTGGCGCGCCTCGCCGCCGAGTTTGACAACACGGGACAGTTGCCCGATCCGCTAAAGTTCCACGTCAGCCAGCGCATGAATGCCGGTCCAGAACTTGCGCTTCACCCCATCGGTGAAGTTGGTGCCAAATTGGTCATCATGGCCGACCTGCTGGCAGACAAAAAACTGTACGGCCGCTTCCACGTCGCCGCCAGTAACTTTGTTGACGTGCAGCGGGAGGATATCGCGGCTGGTCGCATTGTTCCTCCCGAACCCGGACTTCTCTTGAGCTATGACGGCCTTCCGGCCTTAGTGATCGGCGGTGACGGGAAACGGCTCGTCCTCAAAATGGATGGCTTTGAACGGGCGCTGGTCGGCTTGACGGCCGATGTTCCCGGCTTGTGGGATCGCGTCCTCCGGGCCGGGGGTACAAAGGTAGAGGAAGCGCAGGAAGCGGAAGCAAAAGTCCGCAACCGCAATGAGGTGGGCCAACGCCGCCACGACGGCGCCCTCCGTCGCGCAAAACTGCAGGAACGGCAGGAGCGCAACGGCCCGATCGGCCAGCTTGGGCTTACCCTCCCGGCCGCGACCTTTCTCCCAACCCCGATGGTTGGTGGTCTGGGTCCAGTGTCTGGAGATGACCTCCTGCTCGTTCCCATTCAAGGGCGTAAAGAGACGCCGGGCGCCTACCCGCCACGCAAGATCGTCGACCGGCTTCGCGCGGGTCTCGCTGTTCAGGCTATCCTGGCCGATTGCGGCCTGCGTGCACTGCTGGGAGATCGGACCCGCGCCCGAGACGAACTGCAGAAGGCTTTGCCGCGCACGAGCGCACATCTGCGCGACATCGGGACTGGGCACCTTGTCGTCTGGACCGAATTCGACAATGTCGAACAGGTCGAACACTGGGCCAAAGCCAAATATGCCGGCCACCCCAAGATCCGCAATCTCAATGCCATTCCTTTGGATGGTGAACTGGCGCCGGTAACAATCCTCTCGCGCGCCCTCAGCCATGCCGAACGTATCGTCGTGGCGTACGATCGCGCCGAGCGCGAACCGCCCGAACAGGCGGCCAGCATCATTGCCGAGGCCTATGCGGAAAGTCCGCACACCAACCTGGGCCTTGATGATCTGTTCCAGATCGCCGTGCTTGGCAACATCAACCCGCTCACCTTCTGGCCACGATCCCATGATGATCATGCCCTACCATTCGAAGCCGCCAGGATCGCGGGGCGTGTGCAGGCCGGAGCCAAGGTGACGGTGCCGCCGCACATCCAGGACATTTTCCGCGAAGCGCTCACGGATGGGCCCAGTCGGGACCAGCCGGACAGTGACGCCAGTATCGTGGTGGCGCTCAGGCGTCTGGTTCAGGCGATGGCCGACCTGATCGGGCCGGACAAGTTGCTGCGCGCACTCTCGGACTCTGCCGGCACCGACCAGCACCTGGTCGTTGCGCGCAAAACCCGCAAGGTCTCGGTGACTTCGGACGACTAGAGAGGGGCCGAAGGCACACCGACCTTCAACACTTTGATATGCAAGCTCTTTTCCGCCTCAATCGTTTCGGACCGATGAGGCGGAAAATCGGAAAGGCTGAAGGCTCCACCAACCTAGGAGCCGACGATGACTACTCCTTCTTCCCTTCTCTCGGCGAGTGCGCTGACGCCTCCGATCGGCATCGTGCTCGATGCCGATGACGGCGGTGTCGGCAAGACCCATACCGCCGTCCAGTTCATCACCGCCTTCCGCCTCGCCGGCTATCCGCTCGACTTGTTCCAGCTCGACAGCAAGCGCACCCTGGCGGAAAAGTCGGGCGAGAGCGTCACCAGCCTGCTGGTTCCCGACCGGCATGACGTCAATGCCGACGCGGTAACCGGGGCCGATGTCCTGGCACCGTGGTATCGCGCCGCAACGGCCATGCCCGAGACCGGCCGCTCGTGCCTTCTTGAAGTCGGTGGCGCCCTGTCGCCGGTCTATCATGAGGCGATTACCGATTTCGATCTTGAGGAAGATATCGACCTCCTGGGTCTGGGCATCGTGACCGTCATCGTCACCAAGGCGGGTGGCGACGCCGCCTCGCAGCTGGTGCGCGTCGTGCGCCGCACCGAGCGCAACCTGCCGGGCAGCCCCATTATCGTCGCCCGCAACGAAATGGTCGGCTCGCCGATCACTGCCGCGGCCGAGCTCGACAAGGGCTTGCGCAAGCAGGTGCTCGACGTCTTTGATCGCTATCCCTCGATCCGCCTCCCGCGCCTCAACCCCCGCACCATGGTGCTCTATGAGCGCCTGCCCGTCCTGCCTTCGACGGTCGTCGGCTGGCATGCGGACAATTACGCCGAGGCCCTGCGCCAGACCGGCAAGCCGCGCGACGAGGCCAAGCGCTTCGTGCGCGACGTGGCGGCCTGGACCGGAACGATCCAGGAGGAGCTGACCCGCGTGATGCCCTTCCTCGCCGGGGAGAGCGTCGATGCCTGATCTGGAAAAGTTCAAGACCTCGGTGGCGGCAATCGCCCGGGACGCGAAAGAGGAGACGGGCGCATTCATCGCCCGTCTCAAGTCGCTCAGTGCCGAGGAGTTTCTGCGCCTGTCACGCCACGATGTCGAACGGCTGAGCCTGGCCCAATATATCGACGTCGCGCGGGCCATCGCGCCCGACATCCTGCCGATCGCCGCAATGCAGGCGGCTGATCCTGAGCCAGACAAACCTTCGTTCAACTGGACGCCCCGCCGGCTCTACGCCATTGCCATCAGCGCCAGTATCGCACTGGGTCTTGCCGGGTTCCTGGCGGCACCGATTGTGACCGAAGCGGTGTTCGACGCGCCGCTCGTCCGCTCCCAGACCGTGCTGGACTGGCCGGCCTGCCGCCGGCTCACGGCAGAGGTCGATGGCTGTGTCTATCGCCCCACCCAGGACCTGTCCTGGGAATATGTCGCCGCCATGCTCGAAATGGATCGCAACATCCTTCACCGCAACAATGCGCATCTGCCCCAAAACATGGTGCCCCGGGCCAGCCAGTTGGTTATCTGGCGCTATCAGGGCCACCTGGAGAATTGATGATGAACAAGCTTGAACTTGCCGAGTACGAAGTGGTCCCCCTGACTCCGGCCATCTTCCGCGCCGCCACGACGGCGCTGTTGACCGGTTTCATTCTCACCCTGGCGTTCATTTGCCTGCCGCTGTCCGGCTGGCAGGCCGACCAGCCGGTCACCGTGACCGCGCCCATGCTGGTCGATGCCCTGATGCGCCTCATCCCCTGGCGTGGTCTGGGCTGGCTCGACTACGACATTGCCGACCAGGTTCTGTTCCGCCTTTGCGGGATTGGTACCGGCATGGGCCTTGCCGGCCTGGCCGGATTTGCCATCGCGCGCACAGCAACACCGGCAGTGGATAGCCGCCAGCACTATAGTGGGCGGCGCCTCATCTTCGGCAAGGCTGCAGCAAGCGGCGCCAATGCCGAGATCCTGGCCAAGGCCGGCAGGCGAAAGCAATGGATGCCTGAGCTCGCGCCCGGTGTCGCCTGGCCGCGGGGCTGGCAGGTTCTCAATCTGCTGATCCTCGGGGCGATCGGCTCGGGCAAAACGCGCATCCTGCTCAAGCTGCTGGAAGGACTGCTCATGCAGGCCAAGCAGACGAGCCGCGATTTTGGTCTGCTCGTCTACGACGCCACCAGCGAAATCCTAGCCGGATTGCCCGTCGACAACGAAGACATTGCTGTCATTTCCAGCACTGGCCGGTCGCGCTATGGCTGGGCCATGAGCCGAGACATCCGCACCATCGATGACTGCGAATCCGCAGGCGCCCAGCGCGCCCTCTCGACAAAGGAGAGTGGCATGTGGCAGCACGGCGCCGCTACGCTCGACGCCGGCGTCATGGTTGAGTGTATGCGTAGCCATGAATACTGGTCCGCGCCGGAGCTTTACGCCATGTCGCTTTCCGATCCGCTCTGGCTCAAGCAGCAGTGGGAATTGCACTATCCTCCCGCGGCAGGGCTGATCGAAGTGGATGCTGCGGGCGACCTGTCCAAGACCACCGTGTCGCTGTTGATCACCTGGCGCATCAACGTCCTGCGCACTCTGCGTCCTTTGGCCGAGGCCTGGAACGACCTGCCGCCGCAACGTCAGTTCTCCTTCGCCGAATGGCTGCACGGCACCGGCAGGCAACCCCGCATTGTTGTCCTGCCCCGCAACGGACGGCACCCCCGCATTTCGGCAGGCTGGATTTCCATGGCGATCGACGCCATTGCCGGTCATGTCGGCGATCCTGACCTGCCGGTCAGCCAGACCAGGTTGCGCACCATTGCCCTTGAGGAGGCGCCAACCCTGGGCATGCTGCCGCGCTGGCCCGAAATCCTCGATACCGGCAGAAACAAAGGCCTCTCGACCATTGCCGTTGCCCAGGACCTGACCCAGTTCCGCTCGGCGTATGGCGAGGTTTCTCGCTCGATCCTGCAACGGTTCCGCCTGAAAATCATCTGTGAGCAGACCCCCGGTCCGGATGCCAGGGAAATTGCCCAGCAATGGATCGGCACCCGCCAGGTCCGGGACTGGAAGTCCGCAAGGGTTGTTGACGGCAAAACCGTGCCCCCGGATCCGCAGGAGGTTCCCGTTATCCCCGAGGAGCATCTTTCCGACCGGCTTGGGGTTAGCGGCGGCGCCGTCCATGCCGTTCTTGTTGGCCTGAAACAGATCTACCGGCTGGAATGGCCGATCACCGTCTGGGCGCGTCGTCGCTGATACAGACAACCATCTGAAATCGCTGAGATTTCCTCGTCCAATCCTTCCTCCAAAAGGCGAGAAAATCAGGGATATCTAAAGGGCCTCCACTGGGGGCCCTTTTCTTGGTCGCTACATTCGCCGTCATCAAATCGTCGTCCTATTACACCCGTCAAGCCGCGGCAGCCGCACTTGACTATTACGCTGCCGACGACAGCGCCGGTATCTGGCTGCGCGGTCACGACGCCTTGGGCATCGCCGCCGGCCAGATCGTGCGGGCCGACGACTTCGACCGCATCTGCGCCGGGCTCGATGCCACAGGGAAGCCGCTGACCAAAGCAGGGGGCGGCCCCCGCATGCTGGGCATAGACGTGACCCTATCCGCGCCCAAGGGGTTTTCCGTCAAATTCGCATGCTCCCACGGGGTTCTGCGCCAGGTCTTCGCGGATATCGAGCAGGATGCGCTCGAAGACGTGGTTCGGCTGGTGGAGCAGGAAATTTCCCTGGCCCGACGCGGTCACAATGGCAGCCGTCGTGAACAGGCCAGTTTCGTTGCCGCCGCTTTCACGCATTCCGAGGCGCGTCCGGAACGCCATGCGGATGGCGTCGTCTTCGCCGATCCACAACGTCATCATCATCTCTGCATACCCAATATTGCCGAACGCGAGGATGGCACTTGGGGTGGCATCGACTCGGTTGCACTGCGCAGCTGGAAAAAGGCACTGGGCGCGGTCTTCAGGCTGCGGCTCGCCAGTGGGCTGCAGGCGCACGGCTTCACCATTGAGCACGCCGATGACGAATGGAAGTGGTCGATTGCCGGTGTGCCAGAGACCCTCACCAAATACTTCAGCGCTCGCCGGGCGACGCTGGAAGAAGAGTTGGCCGAGGCAGGACTGACCTCCGGTCAGGCGCCGGCTCTCGCCGCTGCGATCAACGCCACAGACCGCCGCACCAAACAGGACCTGAGTCTGAACCAGCTCACCGAACAGTGGCACGCGTCGGTTCGGGGTCTCGGCTTCGACCCCGAGCAGATCGCCCTTGCAGGACGGCAGGTTGAGCAAGAACCCGCCGATTTCAATGGAGCACGGAAAGAGCGCCTCGCCACTGTCCCGGAAAAACTGACCGAATACCAAGCGACCTTCTCGCGCCGCCAATTGATCGAAGTCAGCGCTAACACCCTCGTCGGCACCGGCGCGACGCTCGATGACGTCATTGCCGGTGCCGATGATCTCGTCGCCCGGAACAGCGTTCTTGAACGCGCCGAAACACGCGACGGGCCCGTTTACTCCACACCCCAAATGCTGGCGGCTGAGCGCGCCTTGGTGAACCTGGTGCGGCGCAATGCACAGGCCCGCGTGGTCGGTCCCGACCGGAGCGCCAGGGACGAAATGCTCGCCATTTCCGGCCTGAGTGCCGAGCAACAGGATGTGGTGCGCGCCGCCACCAGCGGCGCCAGGTTTGTCCTCGTCCAGGGCGGTGCCGGGACGGGGAAATCCACGACCCTGAAAACCGTCGCCAAGACCTGGCAGACTGCAGGTTATCAGGTGAAGGGCGCCGCCGTGGCCTGGCGCCCCGCTAACATACTCGGCGCCGATCTCGACGTTGAATCCCGCGCCATCGACGCCTGGTGCAAATCCATCGCCATGGGCAATCAGCCCTTCGGGGAAAAGACCTGCCTGATTGTCGAAGAGGCCGGCCTGCAAGCCACGCTGCAGACGCTCCAGCTGCTCGAGGCAGTGGACCGGACCGGCGGCGTGGTGGTGATGGTTGGCGACGAGGATCAACTCGTCCCCATCGGCGCCGGTCATGCCATGCGGCTCATGCGAGAAACGATCGGTGCCACCCGCATTCACACCGTCGTCCGCCAGCGCGAGGCCTGGGCACGGCAAGCTCCGAAAGATTTCGCGCGTGGTAAGGCCGAAAAAGCTCTGACGGCCTTTTCCGAGCATGGCCAGATCGCATTTCAGGATAGCCCCCGTGCGACAGTAGAGGCCGTGGCCGATCACTGGAATGAGACCACGAGGACCGCCCCGGCCAAAAATGTGCTGGTGACGGCCAAGACCAATGCCGAAGTGCGGGCCTTGTCTGCCGCGATCCGCAATCGACTGCGGGAGCGTAGCGCGCTCACCGGGTCCGACTTCCAGATCGAAGCCGCGGATGCCTCCGGCAACCGGCACATACTGCGTCTCGCCATAGGCGATCAGGTGCGGTTTCTGCGCCGCCATGACGGACTCGGTGTCGTCAATGGCACCGAGGCCCGGATCGTCGCCATCGCACAAGACAAGGCCGGAATCATCCGGATCGAGGCCGAACGGGACGGGCAGCGAATCAGCTTTTCACCCAGCGACGTCGCCGATACCAAGGGCCGGGCCCGGCTCGCTCACGCCTATGCCGCAACGCTGTTCCAAGCGCAGGGTCTGACTGTTGACCACACCCTGGTCCTGCTGTCCGCTCGTTTTGACCGGCACGATGCCTATGTCGCCTCAAGCCGGGCGCGGGAAAGCACCCAATTCTTCATCGATACGCGGACCCTGGATGGCGAACGCGAGCAGGATGCCTCGCTCGCCTCCGGTGAAGATCGGGACCAGGCGAGGATGACCCATCTGGTAAACCGGCTCGCCCGCCAGAGCATCAAGACCAACGCCCTCGACTACAACCCCGAGAACGAGCCCGCACGGGTGCGGCCAAAAGGGCTTGACCATGAGCTCTAGCCGCCCGTCCGCGCCTAGACGGGCAGCAAAGCCACCCCGCAAGGTGCGGCCGCCGCGCCGCCTCCCGCGCGCACCGCGGGAATGGGAGCTGGTCGATCAGTTGCCTTCAGCCCTGCCGATCACACAGGCCGAGATCGAGGTGCTCGACAAAATGCTGGGCGCCCAAATCGACGCCATCCTCAAGGGGTAGACACATGTCGTTGGCGAAAAAATTTCTCTTTGTTTTGCATAGGCTTAGCTTGCACGGACGGGCGTTAGATGCGACGCTGCGGATAAAATTCCAGACGATCGGGAGACGGTAAGACATGGCGTTCGGAAGCAAAGCCAATAACGTTGTACTCAATACCGCGGCCGCCCCCTTGCGGGCAGCGCTCTACCTGCGCGTCTCGACGGGCCGGCAAGCCAAGCATGACGTGAGCTTGCCTTCTCAGCGCAAGCTCAACACAGACTTCTGCGAGCGTGGCGGCTGGACCGTCGTTGATGAATATGTCGAACCGGGGCTGACCGCCACCGACGACCGACGCCCGGCGTTTCAGGCCATGATCGATCGTGCCTGCGACCCCGACCATCCCTATGACGTGATCGTCGTCCATGCGTTTTCTCGGTTCTATCGGGACGGCGCGGCTATGGAACTGGTCATCCGGAAATTGCGCAAGCACGGCGTCGAAGTCGCCTCGGTCACCCAACCTAGCAGCGACGATCCCTCAGGCGCCATGATCCGCCAGATCATCGGCATTTTCGATGAATATACCTCCAAGGAAAATGGGCGGCAGGTGACGCGCGCCATGACCGAGAATGCCCGCCAGGGGTTCTGGAACGGCGCCGCGCCGCCGTTGGGCTACACTATCGTCGAAGCGGAACGCCGCGGCCAGAAAATCAAGAAGAAACTCGCTATCGATCCGGTCGAAGCTGAAACCGTGCGGCTGATTTTCCGGCTGTATCTGGAGGGCGACCCGGCCACGGCCAAGCCGCCCATGGGTATCAAGGAAGCGGTAAAATGGCTCAACAGCCACGGCTATCGCACCAAGAAAGGCGGCACCTTCGGTGTCGGGCCAGTCCATCACATCCTCACCAACAAAGCCTATGTAGGGCGCTGGCACTATCATTCGCGCAATTCTAAGTCCGGTGGGAAACACCCCGCAGGCGAAGTCGTCGAAGTGCCGGTGCCGGCCATCATTGAGGATTCCGTGTTCGCGGCAGTCGAGGCCAAGCTCGCTGCCAACAATCCTCGCGTCAGTCCGGTCCGTGCCGTCAGCGGCCCGATCCTGCTCACCACGATCGCCACGTGCTCCCATTGCGGCGGCGGCATGACCCAGCGCACAGGCACTTCGTCCACCGGGCGCGTCTACGCCTACTACACTTGCGCCACCCGCGCCCAGAAGGGACCGACGGCCTGCAAGGGCAATACGATCCCTATGGCCTATCTGGATGACATGGTTCTCAAAGCATTGAATGAGAAGCTGTTCGCGCCGGAACGGTTGGCCGGCCTGCTCACCGCCATAGCTGCCAAGCGCTCAGAGCGCGCGGAAGCTCATAGTGCCCGGCTTGTGGCGCTGCAGGTTGAGGCCGACACTGCCAAAGAGCGGCTGCAACGTCTCTACGCATTGGTCGAAGACGGCCTTGCCGAAATGGATGACCTGCTGCGCGAACGCATCACCATGCTGAAAGCCGACCGTGAGAAGGCGCAGGCCGCCCTGGATCGGGCGCGCCGGGAGGTCGGCGGCGAAGCAGCGCTTGACCCCGAAAAGATCGCCGCCTTCTCCAGGCTGATGCGAGGGGTTTTGGAGAACGCCGACAACCCGACGCGCAAGGCCTATCTGCGTTCTCTGCTGACCGTGGAAGTCGGTCCGGAAAAGGTCCGCATCATGGGCAGCCGCGAAACGCTGTTTGCCGCCGCCAATGCCACCGATTCTTCAGGTGAAATAGTTCAGTTTTCTGGACTGAAATGGCGCGCCTCGATGCCGAAACCTCGAACGAACTGTTTGAGACTTTGGCTGAATGGAACGCTCATCTTGCGCACCGGAAATCACATGATTTCCCGGTGCCGCCATGTCCGTAGCGCCATCCTTCAACAAAACCGCTGCGGCTCCCCGGCTATCCGCTAAACGTCCCGCACCCTTTTCGATAAGACTGAGCGATACTGACCGCGCCCGCTTAGCTTTGGAGGCTGCAGGCGCTCCGCTGGGCGCATATATAAAGTCTAAACTCCTTGATGGGATGCCTGCGGGGCGCAAGCGCCGGAAGGTCCTGACCATAGAGGACAGGGAGGCGCTTGCGCGGGCACTGGCGCTGCTTGGTCGCTCCGATCTTCTGCGCTCCTTGCAGGACATGGCTCGCGCTGCCGAAATCGGCGCGCTCGTTATCACCCCGGAAACCGAAGCCGAACTGCACGACGCGATTGTCGCCGTACAGGAT
Organism: Devosia sp. 2618; assembly: GCF_040546815.1. Taxonomy (NCBI): domain Bacteria; kingdom Pseudomonadati; phylum Pseudomonadota; class Alphaproteobacteria; order Hyphomicrobiales; family Devosiaceae; genus Devosia; species Devosia sp. 2618. The sequence goes on from NZ_JBEPOO010000001.1 coordinate 3,669,031, forward strand.
ATTCGCAGCGCCATTCTGGAAGCCCTCGGCCACCGCAATGGAGGCTGGGCATGATCCTCAAAGCCTCACAGCGCGGCGCCGGTCAGGATTTGGCGGCGCACCTGATGAAGATGGATGACAATGAGCATCTGTCTGTCCATGAGCTGCGGGGCTTTGCCTCCGACACTCTGCATGGCGCTTTCCGCGAAGCGGAGGCGATCAGCAAGGGCACGAAGTGCCGCCAGTATCTTTTCTCACTGTCACTCTCTCCGCCTTCCGACGCCCGTGTGCGGGTTGAAGACTTCGAGGCTGCCATCGAGCGCATCGAAAAACGCCTCGATCTGGAAGGCCAGCCGCGCGCGATTGTCTTCCATGAAAAAGAAGGCCGCCGCCATGCGCATTGCGTGTGGAGCCGCATCGATGCCGAGACGATGACGGCGCGGCAGATGTCCTTCTTCAAAACCAAGCTCACCGGAATTTCCCGCGACCTTTACCTCGAACATGGGTGGACCATGCCTCAGGGACTTCTCGATGCGTCCATGCGCGATCCGACCAACTTCACCCTTGCCGAATGGCAACAGGCAAAACGGCAAGGCGTCGATCCCCGCCTGATCAAGCAGGTTGGACAGGCCTGCTGGAAAGGCGCGGATTCCTTCAAAGCCTTTACGGGCGCTATGCAATCGCACGGCCTGCATCTGGCCGCAGGGGATCGGCGCGGCATCGTGGTCGTCGATTATCAGGGTGAGGTTTATTCGCTCGCCCGCGTCCTGAACTGCAAGGCGCGCGATATCGAAAAGCGCTTCTATCTCCCCGAGGATTTGGACGGGGTCGATCAGGTCAAGGCGGATATCGCAAAGCGCATGACGCCCGCAATCCGGCGTCATATCGAAGAAGCCAGAAAGGCTTTCGAAAAGCGCTCTGCCGAGCTTGGCGAGAAGAAAGCCGCGATGACGGACGCGCACCGCACGGAACGCGCGGCGCTCAACACCCGGCACACCACGCAATGGGAAATGGAATCCCGCGAACGGGCCGCGCGCCTGCCAACGGGCCTGCGGGGGCTGTGGCATCGGATCACAGGAAAATATCAGGAAGCGCGCCGCACCAATGAACTGGAAGCGGAAGGCACGCGACTGCGTCATGCGCAGGAACGGCAAGACCTGATCGATGTGCAGCGGGAACGCCGCGCCGTCCTTCAGGCGGAATTCAAAGACCTTCGAAGCGCTCAGGCGAAGCAGCTCCTAGAGCTGCGCGGCGATATCGGGCGCTTTCTCAAATTCACGCGGCAACACCAAACGCAGGCCCGCTCGCGTGAACATTCCATCGGCCTGCGCCTCGATTTTTAAACAGGGAGTGTTACTATGAACAACAATAATTCCGAAGTGAACGGCACGGTCATTGCCCTCACACTGGTCGCCGTCGGCTTCGCCTACATGGCCATCTTCGCTGTTGCTTTCCTCTCGCTCTATTCGATCTTCATGAGTTTCGTTGCGTTCCGGGCATGGAACAAGCCGTTCAAATTCATAAAATGGATGATCTACCCGGCGGAAGCCCGCGCCTATGTCTATAGCGGCATCGCGGGCGCGTTCGCTGCGCCGTTCCTTGCTGCTCTCGCCAGCAGCATGTGGAAGTTCCGTATCGAAGATCAGTATATCTGGATGATCATGCTGGCGGGCTACGGCATCGCCTCGAATATCTCCGCATGGATCACGAACCAGATGGAGGCAGATATCATCGCGGACTATCACGCGAAAAATCCTCCTCCCGTTATTCCTGCAGAGTCTGCCCCGAGCAATGACAACGACAAGGATGCGCAGCAAGCCTCCTTTGAGTTTGCAAGCTGGGACGATGAGGAAAAGCGCTAGTGCGCCAGCTCTCTGAAATCTTCCAGTTCCTCTGGATGTTTGAATCCCAGCATCACCAGCGTCTCGCATGGCGGGACGCTGAGGAAATGCGGGTAGCCAGAGCGCGGGCAGAGTCCCGCGCCGAGGCACAGCAGAAAAGCATGATGAATGCCAACCCGAGCGGCGAGCTTGGTCACTCGGCTTTCAATGATGAAGACGCTTTGCGCAAATCTGGATTGATCGAATGAAGAACCCCAGCGAGTACAAAAACCTGCGCAAAGGCATTGAACTCGGCTTCTTTAATGGGAAACCGATTGTCTATGATGGAACCGAACCTGTCGCCATCGATGCGCAGGCGGGTAAAGGAAAGCTCACGCGTTTTCTTGGTCCCAATCTGGTGTCGCCACGCACTGCCCATCTAACGAAAATCATCACAGACCCGAAAGACGCAGAGCTTGCGTGGGTGTCCTGGAAAACGCTTGAGCGGCAAGGCTACCGCGTCCGTTTCATCAATCCCGGTAATCTCTATGGCTATCCATCCGATAGCTACAATATCAGCACCCGCGTTATCGAGATTGCGGCGCGGCCTGAAATGCTCGGCATACTGAATGAAGCCGCCTATGACGCAGCGAGCTATCTTGTCCCCATCGATCCAAACCCTGCGCATCGCTGGATCGGGCAAGGCACGCGCACAGCCTTCGCGCTCTATAATACGATTACGGCGCGCTTTCCGTCTGAACGCTGGCCCTGCACACCGGGCGGGCTATGGGATTTCTTTGGACGCTCGGCGGATGAAATTGCCGATGATCTTCTTCTCTGGGCCAGCGATAACCGCATGGAAAATCATTCAGGCATGTGCAGGCAGATTGCGGGCCTGACTGCTTCAACTGACCAATGGAATGCGTATTCCTCAATGATTATTGAGCGCCTGCAAGCTTTTCAGCCCGGCGCTGCCGCCCGCCGTGTGACAGAGTATAACTCGTTCGATCCTGCTGAGATGAAAACCACGCCCACGGCGCTATTTATCATAGGCTCGGCAACATCAGACAGCAGCCGCACCTTTGTCGGCGCGATGACAGCGGCAATCGTGCAGCGGTTTGTGACGGCGCATGGCCCATTGCGCGCGCTGGTGGTGGGCGAAGAATGGGGCCAGCTCTATGTCTCCAACTTCCATGAAATCCTAACGCTCTACCGTGAGGGCGGTATCAACTTTCTCGGCGTATTCCAGAACGCCGCTGCGCAGATTGAATCGCGCTACGGGCGTGAAACTTCGCGCCTCTGGAAGAAAGCTGTCGCGCATACCCTTTATCGCGGCCTGCCGGACGATCAGACGCTAAAAGATATTGAGCACCGCTCAGGCAAAACCTCGGTGATGGTGCGCGGCTTCAACGTGAACAATAATCAGGTCAATGGCTCCGGTGACAACCTCGTGGAGCAATCCCGCCCGCTCTTGCAGGTGGAAGATATTCGCGCGGCCACAGGTGGTAGCAAAGCCTTGCTGGAGTCCCGTGATCAGGGGTTTTTCACGGTGGAAATGCCGAATTTCTGGGAGCGGCCGGAACTAGAAGGTCTTTTGCGCGACGTACGTTGCAAACCAGAAAAGCACAAGTGGCTCGAAAGAAATACCAGAACAACATGAATTAGCATTGCCCGGATTAGAAAATCCTAATCAGTATCAACACGTTATATCGAAAGTTGGCGTTATTTTATAGTTACAGCCTCAAAGTCTATTGGTAACTTGACGGCTAAACAGATGCTGGGGGATCCATGTTAGAAGCGCCATTAAGAGACCTACTCGCGACACAAATTGCCATCCTTGAAGATGGACTTGAGGTTATTGAGATTGAGCAATACCTGCCAAGTACGATCGGAACACGAAGTTTCATAGATATCCTGGCAAGGGATAAGCGTGGCCGTTGGGTACTGATCGAACTCAAAAGGAGTGACGCGGCCGCGCGCGACGCGATACATGAAATACACAAGTACGTGGAGGCCGTTAAAAGCCATCTGGGGGCGCGGGATGATGAGATACGCACCCTAGTTGTTTCAACAGACTGGAAGGAATTGCTCGTTCCTTTCTCGCGTTTTTTTCACGACACTCCTATCTCGATTCTCGGCGTAAAGCTCACAGTCGATGACGCAGGGGGCGTGCTTTCAGCAGAGAACGTTGAACCGCTACCTTTCAACGCCGGGCGCGTACTTTCACCTTGGCATGAGATCAGCCTGTACTCGAGCCATGAGCGACTGTTGGAAGGTATCGCCAGCTATGATTTCAGTTGTAATGCCAAAGGCATCAAAGATTACATCATGTTAGAGATGGTTGCGCCGGATGGCTTTTACGATCGTGCCGTCTGGGCGCTCGTTCACAACCTAAATGTAAACAGAGAACAACCGAATCCTCCCTCTGAAGCAGATCTGAACAAAGCTCGTGATGAATTGGAACGCCTTGAGCACATGATCTATTTTGTTCCGCAATTACAAACAGCCGAAGAGTATCTGGACATGATGTCGGCAAGCCCTGATTTGTATGAAGAAGCTCAGGGGTTTTTTGAACAAATGGAGGGAGATGAGCTTCTGAACTCGCTCCAGGGCTATGCCTTCGACGCAGATCCTAGAGTGGACCGCGATCATTTCGAAATTGGCTATCCAGCGAAATTCAAAGGTACGCTACTCGAAGATGAAAAGTGGTCTATAAAACACGTACATAGACGGGGTGCATTCGCCCGAAATACGGTACTGACCGACGATACAATTTTAGGAGAGATTGCCGGTGAGGCCGGTACATCAGGTCAGGGCCTAAAGCGCTCCATATTGCTTTCTGACCGTGCCGAGCTGAGTCAGCTTATCAAAGATCTTGGGGAGGCTCTTCCTAATAACCCTGTGTGGGAATCTTCACTCAAAGCACAGCTGCAGGAGGCAAAAGAGGAGTTTCCTGACTGCTCGGCAGACATTTCTGTATTCGCACCATCCACAGGAATTATCACATTACTTTTTGCTACATCTAAGGACGATGGCGTCCTTTACGTCCCATCATATTCTTTGGTCGTTCGTAATGGCGATGCGATATCGAGAATATATGTTGGAGAGCTGTCAGGATCAGATAACGATGCACGCTCGCCCTCTACGTTTCTTGACATCATCAACAAGTATTATGGCGGAGATATAGGTCTTCTCACCATGTCAATGACGTGGGGTGGGTACGAAGCCCGGGATATCGACATTCTCGACGATCTTGGTCTCATATATTCCAGCTTCCGATGTGACTTTTCTGGTGATAACCGCCAGATAATGCGCATGGTGAATGGCCGCTGGAAAGCGGCCAACAACACCGCGCCGCTTGCTGCATTCAATGGGTACCTTGAACGCAATAGCGATCTCATCCGTACCATCTATTATAAGCTCGCACCCCGAACCGGGCCGATATGCGATGGCAGTTCAGCTGATAAAATGCTGGCAGAGCTGGTGGACGATGAAAACGTCGCCAGAGGTAAGTATTACGAGGGTGGCCCGGAGCAGTGCGACCTTTGCCTCATACCTTTAGACCACGAAACATATGCCTCTGACGGTCGCGTTGATGGAAAAGCAGCCTGGGCAAACATGTGCGCTGACTGCACTGTTTATCATGGCGCTGGCATCGCATGGGGAACCGGACAGCTATATCGAAAAGAACCAGATGGGCGCTGGCTGCAGGTGGCCGGAGGTCCTCCCCCGGGTGAAGGGGAGGATAGCCTCTAATAGTTTAGGCCGCTGCTGCGGGCTCGCGTCCGGCCGCTAGCTGCCGAAGATCCTCGATGCTCCAGCCAAGTGCAACCAGGGCGTCAAGCTGTGGTTGCGTGCATTGGTCACCGGGGATGGCCAGACAGAGCAGGTCTTTAGGCCGCGTTATTCCAACGAACAAAGTCATAAGAAGTTTTGGTATCGATGCCTTGTTGCGTTCCTGCCCCGTGAGAGAAAGTAGTGGCAAGGCCTCTTTCAGATCAAAAAGCTGGTTAGTGCTCGTCGTGAGCACGAGCGTTGCATCATGGGTTTCGCCTTTGACCCCATGGATTGTATTCATGGTTATATTCAGCCGTCGTTCACCTTCGACATACTCAAAGACGTTGCTCCGTGTGGATTGGGTGGCGTTGGTGGGAGAAAGAGTATCATTCCAGAACAGAAATTCGTCAGCAGCGCCTCCTGCTCCTGTAGGCAGGATGGTCGCGAGAGACGATACGAGCGCGGCGGTCGCTGCAGGCCAGGTCGTCTGCTCCGGAACTGCCCCCATGCACAGGTCTCGCACGACGCCGAGTAAGACGGCGGAGCTGTCGCTTTTCTGCTCATCAAGTTCCCGGATCAAGGTTCTTTTGCTGATCGTTTCACCTGAACGCAGCTTGCAGCTATGAGAGTGAAGAAAAGCAAAAACACCATCCCACAACGCAGGAGCCGCCGCGTGAAGACTTTCGTGTTCCAGGGCAAGCGCCCTAGCTCGCCGGACATAGCCAATAAGAGACGGAAGCGCTGCCAGCTTACTGGTGTGAGTAGCCTCAAATCCGTCCCAGTAGTCACCAATGTGACGCGGTAGCTTGGCCCCAGAGCCTGTCTTTCGGCATCCTACTGCTTTTACGACCAGTTTGTGATCCCTGTCTTGAGGGAATTGCTGCAGTACCAATTTTCCAAATGCTGGCATGACGCTGCTGATCGTAGCATCGTCAAAAAGGAAGATGGTGTGTGCTTTTTCGGTCCTCTCAGGATTCCCTGCGATTATCTGTGGCAAGGTCTTAGTGAGTGTCGAAGCCGCGGCGGCGATGTGTGCTCCAAACCTTCTGCTGCCTGCCAGATCGATATAGCCGTTCGAGGGAAAAGATGACGGGGTCAACTCCCGATCGTCGTCAAATATTCCCTGATTACGATCTCCAAAGCGCTGCACTGCAGACCGCCCGCCGAAAGCAGCCATAACGACTTGTTCCTGCAAGTCATCTGTATCCTGCATCTCATCGAAGAAGACGGCCGGAAATCGAGTACTGACGATATCCCCTAATGGCGGCATGTCACGTAAAGCCCTTTGAGCAAAGGCCATCATGTCGTCAAACCTGAATATGCCGTCTTTCGCCAGATCCCACTTGAGTTCGTTAAATGCAGCGAAGGTAGGTGTCCCGGTGCGAGGGATGGTTCCGTCGCACGTCAGATCCAGGTCTGGACCTGAAAAACGCAGGGTACTGATGATCTTTTCGGCGCTGTTCTGATGTTTCTTCAGATGGTTCCCCGCGTGCCAGTACTTCCGATTGCCGACCAGTCTTTTGGCTGCTGCGGCGAAGCGGCTGTCGTCCACAATGCGCGGATGCATCCCCAAGCCACGCAAATACGGGAGAGCCAAAAACTCGTGTGCAAACGACTGAATGGTTCCGATGAAATGCGGATATCCAAGCAACGCGCTGGCCGTTGGGTGCGATGCAAGTTGCTTCTCGATCTCTTCGCGCGCGACATTCGTATGTGAGAGGACGCACATTCCCCGGCTAGGGTAGGGCCATTGCTGACTTAGAATGGCCAGCTTCGCCACCAGCAAAGTTGTCTTACCGCTGCCAGGCGCTGCCTGAATATCTACCGACGAGCGCTCTTTTAGAGCACGTTTTTGTTCATCTGCGGAGAAATCGCACTGGAGAGCGGTTTCTGTCGACCGAATATCATCGTCTGTTATCTCAAACGGAATCATCGGCTACTTCCTGCGGCAGTGGCTCGGTGACGTATTCTATTGCTTCAACAAGATACTTAGGCAGGCTCTTCGCCAGCACTGCTGGATCAATTTTCTTGCGCTCTAATTCATCCGCCAGAAATTGTGCCGTTTCGGCTTTCGACGCGTATTTCTCATACAAGGGTTTATAAACAAGCGCAGCGATTTCAGCCGCTGTCTTGCCCTCCTGTTTCCAGCTTGCCAATTTTTTATCTGCTAATTTGCAGGCAGCGATTGCTCTATCTTGGGGCAGCGGCCCACCGCGAGATTTTGACTTGGCAGCCAGCACTACGGAGCGCCACAGTTCACCTTCCAGCCCACAAAGGGCAAGATCATGCTCAAGAGTCCAGCCTGGGGACACAAAAGTTTTTACTGCACCACCGTCTCTCGCTCTAAGGGTATCCTCCTGAGCTTTGAGCTGGTCAGCGGAGAATTCCTGATCAAACTTTGGTGGAGGACTACCCCCACTTTTAGGCGGTTTGGATGCAGGGACATAGGTGTTCGCCTCCGCCGGGGGAATGTCACGGTCCGCAACGCACGCCACGGGGATTGGAATGCGCTTATCATCCTTACGCTGAAAAATTCGAGAATAGCGGAAGAGGCCTCTGTGCCCGACATTCACTATCGAGACGCCATACTTGGAGAACGAGCGGCCCAAGGCCTGCGCAATAGCAGGCAAAAGGATATTTTCGCCGTCGCCCTCTACCACCATGACGGCTTTGGCAAAGAACAGATTGGCCTTGGTTGAATCAAGAAAACGCCGAAGGAAAGAATAGTCAGAAGCATCGAGTTGTGTGCAGTCCGAGGACAACGAGAATGCCTTGTGACCGGCAATAAGGGTGAGCGCCCCTACATCAATCTTTGAAGCGAGAACAGGACTGTGTGTCGTAACTAAAATCTGGACACGCCCCTTCGTCAGAGACGTTGAATCAGCAAGGACCTCCGTATTAGCTTCAGTTGCTTCAGTTGCATTAGTACCTTTTGCAACTCTGACAGTTTCTACACCTTCTGCTTCCTCGTCCGCGAGATCCGCCTCGCCCTCTGTGCCATCGTGGGCAGGAGACTTCTTTTTGGCCTCGGTATCAGGCGCAGATGCACGTAATTCCAGCATTTCCATTAGCCGCAGTTGCATTTGCGGGTGAAGGTGCGCTTCGGGCTCTTCAATGAGTAACAACGGCATTGTGTCGGACGCACCTAGCAACAGCAGTTCTGTCGCCATGAAGAGGACGTTGTTCAATCCAAGACCACGCCGGGTTGGCAGATCGGCTCCGGTATGCGGGCCTAGCGAAAGCTCCAGCTTTTCAAGTATTTGCTGCAGATCAGCGCTACGTGCGACGGATATCGCCGCCGTGAGGATTTCTGTACCCAAAGAAAGGTCGGTCAGAAACTTCGTGTTGATGTCGTTGTGAACGCTCTGAACAACGGTGTTGTTTTTGATCAGATGCTCCGCCTGCTTCATGATCCCCACGAGCGTCGTAGGTGACACTGCAGGCGTTCCCGGAACTGTCTGCACCCAGTCGCTGATTGCCTGCTCTGCGAAATCCGGGTGAGATTTAAGGATCTGCGACAGACGCGAGTTTTTCCCTGCCGTAAGCTCTCCCTCGGCATCGCGAAGTGGCTTGAGATATGTGCAGCGTAGAAACTCCCGAAGTGCACCCTCAACCGTCGGCCCTCTCAAATCAGCGCCAGCACGAAAGACCACGCTTGCACGGCCGCCTTTGGCGCCCGGTCCTGTAATCTGCCGACGAGCGATGAGTGAGATGCAAAGGGACGGTTCCTCGCCCTCCTCTATGGTCAAATATTCAAGAAAGGCGGCCTGTTGCAAAACACTCAGTTCTTTGAACGTCGCAGAAATCGTTAAATGGTCTGCGCGCTCCGCCCCCCGGATGTGGAAATCATCGTCCGTTAAACGATGATAGTCCTGGCTTGTCGTCCAGAGGAGATGGCGGATGGCGTCAATGATAGCCGTCTTTCCCGAGTCATTCTCTCCGACAAGCAGGTTAAGTCCGGACGTCAGTGTAAGGTCCAGATCTTCTCCATTTGCCACGGAACCGAACGCGCGAAAATTCTCAATCTTTAGATTTGCCAGAAACATGTATATCCCCCTGACGCAGATTATATCGCTCTATAGTTGAATCGCACTTCCCTGAAACAAGTTACCCACATCGATACCGATTAGGCCTGTATCGGCAGAGTCCAGCGATCATGTGCATGGATCACAATTCCCACTTGTTCCTTTTTTGTTCAGATGACATCATGTCAGAAATCGACCCAGCGATTCACGCTGAGAAAGGCTTCCATGTCATCGTTTTCCGACCTCCGCCTCCAGGCTGGCCTGACAATTCGGGAAGCCGCTCAACAACTTGGCTACACTGAGCGCCAGATTTACCGTTTTGAGACCGGAGAGGCAGAGCCTCGAAAACATGTCCTAGAGCTTTTGAAGATGATGGCCCGTCCGGAAACCTCAAATACGGGCTTTACATTCATCGACCTTTTCGCCGGGATTGGCGGTCTGCGCCGGGGCTTTGACGCTATCGGCGGGCATTGCGTCTTCACCTCCGAATGGAACAAGTTCGCCCAGCAGACCTATGCCGCTAACTTCCGCGATAATCGGCCCATCGATGGCGATATAACAAAGGTGCCGACTGACGATATCCCGGACCATGATGTTCTGGTGGCAGGCTTCCCCTGTCAGCCCTTCTCCATCGCAGGCGTGTCAAAGAAAAACTCTCTGGGCCGAAAGCACGGATTTCTGGATGAAGCGCAAGGCACGCTGTTTTTCGATGTCGCCCGCATTATTCAGGCAAAGCGGCCTGCGGCGTTTCTCTTAGAGAACGTCAAGAACCTGCAAAGCCATGATCGTGGCCGCACGTTTGAGGTCATCATCAAAACGCTGCGCGACGAACTTGGCTACAATGTTCATTACCGCATCATCGACGCCAAGCACTTCGTGCCTCAGCACCGTGAGCGTATTGTCATCGTTGGCTTCCGCGAAGATGTACCATTCTCATGGGACGATCTGAGCCTGCCGGAAAAAGGCTCAGTAAGGTTGCGCGAAATTCTCCACCCCGAAGATGGCAGCGAGAACCTTGAAGACCCGTACACCATCGGTCCGAAAGGCGCTGTGAATCCCAAATACACGCTGACTGACAAGCTCTGGCTGTACCTGCAAAACTACGCCGCCAAGCACAAAGCGCAAGGAAACGGCTTCGGCTTCGGCCTCGTGACGCCAGACGATGTGTCGCGCACCCTTTCCGCGCGGTACTACAAAGATGGCTCTGAAATTCTGGTGAGCCGTGGCAAGAACAAAAACCCGCGCCGCCTCACGCCCCGCGAGTGCGCGCGCCTCATGGGATATCCGGATGATTTCCGCATCCCGGTTTCTGATACCCAGGCATATAAGCAGTTTGGTAATTCCGTCGCCGTGCCCGTTTTCTGTGAAGTTGCACGGATAATGCTTCCGCATATCCAAGCCATCATCAGTGCGCGGGGTCAGCGCAAGGCAGCCTGATCGTGACCGATGTTCACGACCCGCAAACCCGAAGCCGAAACATGGCTGCCATCAAAGGCAGCAATACGAAGCCTGAACTGCTGGTTCGCCGCGCCCTGCATGCGGCAGGCCTGCGCTATCGTCTTCATGTGAAAGACCTTCCGGGCAAGCCGGACATCGTTTTCCCTAAGCATAGGGCGGTTGTCTTCATTCATGGCTGCTTCTGGCACCACCATGATTGCCATTTGTTCAAATGGCCTGCGACCCGTCAGGAGTTTTGGGAACAGAAAATCGGCAGAAACGCAGAAAATGATGCGGCAGCGATCCGCAGGCTGGCGGATCAGGGCTGGAGAGTTGCCATCGTATGGGAATGCGCCCTGAAGGGCAGAACCCGCCTCGACTATAAGATTTCTATGCAAACCCTTGCTGCGTGGGTAAAATCTGACGAGTCTTTGCTGACCATCAGGGGGGAATAGTTTGGCTTCATCGTTATCAGAACTGCTACAGCTCTTTGTGCAACATGGCGCAGACAGAATCTACGCCAAGAAGCTGGCACCCAATGATAACTCGAAGAACCAGATTTACCTTGGCGGCGGCTTTGGTGCCCTGAACATTATTCCTCACGGGGAAATCTACACTGACACGCGGCAGATGGCTGGCAGCAAGCAGGACCGTCCCAAGGCGTCTGTCAGCTTCTTCTGGCTCGATGAAAACGGGCGACATGCAGCGCCTAACGCGCAGCTCATCCTTTATCCCGACTATCCCGAAGTCCGCATGTCCGGCTTCCTCCAGGGCTGCAAACAGGCCCCTTCTCACCTGCTGACAGTGCGTGATGAAGGACGCATTTTATTCTTTGGCATGACAAAGCAAGGTGAGGTACTCGGGTACGCTGTCGGTCCTGATCATGCCATCGCCAATGAGATCAATGCGGGACAGTGGCAAAGCGTCGGTGTCTTCATCGAGCTGCCGACAACACCTGAGAACAAGCGCAGTCCCAAAGAAATTCTGCTTGCTGAGCTTCGCCGCATCTACGAACTGAACTGGATTGCTTCGCAAAAGCTTGCCGCTGATGGCCGGAAGCTTCCCTACTCTGCACGCAATGGCGGCGGCTACACGTTGGAAGCCGAACTGGGTATCACCCCTAACGGCTACTCAGAACCCGACTTCATGGGATGGGAAGTCAAACAGTACGGCGTGAATAACTTCACGAAGTTTCTTCCAAAAACCCCTGTAACGCTGATGACGCCCGAGCCCACTGGCGGCGTCTACAAAGAGCTTGGGGTCGCTGAATTCCTGAGGCGTTACGGCTACGCCGACAAGAGCGGCAAGCCTGATCGGTTCAATTTTGGAGGCGTTTATACCTGCGACAAAGATTTTCACGCCGACACTGGCCTGAAAATCATGGTCGAAGGCTATGACAGTGCGACGGGCAAAATAACCAATCTGGAAGGCGGCATTTCACTGGTAAGCCGCACGGATGATATAGCGGCCACATGGTCTTTCAAAGGCATGATGGCACACTGGAACAGGAAGCATGCACAGGCGGCCTATGTTCCTTCCCTGTTCCGCACACCGCCGCCAGAGTATTCATACGGCGCGCGCATTCACTTGTGCGAACAGACAGACTTCCTGCTGTTCCTGCGCGGTTTTAGTACTGGCGCTGTCTACTATGATCCGGCTGTGAAAATTGAGAACGCGTCATCTGCCAACCCTGCGATTAAGCGCAGGAGCCAGTTTCGTATAAAGCACAACCAGATCACCCAAATGTATCATCGCAGCGAGGTCATTCAGCTGTGATCCTGATAGAGTCAGATGGGGTTATGTTTTCTTCTCTCCCAGATTTACCTTGGGAGGATCTTGGTGAAATTGGCAGCCATCTTGCCAGCTCAGCCACGCTTGTCCCCGGCTATCCTCTGCCAACAGAAGCGGCGTTCTCTCCAATCGATCTTTTGCAAGAAAAGGTAGCTGGGCGAAAAAGACTGGTAATCCTTCCCGACCGCAACGTCGTCTCGAGAATGGCAAGGATTGCACAGGACGGAATTTCTTATCCTCCCTGCCAATTCACTAGATTGGCAACGATGATAATGGCCTTCGCGCAAGCGCTAGACATAGAAGTGGAACCATCAATAGCGTTCCACGAGTTGGCGCATAGAAACGGAAATGAGGAGGCGCAGGAAGAATTAACTTGGTTTCGCGCCGCTGACGAATATCAAGTCCAGGCATGGATAGACATGGCAATGGGCAGGATTGATCGTCTGCCTCTATCAAGTCCTAGCGCCAAAGAGGAGCTAAACCTTGCTAAGCCCTTAAAGCGATGGCGGTGCAACTATCTCGCGGCTCTGAAAATTTCTTCGTTATCGCTCACAAATATGTCAGCAGCCGAGCGAGTGGAGAGATTGCTTGAGTGGATGGAGGAGGATTTCATATTCGCTGGTCCCGCTGCCGTTTACGCCGTCAAGTATTTCTCACCGAATGGCGTTCAGAGGCGAATGATAAAGCATCTCAGGTCGCCCAGCCGAGATCGCGCACTGGCTGGCATTAGGAATGCAGCATGGGATATGACCTATATTAGTGATTTTGTTGACAGAATTAATAAGACTGGCCACAACACACAAAATATACTAGTGACAAGCGACAGAGCATTGGCTGATGTAGCAGAGTTGATTGTTCAGTATGCTTCGGTCACAGACCAAGAGGAAAATCTTGAGGATGGCCTTGCCACATGGTGGCCTGAACGCGAGGCACGAATAATTTCTGCACAACTGGTACGCCTCGCTCATATCGCAACGACACGCCCGCCACCAGAATATCCGGGGGAAAGCACAGCTCCTCTCACAGACTGGATTTCAGAGGCAGAAGAGCGAATGTGGAAGTGGGCGCCCTGACCTATGGGCCTGATTTCAATTTCCTTCAGTTAACGGCATCCAACCGGCGGACGGTTGGTCTGGTGTCCAGAGGGCAGGAATGCTCTTTGGTCGTCTCCATGGACGATATCCATGGCGCGGGTCCCAAGGGCGGCGGACGCCCATGGTTGTGCTCCATCGGCAATTACGGTGGTCAGGGTGAGGTCCTGGACAGGGCGGAACGCCCTCCATCCAAGCGCGATACAAACGGCGACGTTTGAATGGACCTGATGAGGCTCAATGCCTCAGATGGGCCACGGCTTGGGGGATGCAACGGGGGCGCGCAGCGGCCCCCTTGCCAAGATTGCGGTACTACACCGCACATCTTGCACTTCCTACAAATGATGGCCCGAAACCGCAGTGGCCCAATTCTGCGCTGGCATGATATGCTTTCGCATGACTCAAGACCGTCCCACCGTTCTGGAAATTACCAATGGCCTCAGCACGAAATCTGACAAGATCAGAGCGCTGGCCAAAGCAGGCTATCTTCGGACGGAAATAGCGGAGCTTTTGGATATCCGCTACCAGCACGTCCGCAAAGTTCTTGTCGATGCGGGCATCACCGACGGGCTTCAAAAAGAGGTCGAATTCGAGCGAACACCTGTTGCTGTTGAGGTGGACGAAGAGGTCACCTCCCCCACCTCCTGGGAGGTTTTGTTACGCGCGGGCTTTATGTTTCTCGGTGAATGGCTGCCTGAAGGCGATGGTGAACTTCGCCTGGACGCCAGAGCGCCCTCAGACTCTGGTGTCTATGCATTCATCGTGGACGATGTTGTCAGATATATCGGCCTTACTCAGCGAGGTCTTCATGCTCGCCTGGAGGGATACCGACGCGGACATGAACGCCAGAAAACGAATGCCCGAGTAAAGGCGCTCATTGCGCAATCACTCGCGGAAGGCAAGCGCGTAAAAGTGCTGGTCGCGACGCCTGAGCCGATGGCCTGGAAAGGGCTACCCATTATGACAGCCGCAGGCCTTGAGGCAGGGCTGATCTCGATGATTCAGCCGGAGTGGAATATCCTCGGCGTACGATAGAAGAGTGCCACCACGCAATCTCAGTTTTTCGGCTTTATACGCTCCCGCATCAGCTTCTTCAGCCGCGCCTCGGACTTTTCGAGCATGACCTGATAATCCGCGATCATTTTACGATGATAGTCCGGGTTCGACTCCATCATCCCCCTCATTTGCCGAATGGATCGCATGAGCATCAAACCCTTAGCTCGGTGATGCCAGATGTCGAGATTTTCAGGGTCGCGATTGAGCGGCCCCGTGATTTTGACGGCCAGCTTGATCTCATTGAATAAGGCTGTCGGCGTCTGGTCCGGGTTCTCAGCTAGGAACAGGATTTCTGCGAACAGATCATGAGCCGTTTCCTCGGAGGCACCATGCAGACGAGGCAAAAGCCGCTCAAGCTCTTTTAGTGTGCGGCTGCTGGCAAAGGTGTAGCGCGCATCGGAGCTCGCCAGCCAGTCGAGATACTCCTTGGGGTTTGGATAGTAGCGGATATCGGTCAGGCGCTTCCTGATCAGCGCATAGAGCTTGAACACGGTATTGGGCGCGCGTCCGCCGCGCTTAGGAAGCGCGCGCAGCGCCTCGCTTCCGGTGAGGCCTTCCGCATAGGCCTTGATCATCTTCTCGATCTGATAATCGGAAAGCCGTTGCCCCACGAGGTAGCGGCCTGCACCCTTTGCCATATCTTCGCGCCCGGCGCTTCACTTGCAACTTTTGCCCAAGGACTAGCGCGGAAAAGTTTAGAATTTCCCGATGTTTAGCGGCGATGCGCGCACCCAAAAGCTGCCGTCAGCTAAGAAGCCTCGACTTGATTTTGTAAATTTCAGGTCTTTATTTCGTAAATTAGAACAAGCACTTGACCGAGATAAAAGGAATTTATTCCTTGCTTGTTCTGCATTCGTTCTATATTCTAACCCATCAAAACATCGCTCAATAAGAAAGGAGGCCACCGATGTTGAATAAAGGACAAATCGGCCTCTCTAAGGAGGCTACCCCTTCCCCTGAGATCGCCGCAGACTTCGCTAGGTACAAAGCCGAGCTGGCGGACCTCGATATGTCCGAGGAGCAGCAGGAGGAATTCCTGCGCACGCTCTGGGACATTCTAAACACCATGGTCCGCCTCGGCTTCGATGTCAGCAGCTTTGATCTCTGTGGGCAACTTCAGCACGGATTCAATGAGTTGGCCGCACCCGACTCGCGCGATGTAGACTCCATGCAGGCAATCGGCATGGAGCAGACGAGCGAGCAAAAGGAGGCGCGCAATGGCAACGAATAAGGCAGCAAAGAAGACAGGCGGACACGATAAGCAGGCAGTCATTTACTGCCGCGTGTCCTCGATCAAACAAGCCACCGTGGGCGATGGCCTGCGTAGCCAGGAAACGCGTTGCCGCGACTACGCCAATATGAAGGGCTACGAAATCATCGCTGTGTTCAGCGATGATGTTTCAGGCAGCCGCGTTGACCGCCCCGGCATGAAAGAGATGCTGGCCTTCACACGAAAGCGCCGCGCGGTTGGCACGATTGTCCTGATTGACGATGTATCGCGTCTGGCACGCGATCTCTCCGCGCACCTTAAGCTGCGCGCGGACATTGCTAATGCAGGCGGCGTTCTTGAATCCCCCTCTATAGAGTTTGGGGAAAGCTCAGACTCTCTGCTGATCGAAAACCTGCTCGCTTCTGTTTCGCAGCATCAGCGTCAGAAGAATGGTGAGCAAACCAAGAACCGCATGAAGGCCCGCGTTCAGAATGGCTATTGGACCATGCAGGCCCCGGCAGGTTATCGCTATCAGCGTGTCAGCGGACGCGGCAAAATGCTCGTGCGCGACGAGCCTGCGGCCTCCGTCGTGATTGAAGCGCTGGAAGGTTTCGCGTACGGGCGGTTTGAAAATCAGGCTGCCGTACAGCGTTTCCTTCAAGACAACCCCCTCTTCCCCAAAGACAAGACCGGACGCATCGTGCATCAGCGCGTCGCCCTTATGCTCAATCAGCCGCTCTATGCTGGCTATCTGCACATGCCGAGTTGGGACATTTCTCTCCGGCAGGCGCAACATGAGCCGCTGGTGAGCTTTCAGGTCTATCAGCGCATTCAGGAGCGGCTGGCAGGGGGCGTTTACGCGCCGCGCCAGCAAAACCTCAACGAAGATTTCCCGTTGCGGGGCTATGTGGCCTGCGCTGATTGCGGGAACCCCTTCACGGCCTGCTGGTCGAAAGGGACGCACTCAAAGCACCCTTATTATCTTTGCTCCAAGCGCGGCTGCATCAGTTATGGCAAGTCGATCCGCCGGGCGAAGATCGAGGGCGAATTTGAGGACATCCTGAAATCCCTCACCCCAAGCGAATCCTTATTCAAGCTCGCAACCATGATGTTCAAAGACCTCTGGGATTCGCGCCAGGCCCGCGCCACGAGCGAAGCCAAGGCGTTGAAATCCGAGCTGGTTAAGGTTGAAAAGCAGGTTGATCAGCTTCTTGAGCGCATCCTTGAGGCCAAGGTGCCGAGCGTCATTGCCGCCTATGAAAGCCGCATCCAGACGCTGGAAGAGCAGAAGGTGGAAATCGTGGAACGGATGCGCGATTCCGGTCGGCCTAAAAACACCTTTGACGGTTCACTTAGAACGGCGCTGTCTTTTCTCGCAAACCCTTGGAATCTGTGGGGTTCGGGGCAGCTTGAACTGCGCAAAACAGTGCTCAAACTGGTGTTTGCCGACCATCTGACCTATTCACGTTCAGAAGGTTTTAGAACGGCAAATTTTACCTTACCATTCAATATGTTAGCAGCGATTTCCGGTGATAAAAAAGGAATGGCGCGCCCTAAGAGATTCGAACTCCTGACCCCCAGATTCGTAGTCTGGTGCTCTATCCAGCTGAGCTAAGGGCGCGCACTGCCGGTCGAGACCGGCTGTTCAGACGGAGCGGAAAGCTCAACTGCCTGAAGCGGCGCAACCCATACATGGGTGATCCGGGGTTGGCAAGCGCGTGTGACAGTTTTTGTGTGGGAGTTTTGGCTATTGGCTCAATAGCAGGGCCGAAGGCAGCCACAGGTCGAAGCGCGTGCCGGTCGGTTGATCGACAAAGATCAGCCGTCCGCCGTGGGATTCACTGATTTCGCGGGCGATGGCGAGACCGAGGCCGGTGCCGCCAGCGCGAGCCGAGCCTTCAAACGCGACGAACAAATTGTCGCGGGCCCTTTGCGGCAGACCGGGGCCATTATCGCTGACGGAAAGGGTCACGCCCTCGGAATCACTGGACATCGACACCGTTACCTGCGGCGCGGTGACGGCAGAGCCGGACGCTTCAAGCGCTTCGCGAGCGTTCTTGAGCAGGTTGAGGAAGACGCGGCCCAATTGGGCGGCATCGACATTGAGGGTGAGGGTTTCGGCGATCTGGTTGCTGAACACGATGCTGGGGTGCCCGACGAGGCGGGCATCAAAGGCGGCGTCTTCAATCAGACCGCGCATTTCGACCGGCACCATGACCGGAGGCGCCGCCGATTCGCGGCCATAATCGAGTACCGACTGCGCAAAGCCGATGGCGCGATCGAGTGTGGTCACCAGACGCGGGGCGAGGCGCTGCACTTTTGGATCGTCGAGCGTTGCCACCTGATCGGACAGCAATTGTGCTGACGTGAGGGTATTGCGCAGGTCATGATTGATCTTGGCGACGGCCAGCCCCAGATCGGCCAGGTGGCGGCGCTGGCGCAGCATGGAAAAGAGATCTGATTCCATGGCCGCCAGTTCGCGCTCGACGATGCCGATCTCGTCGCGTCGCGCCGAGGGCACGATGACGAGGCTGGCGTTTTCGGGGGCTTGTCGGAAGGCGAGAATATTCTGGGTCAGTCGCCGGACCGGATAAATGAAGAGATAGCTGGCGAGCAAATAGAGCGCGACTGCGGTGATCGCGGCGATGGCCAGCGAGACGATGCCGATCTGGCGGGAATAGTCGAGCATGTCCTGCCGTAGCGGGCGCTCGCTCATCAGCAGCTCGACGAGATTTTCTTCGATATCGCCCTCGCCGACGATGCGCAGGGTTCGACCGGGGCCGGCAAACAGCGTGTCCATCGCACCGGCAATCAAGGTCATGATATCGCGCTGGCGCATGTCGGCGGTGACGACCACATCGGGCGTTACAGGATTGGCGAGCTCGATCAGCTGGCTTTGGCCTTCACGGCGGTAGACGATGGCGTAGGCGCCGGCGGAGGTCAGCAGACGGTCGGTCAGATCACGCGGGACGGCCATCACATCGGGCACAGCGTCGAGCACGCGCGCCGCCACCACACCGACGCGCAGGCGGTCGTCGAGCCAGCTCGCCCGGAAATTGGCAAGAGAGGGGAGATAAACGACGATTTCGACCAGAAGTATCACCGCGCTGATGGTCGCGATGAGCTTGATCGATAGGCCCGATAACCAGCTGGGCAAAACTCTGCGTTCGGCTTTCATCTCCGCTCATTATATGGAAACGCGAGGGTGGCGTAAGCCCCCGCGTCACGCCATCAGGCGGCCAATGACGGGAATTCGGGCGATCCCCTTGCCAGCAGGTTGCTGGGACTGAAATTGCTCAGCCAGATCGACCAGCGTGGCGGCAATGCTTGGCTGCGGCAAGGCCAGCCGATTGAGGCTGCCAAGCGTCGTGCCAGATGTCGCGGCGATGGAGAGCAGCGCGATCAGTTCGCTGGCGCCCAGGCCGACGGCACCGGCTCCGATGATGGTGCCCTTATGACCCGCGAGGAGTTTCACCGTGCCGCCCGCAGCGCCAGCGGCGCGGTCGGTTTCGTGCTCGGCCAGATTGCTGCGGAGGATGGTCTGGCCGCTGCGAAGGGTTTCTTCCTCAAGCAGGCCGGTTTGCGCGAGAGCGGGCTGGGTCTGGACGAGGCGCACACTTTGCGCAGGCTCTAGGCGACCATTGCCGAGGCCTGCCAGGCGCTCAATGAGGAGGCTGGCCTGTCGGTCGGCGATATGGGGCTGATCGGCGCCTGCGGCGCCGCCAAGGGCCGTGATGCGGTTGCTGGACGTCTGGCCGTCGGTATCGAGTTTCAGAAATTGCGGCCGGGACGTTTCAAAGCGCAGCTTGGCCTTGTCGAGCAGGCCCGCGTCGAGCAGTGGCTGGCGGCCCATGGCGACGAGAATATGAGAAGCATCGAGCGCGTCCTCGGCGCCGTCGCGCAGAATCGCCACGCCGATGCCCTGCTTGCGCGGATTGATGGCGGTGACGACGCTGTTCTCGAGAATCGCCACGCCTTCATTGCGCAGGTGCTGCAGCAGGATGGCGACGAGTTCGGGATCAAAGCCGGTCAGCAGACCGTCCTGCGGCACCACCGTGACCATTGAACCCATCCGGCGATAGGCCTGCGCCAGTTCAAGCGCGGCCGGGTCGCCGCCGATCACCACCAGGTGGCTCAGCTTGCGCAGATTATCGGCAATGGTGTCGGGCGTGAAAAAAGCGATCTGGTCGAGACCGGGCAATAGGGGAGCGACGGGCTCGGAGCCGGTGGCGAGGGCAAACTGGCGGGCGCGGATGGTGGTTTCGCCAATGCGCAGGGTTTGCCGGTCGATGAAAGCGGCTTCGCCGATCAGGATCGTGATGCCCAGCGCCTTGAGCCGCTCATGGTCGTCGCGCGGCGCAATGGCCTCGGCGATGGCAAGGCTATGGTCACTGATATTGCGAAAGTTGGGCTTGGGCTCGGCATTGTCGAGGCCGACCTGACCGGCGCTGCGGATGGCTTGTGCGCGTTCGGCAGAGGCCATAAAGGCGGCGCGGCGCAGGCGAGCGGCAGGATGATCATTGTCATCGCTAGCGCGCGGCAGCAAAACCACGCTGAGGCCGCGCTGACGTGCCTTTACGGCAAGGCTGATGCCGACAGCACCAGCGCCGATGACGCAGAGGTCTGGTTTGAGGATGTCCGCCATTACCGCCAGCAGCCAGGAGAATGCCCGAGCGACTTATGGGGCGATATCGCGACGAAGACAACCGGCATCGGGCAATGAGGAAGTGTCAAGCGGCGCGTTGACTTGGTCCAGAGTTTTCCCTATAGACGCCACCAACCCGCACCGTGGGCGCCCAGCGCTTGATGTGTGTCCGAAATTCTTGCTTTTAGCAGAGCCCAACTAGAGGAACCGTGCCCGGCGCGGTTTGATGTCATGAAGCGTACATACCAGCCATCCAAGCTCGTGCGTGCCCGTCGTCACGGTTTCCGTGCGCGTATGGCCACCAAGGACGGCCGTATCATTCTGAACCGCCGCCGCAACCAGGGCCGCAAGAAGCTCTCGGCCTAAGGTTACCTGGCCGGATGACGGCCATGGAGCAGCCGACCAAGCCTTTGCGCCGGCTCATCAAGCGTTCGCAGTTTCAACGGGCTGCCCGGGGCAATCGCGCCGGGCGCTCTGCGTTTGGACTGCAGGCGGTGCCGACCGATATGGTCGAACCGGGTGTCGGCTTCACCGTCACCAAGAAAACCGGCAATTCCCCACAGCGCAATCGCATAAAACGCCGTCTTCGCGCGGCTGTGACAGCATGCGCGCGTGACTTTGTTCCTCACCATGACTATGTGCTGGTCGGACGAAGGGAAGCGCTGAGCGAACCCTTCGCCAAACTGGTTGCCGATCTGGGCGCGCTGCTTGTGCGCGTACACAGCCCAGCATCCACCGATCAGCGACATTCTTCCGGCCGCGGCCCACGGAAACCCAGACAATGACCGACAATCGCAATGTGATCATCGCCATCGTACTCAGCATGGTCGTGCTGTTCGGCTGGCAGTTCTTCGTTGCCGGCCCACAGCTTGAGCGGGCACAGCAGCAGGCACAGATCGTCGCTGAACAGAAGGCCGCGAGCGACGCGGCCCTGGCCACGCCGGCAACTCCTGGGCAGGCCGCTGCAACGCCAGCGCCAACCGGCACCGCGACCTATGCCACGCGCGATGAAGCCATTGCCGCCAACCCACGCGTTTCCATCAACACCGATGATCTGGAAGGTTCGATCAACCTGACCGGCGCGCGGATCGACGATCTGCGTCTCAAGAGCTATCGCGAAACGGTTGATCCGGAATCGCCGATCATCACGCTGCTGACCCCATCGGGCGTGCCCAATGCCTATTTCGCTGAAGAAGGCTGGGTCCCGGTTGCTGGCGCAAATATCGTTGTGCCAAACGGCCAGACCGTCTGGGCTGTCGAAGGCGCCAACACCACGCTGACGGCTGCAACCCCTGTGACCCTGGTCTGGGACAATGGCGCGGGCCTGATCTTCCGCCGCACCATTTCGGTTGATCAGTTCTATCTCTTTACCGTCAGCCAGACGATCGAGAACACCACGCAGGGCGATGTTGCGCTTTACCCTTACGCCCGCGTCATCCGCCACAATACGCCGCACGTCGCCAACTTCTTCATCCAACATGAAGGTCCGCATGGCGTTCTGGGCAGCAACAACCTGATCTCCAAGAAATATACCGACCTGCAGAATGACCGTCAGGTCACCTATGAAAACACTGCGGGCTGGCTTGGTTTCTCGGACAAGTACTGGGCAACGGCCGTGATGCCGCCAGCCGGGACGTCGCTCAATGCGCGTTTCAACTGGTCCAATGCCGGCGGTTACGACGACTACCAGACCAGCTATGTCGAAACGACGCCTGTCGTGATCGCCGCCGGCGCGACCGCCGTGCGCGAGAGCTATCTGTTTGCCGGCGCCAAGGAAGAATCGGTCATCGCTGCCTATCAGACCGAGTTCGGCTTTGACCGCTTCGACCTGCTGATCGACTGGGGCTGGCTGTGGTTCATCACCAAGCCGATGTATTACCTGCTGTCGTTCCTCAATGGCATTATCGGCAATTTCGGTGTCGCCGTTCTGGCCGTGACCGTTATCGTCAAGGCGATCTTCTTCCCGCTGGCTAGCCGCTCGTACGCCTCGATGGCTGCGATGCGCCGCGTGCAGCCGGAAATGAAGTCAATCCAGGAACGCTTCAAGGACGATCGTCCTGCCCAGCAGCAGGCGATGATGGAGCTCTACAAGAAAGAGAAGATCAACCCGCTCTCCGGATGCTGGCCGATCCTCATTCAGATCCCCGTGTTCTTCGCGCTCTATACCGTTATCTTTATCAGCCTCGACATGCGCCATGCGCCGTTCTTTGGCTGGATTCAGGATCTGGCGGCGCCAGATCCAACCAATATCTTCACGCTGTTCGGCCTGATCCCATGGGATCCGACCGTGGTGCCGCTGCTGGGCAGCTTCCTGCACCTCGGCATCTGGCCGGTCATCATGGGCATCACCATGTGGGTCCAGATGAAGCTGAACCCACCGCCACCAGATCCAACCCAAGCGATGATCTTCAACTGGATGCCCGTCATCTTCACCTTCATGCTGGGTGCATTCCCAGCGGGTCTTGTGATCTACTGGGCTTGGAACAACACCCTCTCGGTGACCCAGCAGTGGTTCATCATGAAGCGCCACGGCGCAGAGGTGAACCTGCTCGGCAATATCCTGGACAGCTTCAAGAAGAAGCCCAAGCCAGCTGAAACCACCAAGTCCTGATCGCCAAAAAGCACAGGAACTGTTATTGCCCGCCGGACCACTCCGGCGGGCTTATCGTTTGAAGGCAGACCATCATGAGCGACATTGATTATTCGCCCGACATCATCGAACGCGGCCGGCTGCTGTTTGCGCGCCAGTTCCTGTTCGTCAAAGGCTGCGTGCGCATTGCCGACCTGCCGCCCATGGACCGGGTCGAGATCGCCTTTGCCGGGCGCTCCAATGTCGGCAAGTCGAGCCTGATCAATGCGCTGGTCGGGATGTCGGGCCTAGCCCGTACGTCCAACACGCCGGGCCGCACGCAGGAGCTCAATATCTTTGAGAGCCAGAGCGAAAGCCTGCGCATCGTCGACATGCCCGGCTATGGCTATGCCAAGGCGCCAGAAGACAAGGTGCGGCAGTGGACCAAGCTGATCCATCAATACCTGACCGGCCGCGCCACGCTGCGCCGTGTCTATGTGCTGGTCGATGGCCGCCATGGCCCCAAGGACAATGACCTGACCGTGATGAACGAGCTGGATCGTTCTGCGGTGAGCTATCAGATCGTTCTGACCAAGGCCGACAAGCCCGGCAAGGAAGAGCTGGACAAGGTGATCGCTGCTACCAAAGCCGCGATCCTCAAGCGCCCTGCCGCCCATCCGCACGTGATCCTGACCTCGTCGGTCAAGGATGTTGGGCTCAAGGAATTGCGCACTGAAATTGCGATGCTGCTGGAAAGCTAACCGCCACGACCTCGTGGTTCGACAGGCTCACCATGAGGTCTACTGTTAAGGCGCCACTCCAGTAGAGCTCATCCTGAGCTTGTCGAAGGACGAGGGCTTGGCACTGGCGTTACCGCGTCGTGCAGGCGACCCAGCGGCGGAGGATGTCGGGCAGGGATTTGGACTTAGCCGCAAAATCCTCGGCATCCTTGAACGTCACCACACCTCGATCCGGCGCGGCCCAGGACAAAATCTTGTCGGGGTCTTCGAAGCGGAAGAAATCGTCGGCACCGGCCTTGGCGCCCCGATGGAGGATCAGCTGAACGCGATCGCCGGGGCTGAGCCGCATGGTGATGCGGTCGTCGGCGCCCAAGCCATAGCTTGGCGCGTTCCACTTGATGCGTTCGCTCAGACCGGGCACGGCATCAAGGATCAGATGATGAAGCGCGATCACCTCGGACTTGCGCGTGTGCTGCAGGCTATCGAAGTAAAGATCGAGGGTAGACCACTGTTCGGCGACGGCCATGTCAGCGCCCTTTGAAGAACTGCCCGATATAGCCCGCAACTTCACCGCTGTCGCTGCGCTTGGCAACTGAGGCAATTGCCGTATCCACCACTTCGTCAGGGGCTTTGCCGCGCCGCAACTCGGCCAGCGCTATGGCATAGTCGTCGTCAAATTCAGGGTGTGGCTGAAAACTGATGGCCGCGCCATTGTGATAGACAAGCCCGGCATTGGGGGTGAAGTCAGAGGCCATGAACACCTCGGCCTCTTTGGGCGGGGTGATCACCTGATCCTGATGCGAGCAGGCGACGGCCAGCGACTGCGGCGCGGTGCGCATGAAATCGGGACGGGATTTGACGCGATAGGTGTGCCGACCAAGGCCCCAGCCCTTTTCCGACAGCCGCACATCGCCACCCAAAGCGTCGGCCATGATCTGGTGGCCAAAGCAGACGCCCAGCATCGGCGTGCGACGGCCATAGGCTTCGCGGATGAAGGCGCGCAGGGGATTGAGCCACGGCAGATCGTCATAGACGCCTGCCGCAGAACCGGTGATGACGATGCCATCGAGCGAAGCGGGATCCGGGAACGGCGCCCCGTCGGACACAGCCACCATGTCGTAGGTAAAGCCCTGCCCCGTTGCATCAAACATGGTTTCAAACATGCGCCGGTACGGGCCAAATTGGTCGCGCAACGATGCCGGTACATCCCCGGTCTGGATGATGGTCAGTTTCACAGGCGCTCTCCGCTTCTGCACCGGGCCAGCCTGCGCGCTGGACGGGCGCATATCAACGACCCAGGATATGGGAACGGTCTATCCCAGACAGGGGCTAGTTGTGAACGGTGAGTTTGATGGCTTTTTCCACGCCGTGCTCGGTGACATTCACCCAGCGGGAAAACGGCGCCTCATTGGTACTGGCGGCGATCATTTCATCGACATAGATACCGCGTCCGGCAAGCCCTCGACGCGCTGCCGCCGGCAGCAACCCGGACATGACACGAACCAGACCGACGGGAACGGAAAACCCCGTCTCGCGCTTGCCCTCTACATATTTATCAACACTGACCATCATCATGGCAAAGCCCCCAGAGCATATGTTCCGGGCACATTTAGGCAGCGCGCGTGACAGCCGCAAGGCGGCCTGACTCAAATCAGGCCGCGACGAATTTCAGCGCGACGCCATTGATGCAGTAGCGCAGGCCGGTCGGCTTGGGACCGTCGTCGAAAACGTGGCCCTGGTGGCCGCCGCAATTGGAGCAGTGGACTTCGGTACGGGTCATGAAGAGGCTGTTGTCGACCGTGGTGCCGAGCGAGCCTTCGATGAAGGTGTAAAAGCTCGGCCAGCCGGTGCCGCTGTCGAATTTGGTATCGGAGGCAAACAGGGCCTGGTCACAGCCTGCGCAATGGAAGGTGCCGGAGGCATGTTCGTCATTGAGCGGCGAGGTGTAGGGCACTTCCGTGCCTTCGTGGCGCAGCACGTCATAGGCAGCCGGATCGAGCTTGGCCTTCCACTCGGCGTCGGTCAGCTTGAACGGGAAGTCGCCTTCGGCGGCGACTGTCTGGCCCATGGGGCGCAAGAAGGCGAAGGCGCTGAGCGCGGCGACGGCGGTGCCACCGAGAAGCAGATTGCGACGGCTGATAACCATTCCTCTTGGCCTTTCAAAAGTTGCCCCGCGCCCCCGCTCCGCGGGAGGTACACGGGCGGTCGCGCGGGGCCTGTATGACGTGCACTCTATATGCTTGGGCAAGGCGGTGACACGTCAAGTTATGGTGAGGGACTCAGGGGGCTGCCTCCCTCGTGGCCCCCGGTGAACCGGGGGCCGGCAGAATTACATCTTTGGGGTCAGAACCTTGTCGATGACGTGGATCACGCCGTTCGACTGGATGACGTCAGCGATGGTGACATTGGCCACGGTGCCGTTTTCGTCGGTCACGGTGACCTTGCCGTCCTTAGCTTCAAGCGTCAGCTTGCAACCGCCAACCGTGTCAACGACGTGCTTGCCGCCATCGGCGTCAACCATCGACACGATATCGGTCGAGAGGGCCTTGGCCGCGATCACGTGACAGGTCAGGATCTTGGTCAGCATGTCCTTGTTTTCTGGCTTCAGCAGATTGTCGACCGTGCCAGCTGGCAGGGCGGCAAAGGCTTCATTGGTTGGGGCCAGAACGGTGAATGGGCCAGGGCCCGACAGGGTATCGACAAGACCGGCAGCCTTGACGGCAGCGACCAGCGTGGTGTGGTCGGCAGAGTTGACTGCATTTTCAACGATGTTCTTGTCGGCGAACATGGCGGCGCCGCCAACCATTGGATTTTCCTGGGCGAAAGCACCACCGATCGAGGCGACGGAGATCATTGCGGCGACGGACAGAGCACGGAGAGAGAGGTTCATTTGTTCGTTCCTTCCTGTATTTCGTTCCCATTGTTCGGCTGGGACATGCGAAGGAACGGGACCTTTTTTGGTAAAGTTTCAGGTGATGTCAAAAATAACGGATTTTATTCCGATATATTTTCAGAACACGCAAAAATCGTATCGGAACAATTATTTATGCAGAATTGCCGCCGACCTTGGAAGGTCGACGGCATAACTTTGCATTTTTAGATAAATTCTTGCGATTACAGTGATCTAACGCCGTCAGATCTCCGTAACGGCACCCTTGGCGACGATTGGGCCATGCGGCGTGCCATCGGGCGAACCGCCAGCCTGTTCGAGCGTAATGGCCAGAACCGAGCCCTCACCCCAGCCTGCCATCACCTCAGGCGAAATTTTGACTTCGCTGCGCTGATTGACCGGAATGACGCCCATCGAGACAGGCGCATTGTCACCCTGGATGGCCCAAAGTTCGAAGTCCTTCTGCGGCACTGCTTCGCCCGACAGAGCGGTCAGGCGGACATTGCCAGCGCCATCATAGAGTGCGACGAATTTGACGTTGCTGCCCTGTTCTTCGAGCGCGGCCACCAGCTGGGTGGTGAGCGCACCGACATCGGGCGCGGGCTGCATGACGTTAAAGCCCACGGCAGCGATCGCCACCGCCAGCGCACCGGCGGCAATGCCGCGCCACACCATCAGGCTCTCCCAGAACGAGGTCGTCGTCCGCGACTTCAGCACATCGCCAAAGGCGCGCGCCTCGATGGCCGCATAGAGATGGCCGGGAACCGGGGTTTCTTCAAATTCAGCATTGAGGGCCGCAAAGCGCGACACCCAGAAATCGCGTTCAGCACGCAAGGCCTGATCGTCCTCAACCAGGCGACCGATGCGTTCGTGTTCGTTGACCGAAAGCAGTCCGAGGACATACTCGGCCACGAGGGCGTTGCGCCCTTCAAAGTCTTCGCCGATGTCATCGATCGTGCTCATGCGGTCAGACACTCTTTCAGCTTGATGAGGCTCCGGCGTAGCCAGGTCCGCATCGTATTGAGGGGCACGGCATAGCGGCTCGCCAGTTCCTCGTAGCTATAGCCATCGAGGTAGGCACCGCGCACCGCGTCGGCACGATCGGGTTCGAGCGTGCCGAGACATTTCTCGATCTGGCCTTTTTCCTCGCTATCCTGGGCAGCCCGCTCCGGGGAGGGGCCAGCATCGGGAATTTCGAGCGCCACATCGATATCGTCGGAAACCGGACGACGGGCCCTCAGGATGTCGAGTGAGTGATTGCGCGCCACGGCGACCAGCCAGCTAATCGGGCTGGTATTGCCTGCCACATATCGATCTGAACGCTGCCAGATCTTCACATAGACTTCCTGAATGGCCTCTTCGGCCTCCGAACGATCTCTCAAGATACGCAAGGTCACGCCAAAGAGTTTCGCGCTGGTGCGTTCGTAGAGCGTTCGGAATGCGGCGCGGTCACGAAGCGCACATCGCGAGATCAGATCGGCGATCTCCTGTGACGGTGTCGTCTGTGTGGTGGACATAAAACTAGCGCGCCTCCCCCCGGATGCCGCACCCTCGCCTCAGTTGGTGCGATCGCGACGATCACACAACGCAACACAATAGGAAATGGATCAATGCGCAATTGCCGCAGAAGCGTCTTTTCCTTTCCGCATTGATGCTCTAGACCCGTTTCGGTCTTTCTACCTGCTTGCCAACAGAATGGGTCCGTCCATGACTGATCAGACTTCTTCGACCGACCGGTTCAGCCACGACGCAGGGATTCTTGCGCAGGCGCTCCCCTATATGCAGCGCTACGAGGGCAAGACCGTCGTGGTGAAATATGGCGGCCATGCCATGGGCGACGCCCAGCTTGGCCAGGCCTTTGCACGCGATATCGCGCTGCTCAAGCAATCCAAGGTCAATCCGATCGTGGTGCATGGCGGCGGGCCGCAGATTGCGTCCATGCTGGCCAAGCTTGGCATCGAATCCAAGTTCGAGGGCGGCCTGCGGGTCACCGATGCGCGGACCATGGAAGTGGTCGAGATGGTCCTGGCCGGCTCGATCAACAAGGAAATCGTGGCGCTGATCAATGCCGAAGGCGAATGGGCCATTGGCCTGTGCGGCAAGGACGGCAACATGGTTTTTGCCCAAAAGGCCGTGAAAACCGTCAAGGACCCGACCTCCAATATCGAAAAAGTGCTCGATCTGGGTTTTGTCGGCGAACCGGTCGAAGTCGACCGCACGCTGCTCGACTTGCTGGCGCGTTCAGAAATGATTCCGGTGATCGCTCCGGTCGCGCCGGGCCGCGACGGCAATACCTACAACATCAACGCCGACACCTTTGCTGGCGCGATTGCCGGCTCGCTCGGCGCCAAGCGCCTGCTGTTTTTGACCGACGTCCCCGGTGTGCTGGACCGTAACGGCAAGCTCATCCCAGAGCTCAGCGTGCGCGAAGCCAAGGAGCTGATCGCGGATGGCACGATTTCGGGCGGTATGATTCCCAAGGTTGAAACTTGCCTTGAAGCGCTAGACAATGGCGTGGAGGGTGTCGTGATCCTCAACGGCAAGATGCCACACGTCGTGCTGGTGGAGCTTTTCACCGAGTTCGGCGCGGGTACGCTAATCGTTCGCTAACCAATTTGCCGCAACACCACGATTTGACACGGGTGTGGCCTATTGGGCATAGCCCGATGCTAACAAGTCATGGCAAATTTTAGCCATTGTGATCCGAGGGATAGAGTATGCGTACTGACATCAAATTGGCGGCCGTTGCACTTGCAGTGGGTTTTGCGGCTCCAGTGGCGTCGGCACAGGCCCAGCAGATCATCGCGCCAATGGTCAACAGCTCGTCCTACCAGGCCAATTACTCCGCTTGGGATGGCTTCTATCTCGGCGCACAGGGCAGCCTGATTGGCATGAAGAGCCATGAAGCAAGCCCTGTCCTGCCCGGTCCTGAGCAGCTGCTCGGCGACATTGGCGGCAGCGCCGGCATTTTCGCGGGTTACCGCTATCAGCTCAACGACTGGTTCGTGCTAGGCGTCGATGCCGAACTGAACAATGTCGCGACCCAGTTTGAATTCAGCGGCAAGAACTATGGCGCCCTCAAGTGGGACGCTGCCGTTCGCGCCACGCTGGGCTATCCAGTTGCCAACAACGTGCTCGCTTACGCGACCGTTGGTTATTCCTGGGGCCGCTTCGACCTGTCGCCCGGCTACAAGTCGGACGACGCAGTGTTCACCGCCGGTGGCATCCAGCTGGGTCTGGGCGTCGATATGATGGTCACCGAAAACATCATGGCCCGCCTGAACGCGACCTGGACCCATTATGGCGTCAACGACGTCATCAATGGCGGCACCAGCGAGCCAAGCAATGCGGTTGTCCGCGCTGGTCTGGCCTGGAAGTTCTAAAACTTCAAAAAATTCAGTGAATCAAAAAGGCCGCCCAATGGGCGGCCTTTTCATTTGGTCGATCAAACTTCGACCATCGTGTGCTGGGCGGGGGCGCCATGGCCCGGCGCTGCCTTGGGCCGTTTGAAGAACGGCGCCAACAGCATGACGAGGGCAAAGCTGCCAACCACATAGAGCAGCGCAAGGCTCGACGCGCCGGCGAAGGCTGCATGCGGCGTACCACCGTTGGCAAAGCCCGTGCTGAGGTTGGAGAAGAACAGCTCGCCGATGATGGCGACACCGAGCGCACCGCCAACCTGCTGGAACGCCTGCAGCGCGCCCGAGCCCGATCCGGCATCGCGTTGCGGCACATTGGCCAGCACCAGCTGGAACAACGACGAGAAGCCCAGACCCAGACCAACGCCGGCAATCAGCAGCGGCGGCAGGAAGGCCCAGTGGTCGATGCTGTCGGTGACGCCAGCGATGTAGAAGTGCAGCCAACCGATACCAAAGGCCAGCATGGCCCCTGCAACTGACAGGCGCGCGCGCAGATAACGGGCGCCAAAGCGGCCGGCGATCAGCGAGGCGATCAGTACACCCACGGAGAACGGGGTGTTGGTCAGACCCGATTCGAGCGGGGTGAAATTGAACCCACCTTGCAGCAGCAGCGAAATGACCATGAACATGCCGGGAATGCCCGAGGCAAAGATGGTGACGACCAGCGCGCCGAACATGAACTGACGGTTGGCGATCAGGTCAAAGTTCAGCAATTGCGGAGCGCCGATGGCGGCGCGGCTGCGGGTCCACAGCACGAAGGCGACCAGCAGAGCGAGACCGGCAACGATCATGGCAAAGGTCCAGACCGGCCAGCCATAGGCACGGCCTTCAACGATGGGGAACACCACCGCCAGAATGCCAAGCCCGAACAGGCCAATGCCGACATAGTCGTTCTTGATGCCGGCATGACCCGGCAGGCGTGGAATGAGGAACCAGCCAGCGACAACGGCCGCGATGCCGAAGGGAATGTTGACGAGAAATATCGGCTGCCAGGACAGACCAAAAAGGTTTGCCGAGATCAGCAGGCCGCCAACGATGGGGCCACAGACCGAGGCGAGACCAGCCGACAGACCGAACAGCGAGAAGGCCTGACCGCGCTCATGGGGTGGGAAGGTAACGGTGGCGATGGCCAGCACCTGCGGCGTCATCATGGCGCCAGCCAAGCCCTGAATGACGCGCGCGCCGATCAGGAATTCGATATTGGGTGCAAGACCGCACAGCGCCGAAGCGACCGTGAAGCCTGCAACGCCCCAAAGGAACAGCGTCGTGCGGCCGAGGATGTCGCCCAGCCGCCCGAAGGGCAGCAGGCCCAGCGCGAAAGCCAGAATATAGGCGGCAATGACCCATTCGATCTGCGTGTCGGTGGCGCCAAGACCATCGCGCATCGATGGCAGCGCCACGTTGACGATGGTGACGTCGATCAGGTTCATGAAATTGGCGAGGAGCAGAATAAACAGCGCCACCCAACGGCGCGGATCGGGAGCGGCGGGCGCCCCGGACTGGTGAGTATCAGACATGGGAATTTCCTTGCGATGAATTTGGTCGTGCGATGAAAGCGCGCTCGAGTTCGGCCATCACGTGGTCGATCGAAACGCGAAATGAGGTCCACTGGCGCCAGTAGTCAGACAGCGCTCCGGTGGTGATGAGGGCAGCGGCGGCGGGGTCGAGGTCGCTTCGGAACGAGCCGTCGGCGATGCCGTTGGTAAAAATCTCGGCGAACTGTCGGCGCCAGAAATCGTAGAGCGGGGTCATGATATCGGCGACCGCCGGATCTCGACGGGCCCGCTCAACCATCTCGGTCAGAACGATAATCAATTCGGGTGTATCTTGGACGGTTTCGCGAAAATCGGCGAATTCGAGCCGCAGTTCTTCGAGTGCCGTGCGCTTGACGCGCGGATGGCGCATAGCCTGTGCCTTGAAATCATGGCGCAGGCTTTCGGCGACCAGGGCGACCAGCGCCTCCTTGGAAGGCACGTGATAGTGCAGCGTGGCGATATTAATGCCGACCCGGGCCGCGATATCGCGGGTGCGCAGGCCTTCAAGGCCTTTTTCGGCGATGATGGCGCGCGCCGCCTGGGCGATGGCAATGCGGCGCTCGTCGCCGCTCTCGCGTTTGTTGGGGCAATTTGTGTCGATGGTCATGGCAGCGGCGCAATCCTTGGCATTGCGCCATCTACACCCGCGCGATCACCCAATCAATCATTTGATTGAGAGAGACAGCCATGCATGGCACGCATTGATCACCGACCGCGGGCGGCGACGGGTAAGCTGTACTCATAATTCGTAACCATACATATCAAGCTTTCTTTATATCCGCCTTGACCGGAACGACGCCCAATGTCACAAACCCTGCAGAATTGCTCATTTTGAGCCTTTTTCTGCATATTCAGGGGATTTTTCGTGGCCCGGTCTAGCTATCTGTTCACCTCGGAATCGGTTTCTGAAGGTCATCCCGACAAGGTTTGCGACCGGATTTCCGACGAAATCGTCGATCTGGTTTTCCGTGAAGCCAAGAAAACCGGCATGGATCCATCGCAGGTTCGCATCGCCTGCGAGACGCTGGCGACCACCAATCGCGTGATCATCGCGGGTGAAGTGCGCGTGCCGGAAACCCTTCTCAAGAAGGACAAGGAAGGCGAGATCCTGCTGGACGCCGCCGGCCATCCGGTGGTGAACCCATCCAAGTTCAAGTCGGCTGCGCGCAAGGCGATCCGCGCCATTGGCTACGAGCAGGCCGGCTTCCACTGGAAGACAGCCCGCATCGACGTGCTGCTGCATGGCCAGTCGGCCGATATTGCACAGGGCGTTGACGAAGCCGGCAATAAGGATGTGGGCGCTGGCGATCAGGGCATCATGTTTGGCTATGCCAGCCGCGAAACCCCGGAACTGCTGCCCGCGCCAATCTATTACGCGCACAAGATCTTGGAAAACCTCACCATTGCCCGCAAGGCCAATCATGGTCCGGCCGGCAAGCTTGGCCCTGATGCCAAGAGCCAGGTCACTGTGCGTTACGAGGACGGCAAGCCCGTCGGCGTGACCCAGATCGTGCTCTCGACCCAGCATCTGGATGAGAACCTGACCTCGGCCGACGTGCGCGAGATCGTTGAGCCGTATATCCGCGAATCCCTGCCAGCAGGCTGGATCGACGCGCAGACTGTCTGGCACGTCAATCCAACCGGCAAGTTCGTGGTTGGTGGCCCCGATGGCGATGCCGGCCTCACCGGTCGCAAGATCATTGTCGACACCTATGGTGGCGCAGCGCCCCATGGTGGCGGCGCGTTTTCGGGCAAGGATCCGACCAAGGTCGATCGCTCGGCAGCCTATGCCGCGCGTTATCTGGCCAAGAACGTGGTCGCGGCCGGTCTTGCCGATCGCGCAACCATCCAGCTCAGCTATGCCATTGGCGTAGCGCAGCCGCTGTCGATCTATGTCGACCTGCATGGCACCGGCACGGTAGATGAAACCGTGGTGGAACAGGCGCTGAGCAAGGTGATGGATTTGACGCCGCGTGGCATCCGCACCCATCTCGATCTCAACAAGCCCATCTATGCCAAGACCTCGGCATATGGCCATTTTGGCCGCAAAGCGGGCCGTGATGGCTCGTTCTCCTGGGAAAAGACCGACCTCGTCGCCGCCCTCAAGGCTGCGGTGAAGTAAGCTCAATCTGTTACGTCTGGCTTGATGGCAGTGTCATTTCCGCTTTCGCGGGGATGACACTGTGGTCTATACGGCCCGCATCATTGCAGAGACCGTCATGACCGAACACCAGCACCCCAAGACCCGCTCCGGCGAGCAACGCGCATTTTTTGGCCGGCGCTCCGGCAAGAAATTGCATGGCGGGCAGCAGGCGGTGTTTGACGCGACGCTGCCGGCGCTCGAGATCCAGCTGAGCGGTCGGCTCGACCCACGGATGCTGTTTCCCGAGGCCGACAAGATCATCGTGGAAATCGGCTATGGCGGCGGCGAGCACCTGGCGCTTGAGGCGGGCCGCAACCCGCAGACCGGCTATATCGGCTGCGAAGTGTTTACCGGCGGCATCGGCAAAATGGTGCAGGCCATTGCCGAGCAGGACCTGCGCAATGTGCGGCTGTTCACCGATGATGCGCTCAAATTCCTCGTCGAACTGCCGGACGCTTCGCTCGACGAGGTCTATCTGCTTTATCCCGATCCCTGGCCAAAGACGCGTCACCACAAGCGGCGTTTCGTGTCGCCAACGACGCTGACGCAGTTGGCGCGGGTGATCCGGCCGGGCGGGGTGTTTCACTTCGCCACCGATATCGAGGACTACGCGAACTGGACGCTGGCCCATATCGTGCGGGCGCCCGAATTCATTTTCGATCCGGAACAGCCGGGCGATTGGCACAAGCCCTATCCAGGCTGGGAAGCCACACGCTACGAGCAAAAGGCCCGTCGCGAAGGCCGTATGATCAGCTTTTATTTCAGCTTCATCCGGCGCTGACTGGCGCGCTGCGGCGAACAATGCGTTTTACGCATAGCTCGAAGTTTCGGCCAAAACGCCATTGGTGTGGCCATGTTTGGGACCCATATGCCTAACTCGCGATAGTTTTTCGAGGTTAGTCATGTCCGTAGCGTCAAAGCCCAAGCAGCACGAAAACGATGTGCTGATGGTGCGACCGGGGAAATGGTCCCTCACCGTCATCACGCTGCTGCGTTCAGGCACTCTGCGCTTCAGCGAACTCAAGCGCGTCGCTGATGGCATCTCGCAAAAGACGCTGACCGTGACCCTGCGCGAGCTGGAACGGGACGGGTTCGTGACCCGGACGATGTTTGCCACCATTCCGCCGCGTGTCGATTATGAATTGACCGGTCTTGGACAGGAACTGCTCAAGCTTGCCGACGGCATGCTGCTGTTTGCGGCGCGCAATGGCAAAGAGGTTCTGGCGGCCCGCGAGCGGTTCGACGCCTCGGGTGGTGAGCCGGTGATCCGGCTCGTCCATCCTTGATACGGGCGCCGTCGCTAAAGCGGCGGCGCCGTGGTTAGGCTGAATTACAGCGAAACGGGCTGCAGTGTGCCTGGCGTAAAGAACTGCATGGTCTGGGTGCCGTCATCGCGGGTCACAAAAGCGCGAACGAGGCCATTCCACTCTTCAACCGAGCTGACATTGACGCCCTGCTGGCGCAGCTGGGTGACGATGGAGTCTGCAACCCAGTCCTGAGCCTGATTGTTTCCGTCGCCAAAGATGCCGGTAGCGGCAAAGGTTGGGGCGGTCACGCCGAGCATAGCAACGGTGGCGACAAGGGCGATAGCTGTGGTCTTGATCATTTTGGTGTTCCTTTCGTTTGAACACACGGGAGATGATCTCGACCAGCCCAAGCCTCAAGTGACGATTTCGTACATTTCTGCTCTTGAAGTCTGGGGCTTCGTTGCGACGGTTTTGTTATGGAAATCAAGGGTTTCTGGGGAACCCTGGTTTCTCTGGCGCCACTACGTATCATCGATGTAACGATCAGGAACGACGTGGCTTTGCGACCGCTGGAACCAATCGCGCGAGGCTGACTTGATGATGCAAAGGAGCCTGCCATGCCCACTCGCGTCCAGATTTTGAAGACTGAAATGGTGACCCACAATGTGCGCCATTATCGCGTCGAAAAACCTAAGAATTTTCATTTTGCACCCGGACAGGCCACCGAGATCAGCATCGACAAGCCGCAATGGCGTGACGAGAAGCGCCCTTTTACCTTCACCTCGCTGCCCGACGAGCCAACGCTTGAGTTCACCATCAAGAGCTATCTCGATCATCCGGGCGTCACGAGCGCGCTATGGGGCTGCGAGGCCGGTGACTATCTGCTGCTGCGCGATGTGTGGGGCACGATGCAGTATAAGGGCGTGGGGACATTTATCGCCGGGGGCGCTGGCGTCACCCCGTTCATTGCCATCCTGCGCAGCCTCAATGCGCAAGGCGGGCTTCAGGGAAATCGGCTGATCGTCTCCAACCAGACAGAGAAGGATATCATCCTGCGCGATGAGTTCGAGACGATGGATGGGCTTGAGACATTGTGGACGGTGACCGGCGATCCCAAGTCCAAGCTGTTGCAGGAGCGGATCGATACCGGGTTTCTCAAGGAACATATCGCGGATTTCGGGCAGAATTTTTATCTCTGTGGGCCCGATGCGATGGTCAAAGACTTGCGGACGTCGCTGGAAGCGCTGGGCGCGGATGTGTCGGCGGTGACGTGGGAGAAGTAAAGTTTGCTGCCACGCCCTCGTGGTTCGAGGCTCGTGAAGAACTCGCACCTCACCATGAGGGCTGATGGAACATTGAACTAAGAGTAGTCCTCATGGTGAGGCGGGAACGTAGCGACCCTCGAACCAAGAGGGCGTGGCACAGTCCGCACCCCAACCCTTGCGGCTTGAGCCATTGCGGGTTATATAGACGCCAACATCTCAGCAAGTTTGCAGAGTGGGAGCCTCCCGGCCCCGCTCTTTTTTATTACCCGAAGGACCGATGAGCTTCGATCTCACCGAAAAACGCTACATCAAGGAAACGGGCTTAGAAGCCCGCGTTTCTGCCATTGTCGAACCAGTGGCCAATGGTCTGGGCTTTGCACTTGTCCGGGTGAAGATCACCCAGGAAAACGGCATGACCCTGCAGATCATGGCCGAGGACGAACACGGCCGCTTTACCATCGTCAATTGCGAGGCGCTGTCCAAGGACCTGTCGCCGGTGCTTGACGTGGAAGATCCGATCGACCGCGAATATCACCTTGAAGTCAGTTCCCCCGGCATCGACCGGCCGCTGGTGCGCAAGCGCGATTTTGCGGCCTATATTGGCCACGATGTCCGCATCGAACTCAGCGACATGATCAATGGCCGCAAGCGCTATCGCGGTTTCATCAAGTCCGTGGACGACGAGGCGGTGACCATCACCCTGCCCGACGCCCCGACCGGCACCGATCCTGACCATCGCCTGCTGTTTGCCACTATTGGCGAAGCAAAGCTGGTGATGACCGACGCCTTGATGGAAAAGGCCCGGCTTGATCAGGAAGCCCACCCCATCGACGACGACGAGACCGAAACGGTCGAATACGCCGAAGCTGACAACGACGACGAATCCTCCGAGGAGACCAAATAAATGGCCGTTAGCGCGAACCGCCTTGAGCTGTTGCAGATCGCAGACGCTGTCGCCCGCGAAAAGTCGATCGACCGTATGGTTGTGATTGAAGCGATGCAGGACGCCATGGAAAAGGCTGCCAAGGGTCGCTATGGCGCCGAGACCGAGATCAAGGTCGAGATCAACCCACGCTCGGGCGAAACTCGGATGTGGCGTCTGCTTGAAATCGTCGAGCAGGTCGAAGAGACCAGCCGCCAGATCGATCTCAAGCATGCCCAGATCAAGTCGCCGGAAGCCAAGGTCGGCGATTTCTTGACCGAGCCTCTGCCGCCAATGGAATTTGGTCGTATTGCTGCGCAGTCCGCCAAGCAGGTTATCGTGCAGAAAGTGCGCGATGCCGAGCGCGAGCGCATGTATGACGAATACTTCAACCGCATCGGCGAAATCGTCAACGGCAGCGTCAAGCGCGTCGAATATGGCAACGTCATCGTTGATCTGGGTCGTGGCGAAGCCATTATCCGTCGCGACGAGCTGATCCCACGCGAAATGTTCCGCTATGGCGACCGCGTCCGCGCTTACGT
The DNA here is from genome assembly GCF_040546815.1 of Devosia sp. 2618. Classification (NCBI taxonomy): domain Bacteria; kingdom Pseudomonadati; phylum Pseudomonadota; class Alphaproteobacteria; order Hyphomicrobiales; family Devosiaceae; genus Devosia; species Devosia sp. 2618. The sequence goes on from NZ_JBEPOO010000001.1 coordinate 3,707,134, forward strand.
CTATGACGTGCGCCGCGAACAGCGTGGCCCGCAGATTTTCCTGAGCCGCACCCATCCGCAGTTCATGGCCAAGCTGTTCATGCAGGAAGTGCCCGAGATCTATGACGGCGTGATCACCATCCGCTCGATCGCGCGTGATCCAGGTTCGCGCGCCAAGATCGCCGTGACCTCGTCCGATAGCTCGATCGATCCAGTGGGCGCCTGCGTTGGTATGCGCGGCAGCCGTGTGCAGGCCGTCGTTGGCGAACTGCAGGGCGAAAAGATCGACATCATTCCATGGACCGACAGCATTGCCGACCTCGTGGTCTCGGCACTGCAGCCGGCCGATGTGGCCAAGGTTGTTCTCGACGAACAGTCCGAGCGCATTGAAGTCGTGGTTCCAGACGAGCAGCTGTCGCTGGCCATTGGCCGTCGTGGCCAGAACGTGCGTCTGGCAAGCCAGCTGATCGGTTGGGATATCGACATCCTCACCGAGCAGGAAGAAAGCGAACGCCGCCAGAAGGAATTCACCGAACGGTCCAGCCTCTTCATGGCTGCCCTTGACGTGGACGAGATGGTTGCCCAACTATTGGCTTCGGAAGGCTTCTCCTCGGTCGAGGAACTTGCCTATATCGACGCGAACGAAATCGCTTCCATCGACGGCTTCGACGAAGAAACCGCCAGCGAAATCCAGAACCGCGCCACCGAATACCTGGCGGCCATTGATCGTGCCCATGACGAAGAGCGCAAGGCGCTTGGCGTTGAGGACGAGCTTTACGAAATCCCGGGCCTCACCGCTGCCATGCTGGTTGCGCTGGGCAAGGATGACGTCAAGACGATCGAAGACTTTGCCGGTTGCGCTGCCGACGATCTGATCGGCTGGAGCGAACGCAAGGATGGCGAAACCAAGCGCTTTGAAGGGACTTTCAAGGATTTCCCAATCTCGCGCGAAGAAGCCGAAGACATGATCCTTCAGGCCCGCATCAAGGCTGGCTGGATTAACGAGGAAGACGCGCCGCCTGTCGAAGATGCAGAATTCGCATCCGACGAGGCAACGGCTTAGGCCGTTTCGGAGCGAGGGACCAGATGGCCCGGCGCGAAGAAACGAGCAGGATGTGCGCACTGACACGGGCTGAAAAGCCCGTGGCAGAGCTGATCCGTTTTGTGCTTGGACCAGACGACGTGCTGGTTCCCGATACGGATGCCAAGGCCGAGGGCCGTGGCGTCTGGCTCAGCCTCAACCGCGATCTCGTGGCTGAGGCGGTCAAGAAAAAGGTCTTTGCGCGGAGCCTCAAGACGGAGGTGAAGCTGCCGGACGATCTGCCTGGCCTGACCCAGCTGCGGCTCGAACAGCGCTATCTCAGTGCGCTGGGCATGGCCCGCAAGGCCGGACAACTCACATTTGGTGCCACCAAGGTGCGCGGCCTGATCGATACCGGCGCGCTGATTGCGCTGATTACCGCCACCGATGCGGCTGAAGACGGACGCAGCAAGATGGTGGGGCCCCTCAAGGCCCTGCATTACGCTGCGGCGGAAGAGGAAATCGAAGACTTTGACGTGCCCCATTTCGAATTGCTCTCCTCAGAGCAAATGGGTTTGGCACTCGGCATGGAAAATGTGATACATGCTGCCCTAACGAGAGGGGCGGCAGCCCAAGCAGCAGTCGAAAAGGCCCGTAGACTGGCCCTTTTTATTGCTAAACCGACGGAAAAGGACACCGACCGCGCAGCGGTTGACGGTGACCTTTTGCCCGAGGCCACCGACGAAAGACGCGAGATACATGGCTGATAACGACGACAAGCGCACCGATGACACTGGCGCGAAGAAGACGCTGACATTGAAGGGCGGCCCAGGCCTGGGCAACCGTCCGGGCATGTCGCGTGGACCTTCGCGATCAACTGTGGTCGTCGAAAAGCGCACGCGCCTGGTGCCCAAGCCCAACGCGCCAAGTGCGCCGCATCGGCCTCAGCCGAGCGCGAGCCCATCGCAGAACCAGCGTCCTGCTGGCGGTCGTCCGCCACAGCAGCAGCGTGCACCGCTGGGCCTTTCGGCTGCAGAAGCCGAAGCCCGCCGCAATGCACTTGCTCTGGCCGGCGCGCGCGCTGCCGAAGATCAGGAACGCTTTGCCGCCGAGGAAGCTCGCCGCGTCGAGGAAGACAACCGCCGCCGTCAGGTGCGCGAAGAAGCCGAGCGCGCTGAAGAAGCGCGTCGTCAGGCCGAAGCGCCAGCACCCGAACCAGTGGTTGCAGAACCAGCTGCCCCTGCCCCAACTGAAGCTGCCGCTGTGCCTGCAGCTCCAGCCGCAGAGGCGAGCGCTGCTCCAGCGGCAGAACCTCAGGCTGCCTTTACGCCTGCATCGCAGCGCAACCCTGGCCCGTCCAGCGTTCGCGTCGTTGCCGGCCGTCCTGGCCAGCCACCCCGTCCGGTTCGTCCGGCAGGTGACCGCCCAAGCGGCAATACGCGTCCGGAAAGCGAACGCGGCGCCAATGCCCTGATCAAGCCCGGCGCCGCGGCCGGTGCTCGTCCAGGCGCAGCGCCCGGTGCCCGTCCTTCGGGTACGGCTGGCCGTCCAGCTGGCGATCGTCGTCCGGCTGGTGCCGGCATGGCGCCGATTGGCAATGTGCCACCCGCAGGTCCAAACGAAGCCGACGGTCGCAAGATCCGTACCGGTTCGCCTTCGGTTCGTCCGACCACGGAAGCTGAACTCGAGAACGCCCGTCGTGCCTCGCGTGCAACGCCAGAACGTCCAACGCGCCGTGGCCCGAACGACGCCAATGCCCGTGGCCGCCTGACGGTTTCCAGCGCAACCACCGAAAACGATCGCGATAAGGGTCCATCCCTTGCCGCCATGCGTCGTCGTCGCGACAAGAAGATGGGCCGCAACCAGCAGGATGCGCCAAAGCTCAGCCGCGAAGTCGTGATTCCAGAAGCCATCACGGTTGCCGAACTGGCCAACCGTATGGCCGAGCGTTCCGTGACCGTCATCAAGATGCTGATGGCGCAGGGCACGATGGCAACCATCAACGACGTCCTTGATGCGGACACCGCAGAGCTGATCGCAACCGAGCTTGGCCATACGGTCAAGCGCGTTTCGGAAGCTGACGTTGAAGAAGGCCTGTTCGATATCGCATCGGACGATAAGGCCGAGGATCTGACCGATCGTGCGCCAGTCGTGACCATCATGGGTCACGTCGACCACGGCAAGACCTCGCTGCTGGACGCCATCCGCAATGCAAACGTCGTGTCGAGCGAAGCCGGTGGCATCACTCAGCATATCGGCGCGTACCAGGTGGAGCGCAACGGCGCCAAGATCACGTTCCTGGACACCCCAGGCCACGAGGCGTTCACCGCCATGCGTGCTCGCGGTGCCCAGGCAACCGATATCGCCATCCTCGTGGTGGCGGCAGACGACAGCGTGATGCCGCAGACGATCGAATCCATCAAGCATGCCAAGGCTGCTGGTGTTCCGATCATCGTGGCCATCACCAAGATGGACAAGCCATCTGCCGATCCGCAGAAGGTGCGTACCGAACTGCTGCAGCATGAAGTGTTCGTGGAAACCATGGGCGGCGACGTGCTCGACGTGGAAGTCTCCGCCAAGACCGGCGAAGGCCTCGACAAGCTGCTCGAAACCATCCTGCTGCAGGCCGAAGTGCTCGAACTCAAGGTGGCCCGTGATGGCCGCGCCGAAGGTCTGGTCATCGAAGCCAAGCTTGATCGTGGTCGTGGCGCCGTGGCAACGGTTCTGGTGCAGCGCGGCACTCTGGCCATCGGCGACATTCTCGTCGCTGGTACCGAGTTTGCCCGCGTTCGTGCCCTGATCAACGACAAGGGCGATCAGGTCAAGGAAGCCGGTCCATCGGTTCCTGTCGAAGTGCTCGGCTTTACCGGCGTGCCAAATGCGGGCGACCGCTTCTCGGTCGTCGAAACCGAAGCGCGTGCTCGTGAAGTCACCGAATATCGTCAGCGCGCCATCCGTGAAAAGACGGCTGGTGGTGGTGCAACGAGCCTTGAGCAGATGATGAATCAGCTCAAGATCGCCGGCATCTCCAAGTTCCCGCTGATCATCAAGGGCGACGTGCAGGGTTCAGTCGAAGCGATCGTTGCTTCGCTCAACAAGCTCTCGACCGACGAAGTGTCGGCGCAGATCCTGATGAGCGGCGTGGGTGGTATCACCGAAAGCGACGTGACCCTGGCTTCGGCATCGAACGCCATCGTCATCGGCTTTAACGTTCGTGCCAACAAGCAGGCCAGCGATCTCGCGACCCGCGACGGTATCGAAATCCGCTACTACAACATCATCTACGATCTCGTGGATGACGTGAAGAACGCCATGAGCGGCCTGCTCAAGCCAGAACGTCGCGAAACCTTCATCGGTTACGCACAGATCCTCGAAGTCTTCCAGATCACCAAGGTCGGCAAGGTTGCCGGTTGCCGTGTTACCGAAGGCATCGTGGAACGTGGTGCGGGCGTCCGTCTGCTGCGCGACAACGTGGTTATCCACGAAGGCAAGCTCAAGACGCTCAAGCGCTTCAAGGACGAAGTCAAGGAAGTGCAGACCGGCCAGGAATGCGGCATGGCCTTCGAAAACTACGAAGACATCCGCGCCAACGACGTCATCGAATGCTTCCGCGTCGAGACCGTCCAGCGCTCGCTGTAGGCCTCACCAAGCTCAAATCAAAGCCACCGCGCCAAACCGGCCCGGTGGCTTTTTTTATGCGCAAAGATGCTGCTAACCTGATCGCTCCCGCAATCCGAGCGAGTTGAGCTGTTGACGATCACCACCTCCCCCGACGTCGAACTCCGTTACGTTCCAGATTTCAACGACCTGATGGCGGCCAGCACCCATTTACGCACGCGCCGATACCCTGCAGGTGCACGCGTCAAATTCAGTGCGATCGCCTTTAGCCTTGTTGCTGTCGGCGCAGCTTTGGCAGTCCTGGCTGATATCGCCCTGCGGCGCGCCGTGCCTGCTGTTCCCAACTGGATTGGCATGGTGGCTGTGCTGGCTCTGACGGCCCTGCTCTATGCCAAAATTTTGCAACCTTGGATGCTGCGTCAGTCGGCGGCGATCATCCAGACGGCCCGCAAGGCAGGGCCGATGCAGTTTACGAGCGGTGCGGAGGGGATGCGGTGGGCAGACGGCGACATCGACTTCCAGCTGCGCTGGAGCGGCGTGGAGGCCATTTATGGCACAACAACTGCCTTGGCCTTCATGAGCGGCGCTATCGCGCTGGTGCTGCCCTATTCGGCGTTCTCAACGACCGAGGCGCGACGGGACTTCGTCGAATACGCCCTGTCCGCCATTCCAGCCGATGCGGCGAGGGTCAGCCGGGCCGATAAATCCCTACAGGCGCTGTTGGCGGCGCAATAAAAAAGCCCGCTCGATGAGCGGGCTTTTCAATTTGGCGGCCGGACCAGTGTCGCGGCAGCAGAAAACTTTGTTTCGGTGACTACGGATTCCGAAACAAGGCGTCCCACTGCCGCGGCATTGGCCCGGCACCGGTTCCTTAGTTGATCACCACGACACGAGCGCCAACCGGCACGCGCGCATAGAGATCAATGATGTCCTGGTTCATCAGGCGGATACAGCCCGAGGAAACGTTGGTGCCGATGGTGTAAGGCTCGGTCGTACCGTGCAGGCGGAACAGCGTATCGGCGCCGTTCTTGTAAAGGTACAGCGCGCGCGGACCAAGCGGGTTGGTCTCGCCACCAGGCAGACCGCCTGCGTAGGGACCATAACGATCCGGCTCGCGAGCAATCATCGACTTGGTTGGCGTCCAACGTGGCCATTCAGCCTTGCGACCGATGGTGGCCGTGCCACGGAACACCAGCGATTCGTTCTTGCCGACGCCGATGCCGTAGCGCAGCGCACGGCCGCCTTCGAGCACGAGATAGAGGAAACGAGCGGGCGTATCGACAACGATGGTGCCGGGACGCTCGGTCGTTGCGTAGGGCACTTCCTGGCGCCACCACTGCGGATCAACGCGACGCAGATCCATGGCCTGAACCGGATAGGGTTCGCCAAGCACTGCGCCATACATGCGCTGGTAATAGGGGTCGATTTGCGGCTCCTGGACCACGGGAGTCCGTGTCGAGGAGCAGGCAGCCAGAGCGACCGCGGGGAGACCGATCATAAACAAACGGCGAGAGAGCAAGGTAAATCCCTAAAATGCGGGTGACGCAAATCGAATAATGCGGCCAATGCCTAAGCCTCAGCCAGGAGGTCCGCTAGTGCAGGAAAGCCTCACTTGGAAAACGGCTGGTAAACATCCCGGTTCCTCGCAAGAATGTGATGAATTTCCAATGTTGCAAGCCGGTCACAGTAGCCGTCTCCAGAGCCTGCCAATATCGCCCCGAAACCTTGGTGGGGCGACCATGAATACCTCAGAAATTCCTCTCTATGTGCAGCTTGTATCGGGCATCATTCTGGGCGTCGCGCTGGGTAATCTACTCAGTGGCGCGGCGCGATTCGTGCAGCAGCCGCACAGCTACAAGCTAAATTGGCTGCATGGGCTGTGGATCGTGTTCATCCTGGGCTCCATCATGGTGTTCTGGTGGGAAGAGGCGCTTAGCTTTCACAATGTCGAGTGGACGTTCTGGCTCTACATGTTCCAGGTCGCCTATTGCGCCACGTTCCTGTTCATGACGGCGGTGCTGCTGCCCGATGGGGTCAAGGATTTCGGCAATCACTACGAGTATTTGATCGCGCGGCGGCACTGGTTCTACGGCTCGCTGATCCTGAGCTATGTGCTGGGGATCGGCAATTCGCTGATGAAAGAGGGCTGGGACGACCTGCTGGTTGACCCCAGTTATGTGATCATCAACGCGGTGCTGCTGGGCCTGCTGGTTGGTGCGATGCTGTTCAACAGGCGCTGGCTGCATCTGACGGTGGCCGGGATCTTTGTGGCCCTGATGATCGCCACGATGTTCTTTGAATAGCAAAAAGGCCCGGATTGCTCCGGGCCTTTTCATTTTCTCAGATCGCTTCGCGCTTATTCAGCGGCTGGAGCTTCTGCGTCCTTGGCGACTTCCTTGCCGGTTGCCTGATCGACAACCTTCATGGACAGGCGAACCTTGCCGCGCTCGTCAAAGCCAAGCAGCTTGACCCAGACCTTGTCGCCTTCCTTGACCACATCGGTGGTCTTGGCAACGCGGGCTTCGGCCAGCTGAGAGATGTGCACGAGGCCATCCTTGGCGCCGAAGAAGTTCACGAACGCGCCGAAATCGGCGGTCTTGACGACGGTGCCCTGATAGATGGCGCCGACTTCAGCTTCGTCGGTGATAGAGCGGATCCACTTGATGGCCGCTTCAATCTGGCTACCGTCCGAAGATGCGATCTTGATCGTGCCATCGTCTTCGATGTTGATCTTGGCGCCGGTCTTTTCGACGATCTCGCGGATCACCTTGCCGCCGGTGCCGATCACTTCACGGATCTTGTCGGTCGGGATCTTCATGGTCTCGATGCGCGGAGCGAATTCGCCCACTTCCGAACGGGACGAGGTGATGGCCTTGGCCATTTCGCCCAGGATGTGGATACGGCCGCCCTTGGCCTGCTCGAGGGCGATCTTCATGATCTCCTCGGTGATGCCAGCGATCTTGATGTCCATCTGCAGCGAGGTCACGCCTGCTTCAGTACCGGCCACCTTGAAGTCCATGTCGCCGAGGTGATCTTCGTCGCCGAGAATGTCGCTGAGAACAGCAAACTTCTCGCCTTCAAGGATCAGGCCCATGGCGATACCGGCAACCGGACGTGCCAGTGGCACACCGGCATCCATCAGTGCGAGCGAAGTGCCGCAGACGGTCGCCATCGAGGAAGAGCCGTTCGATTCAGTGATCTCGGACACGATACGGATCGTGTAGGGGAACTCTTCGACCGAAGGACGGATCGGGTTGATGGCGCGCCAAGCGAGCTTGCCATGACCGATTTCGCGACGACCGGGTGAACCCATGCGGCCAGCTTCACCAACCGAATATGGAGGGAAGTTGTAGTGCAGCAGGAAGTTCTGCTTGTGGGTGCCTTCGAGCGAGTCGATGTACTGCTCGTCTTCGCCGGTGCCCAGTGTTGCAACGACCAGCGCCTGGGTTTCACCACGGGTGAACAGGGCCGAACCGTGGGTGCGGGGCAGAACGCCGACTTCCGAAACGATCGGACGAACTGTCGAGAGATCACGGCCGTCGATGCGGAGGCCAGTGTCGAGCACGTTCCAGCGAACGACCTTGGCCTGCAGGTGCTTGAACACTGCGCCAAGTTCTTCATTGCTGTAGGTGCCAGCTTCGATCTGGGCAGCGAACTGTGCCTTGACCTTGGCCTTGGCTGCGTCAACGGCAGCGTAACGGGCTTCCTTGGCGGTGTTCTTGTAGGCAGCGCGCAGGTCAGCTTCGATGAAAGCGAGCATTTCGCCTTCGAGCGCCGAGTGATCCTCAGGCTCGTAATCGCGGGCATCCTTAGCGGCCAGTTCGGCCAGCTTGATGATGGCCTGGATCACCTTGCGGCTTTCGGCATGACCAAACATCACAGCGCCGAGCATGACCTCTTCGCTCAGTTCCTTGGCTTCCGATTCCACCATCAGAACGGCGTCTTCGGTGCCGGCCATGACGAGATCGAGCTTGGATTCGCTGCGACGATCAACTGGCAGGTTCAGGACATATTCGCCATCGACATAACCAACGCGGGCAGCGCCGATTGGGCCCATGAACGGAATGCCCGAAATGGTCAGGGCAGCGGAGGCTGCGACCATGGCCAGCACGTCCGGATTGTTTTCCATGTCGTGCTGCAGAACGGTGATGACCACCTGGGTCTCGTTTTTGTAGCCTTCAGGGAACAGCGGGCGGATCGGACGGTCGATCAGGCGAGACGTCAGGGTCTCGTTCTCGGTCGGACGGCCTTCGCGCTTGAAGTAGCCGCCTGGGATCTTGCCGGCAGCGAAGTACTTTTCCTGGTAGTTGACGGTCAGCGGGAAGAAGTCGATGCCGGGCTTCGGCGACTTGGCGCTAACAACAGTGGCGAGCAGGACGGTTTCGCCCAGGGTGGCGAGCACTGCGCCATCGGCCTGGCGGGCCATCTTGCCGGTCTCGAGCGTGAGGGGCTGACCGCCCCAGTTGAGCTCGACCTTGTGGTAGTCAAAATTGATCGTGGACATGTGTCGTCTTTCCATTCTGCCGACTGAGCGGTAACGCAGGGGCGTAGGTCATCCCGCGAACTCATTCGGTGCACCCGCACCTGGCCCTGCACCCCATGTGCAGCCCAAGCTCAAAATCAGGCGCTGTTTACGTCTGGCAAAAGACGAAACATGGGCAAGACAACAAGCAGCTCCCCAAACCAGTTTGGGAATGCCTCACGAGATCAAAACCACAGAATGATTTTGCGAGCGTGAGGCGAGAGGAGCGGCCAATAATCCTGCCATGCTCCGGCATCCGCCGGTCTACGCTTTGAGACTGTTCGCAAATTTTACTGCGTCGGCCAACTGTCGGCGTTTTCTGCGACAACCGGCGCTCACGTACAGACGTACGCTCCGCTCCGGTCCTCGAAATTCACCGCCATTTGTCTCGCCACAGCGAATTTTCAAACGGTCTCTTTTTCGTTCTCTCGGCCGGACCAAATAACGGACCGCCAAAAGAGCGAAAGCGGCTGCGGAGGCTTGCCCCGCAACCGCTCGTTGGATGCGCGCTATTAGCGGCGCAGACCGAGCTTTTCGATCAGGGTCTTGTAACGGCTGTCGTCGACCTTCTTGACGTAGTCAAGCAGGCGGCGGCGGGTCGAAACAAGCTTGAGCAGACCGCGACGGGAATGGTTATCCTTGCCGTGGCCCTTGAAGTGTTCGGTGAGGTTGGCAATGCGTTCGGACAGGATCGCAACCTGGACTTCTGGCGAGCCAGTATCGTTGGCCTTGGTTGCGTATTCCTGGATCAGTTCGCTCTTGCGCTCTGGGGTAATCGACATCGGACTATCCTTTCAAAAGGGAGGATTGGGTCGCCCCGGCCGGGATGTCGTCCAGGCGGGGCCATTAAAGCCTTGAGCCCCAAAGGCCCAAGACAGGCGTGCATATAGTGCAAAGACGCCGATAATGCCAGAATTTATTCCGCAGCCTCGCTCTCCTCGGCGTCGGGGACCCGGATCGGATCGATGGCGGCCATCGGAACGGAAAAGCGCCATTCCATGCCATTGTCGTGGGAAATGCGCTCGACATCGGCGCCAAGCGAGCGCCCGACCATGGATTTGAGCACCGTGGTGCCAAAGCCAACGCGGTCGCCCGGATCGAGCCGCCGCTGCACGGTTTCGCGCCAGACAAAGTCCAGCCGCTCATTGGCGACGGTCCAGGTGACGACCAGACGGCCGCTATCATCGGCAAAGGCGCCGTATTTGACTGCATTGGTCGAAAGTTCGTGGGCGGCCATGCCCATGATCTGGGCGGCGTGCATATTGAGCCTGACTGGGGGACCATCGAGCACCACGCGCGAACCATCCGGCGGGCTGAACGGGGCGATCTGGCTTTCAACCAGTTCGCCCAGCAGCACGCCGACACGGCCATGCGCCAGCAGGAGGTCAGTAGAGCGCGCCAGCCCCAGAATGCGCCGCTCGAAGGCCTGCACATAGCTCGAAACATCATCAGCGCCACGGGCGGTTTGCTTGGCCATAGCGGTGATGACCGTCATCTGATTTTTGGAGCGATGGGCCACTTCGCGCATCAGGAAATTGACTTCGCTTTCGCTGGCCTGCCGACGCTGCGATGCCAGCTCGATAGCCTGACTGACCTCGGCAATCTCGCGCACCGGATAGTTCTTGGCGGCGACGACCTCGCCCTGCCCCAAAAGCCGGGCATCGCGGGCAAGGCCACGGACGGAGACACCGATAACGCCACTGAGCCAGATCAGGCCGGCCGAAATCAACGCGCCCAGAATGACACCGCCAATGACCAACCACATCACCGCGTCCATCAGCGGACGACTGATCACCGCTTCAGGTGCCCAGGCGACCAGCCGCCAGCCGGTCAGCTGCGAACGCTGCACTACGACGCGGACGGGTCCGTCATTGGTCTGGGCCTGTTGCCAGCCGATAAACAGCGGCCGCGCCATGGCGTCGAACCGGTCAAACAGCGAGCCGATTTCGCCAACACCGGTGGTTGCTGCAATGATGCGGCCGTCATTGTCGAGCAGGGCGGTTTGCCAGCCTTCGGGGAGACGGTTGGCGACCAGCGTATTGTCGAGATTTCCGGCCGACTGGTTGAGCGCTACGATCTTTTTGCCGAGTGCGCCAAGATCGATCGGCATCAGGATATTGTAGACCCACTGCTTGGAGACCGCGCCAAACACCATGTCGGTCACGACGATCTCGCCGCTCGCAAAGGCTTCCTGGGCGGCCTCGGGGTCGGCCGTTCGCACACGCGGCGCGTCATAGGGCTGACGAGTACTGAGGATGGTCGTGTTGTCGGGATCTATGACAAAAAGATTGGTGCCCGTGCCAGTCAGCGCCAGGACGGTGCGATCGTAGAACGATTTGAAATCGCCCTCGTGGAAGGAGGGGCTGGTGGCCAGCACCCGCAGGGTGGTCACATTGGCGTTGATCTCGCGCTCGACGCCCTGCACCAGCGAGCGCGATGTCGCCAGAATCAGCGTTTCGAGCGTGGCTTCCTGTGCATCGTGATTGCGCTGCATCAGAAGACCGGCAAACACGAAGCTGGGAACGAGCGTGATCAGTGCGATCGCCACCAGATAGTGGCCGATCGGGCGTCCGCTCAGCGCCGGAAATCTAAAACGTGCCATGCCGCCCCTGTCACGCATGCACCCAACGCTTTCTGGGCCGGATCGCGCCTAACCTAAACGGTTAAAGGCAAAGGGGGCAACCTGCCACCGCCCGCCTTTTTGCCTCACTGCTTCAATACTTTGCGCTGGAATCGCTGGCCGGGAAGCTTTCGTCGACCGCATCGTCCTGCTTGTCCCAGTCCTTGGTCTTGTCGGCCTGAGCGTCTTCGCCGGCATCGCGCACCTGCACAGGAGAGGTCTTTGGCCCCGGCTTCTTGCCGCCCTGCATGGCCGCGGCGTCTTCGGTTTTCTTGGTGGGCTGTGTCATGACGATCTCCTATGGTTGCTAACAGAACCCATCAAAGCCATCGTGAGTTGCAGAGCTTTGAGTCTTTCATCGGCCTCTGCTAAAGAGCGCCCATGACCGAGATCCGCGCCAATACCAAAAAGCTGTTCATCAAGACCTATGGCTGCCAGATGAACGTCTATGACAGCGACCGCATGACCGATGCGCTGGCGCCGCACGGCTATGAGACAACGCTCGATATGGCGCAGGCAGACTTGGTGCTGCTCAACACCTGCCACATCCGCGAAAAGGCCTCCGAAAAGGTATTTTCCGAACTCGGCCGGCTCAAGGACATGCAGACCGAACGGCGCGCCATGGGCGGCGACGTGGTGATCGGCGTTGCCGGCTGCGTGGCGCAGGCCGAGGGCGAGGAAATCGCCCGTCGTGCGCCGGTGGTCGACATGGTGTTTGGGCCGCAGGCCTATCACAAACTGCCTGAAATGCTGGCGCGCACCCAGGCGCAACGGCATATGCATCAGGCGCTGCGCAAGCCGATCGTCGACACGGACTTCCCTGAGGAAGACAAGTTCGAACACCTGCCGGCGGCGCGCAAGGAAGTCACCATCAAGCGTGGCCTCACCGCTTTTCTGACGGTGCAGGAAGGCTGCGACAAGTTCTGTTCGTTCTGCGTGGTGCCCTATACGCGTGGCGCCGAAGTTTCCCGCCCGGTCAGCCAGATTCTCGCCGAAGCGCGCGGGCTGGTCGATGCCGGCGTCAAGGAAATCACCCTGCTGGGCCAGAACGTCAACGCCTATCACGGGCTCGACGGGACTGGCCGCTCGATCAATCTGGGAGAGCTGGCCTATATGCTGGCTGAAATTTCCGGGTTGGAGCGGCTGCGCTACACCACCAGCCATCCGCGCGACATGGACGACGCGCTGATCGAAGCCCATCGCGACCTCGATATCTTGATGCCCTATCTGCACCTGCCGGTGCAGTCGGGTAGCGACAAAATTCTCAAGGCCATGAACCGCCGCCATACCGGCGCCGAGTACATGAAGGTCATCGAGCGCATCAAGAATGCGCGGCCTGACATGGCATTGTCGGGCGATTTCATCGTCGGCTTCCCCGGCGAAACCGATCAGGACTTTGAAGACACGCTCAAGATCATCGCCGATGTCGGCTATGCCTCGGCCTATTCGTTCAAATATTCGACGCGCCCCGGCACGCCGGGCGCAAACCTGGGCGATCAGGTGGCCGAAGAGGTCAAGAACGAACGCCTGTGGCGCCTGCAGGATCTGGTCAACGCGCAGACCACCGCGTTCCACGCAAGCTGCGTCGGCAAGACCCTGCCCGTTCTGATCGAACGCCCCGGCCGCATGGCTGGCCAGGTCGGTGGACGCTCGCCGTATCTCCAGGCCGTCCACCTCGACGGCAGCACCGACCTGATCGGCGCAATCCATCAGGTCGAAATCATCGGCACCAGCACCAACTCGCTGGTCGGTCGCTTGAAGGTGGCCGTGGCAGCTTAGGTGAAGCGGCACCCGATTGGCATCGGGCGGACCTCGCCCGATCTGCCGACGAGCGGTCTGGACGTCAAGGCGGACAGCATGCCCTTGCGGCCTCCTCTTGCCATTCGGCCATAGGCCTCATGGCCTCCAAAGCTAAAATTGCTCCACTGGAGCAATTTTGCGACCTTGTCGCCGCCTTGGAGCGTCACAATATTGCTACAGACATGGGACCCAAATCGTCCTAGCGTCGTTAATGTAGACGCGGCGCAAGCCCGCAGCCGCGCTGAGCGTGGAGCCACACCAGTTTGAGCAGGCACTTGTCACCGACAGCAGACAACGCACTCGCATCGCAACTCGAACTCGCTTTTGAAGATAATCGTCTGGCAGCGCAGCTGTATGGCGATTTCGACCAGAACCTCGCGCTGATCGAGCAGCGGCTCAAGGTTTCGGCCACGCCACGCGGTAATCACGTCTTGCTCAAGGGTGCTGCCTCATCGGTGGACCAGGCGCGACGCGTTCTCGAATCGCTTTACGGATCACTCGAAGAAGGCCGCACGGTCGGGATTTCCGACGTCGATGGCGTCATTCGCATGATCCAGACCGAAGACAGCCAGCTGACCCTGCCGACGCTCGAGCGCAAGGGCAAGGTGCGCATGGCCCAGATCGCCACGCGCAAATCCACCATTGTCGCCCGCACGCCCGCCCAGGACGCCTATATGCGCGCCATGGAGCGGAGCGAGCTGGTGTTTGGCGTGGGTCCGGCCGGTACCGGCAAGACCTATCTGGCAGTGGCGCATGCCGCTTCGCTGCTTGAACGTGGCGATATCAACCGCATCATCCTGTCGCGCCCGGCCGTCGAAGCGGGCGAGCGTCTGGGCTTTCTGCCCGGCGACATGAAAGAGAAGGTCGATCCCTATCTGCGGCCGCTCTATGACGCCCTCTACGACATGATGAAGCCCGAAAATGTCGAGCGCTGCATCACGTCAGGCATTATCGAAGTGGCGCCGCTGGCCTTCATGCGTGGACGTACTCTGGCCAATGCGGTCGTCATTCTCGACGAAGCGCAGAACACCACATCGATGCAGATGAAGATGTTTTTGACCCGTCTGGGCGAGAACTCGAAAATGATCGTCACCGGCGATCCGACCCAGGTCGACCTGCCGCGCGGCGAAAAATCGGGGCTCGTGGAAGCCATCGGACTGCTCGATGGTGTGGAAGGCGTGCATATTTCCCGGTTCAACGACAAGGATGTGGTGCGCCACGCTCTGGTCGGGCGCATCGTTCGCGCTTATGAAGCCGATACGGCCAAGAAACTGGCCGAGAAGGCTACTGAAGGAATTACGCGCTGACCGCATCGCCGCTCGAAATCGCCATTATCCGCAATGATGACGCCTGGCCGGAGGATCTCGATCCTCTGGCGGAACGCGCCGTGCTGGAAGCCCTCAAGCAATCCAAGGCCAAGGTCAAAGGGGCGGCGGAGCTTTCCATCCTGCTCACCAATGACGAAGAACAGCGCGAGCTCAACCAGCAATGGCGTAGCAAGGACAGCTCGACCAATGTGCTGAGCTTCCCCCAGATCGAGCCATTTGACCCAGTCGTGGGCATTCTGGGCGATATCACGCTGGCTCGCGAAACCTTGATCCGCGAGGCGGCCGAACAGGGCGTGACCTTCGAGGCGCACTTCACGCACCTTGTGGTGCATGGATTTCTGCATATTTTAGGATATGATCACCTCACAGACGCTGAGGCCGAAGAGATGGAGGGCCTCGAAACCCGCATCTTGGCAAGCCTTGGGGTCGAAGACCCCTATGCCGACTAAGGTCAGAACAGTTATGTTCGGCGCCGTTTCACCGTTTAAGGACAAATAGCCGCCACGTGCGGCGAGAGACAATGAGCGACAGCGACAGTACGGGCCCCTCGGCGCCCAATAACCCCGAGCCCCCTTCTAGCACCGCCTCCGTCCCAGCGCGGGGGCCTTCGATCTGGAATCGCTTCCGCGCCATGCTGGCACGAGGAACGGTTTCTCTGCGCGATGACCTACAGGTCGCGCTCGATGAGCAAGGGAGCGCAGAAAGCGCGGACTTCTCCGAGAGCGAGCGCACGATTCTGCAAAACGTGCTCAAGCTTTCCAACGTTTCGGTCGGCGACGTCATGGTCGAGCGCAGCGACATCCAGGCCATTGAGGCCGATGTCAATCTGGGCACGCTGATCGCCCGCTTCCGTCAGGTGCGCCATTCGCGCCTGCCCGTTTACGACGACAATCTCGACAACATTTTGGGCTTCATCCATGTCAAGGATGCACTGTCCAAGATTACCGAGCCGGTGACGGACCCGGAAAAGGAAGTGCCGGTCAAACTGGTTTCGACCGTGCTCAAGCAGAAGCTGACCAAGCTCGACATCACGCGCGACGCGATGTTTGTGCCTACCTTCATGCCGGTGGGTGACCTCTTGCAGTCGATGCGCGCCAGCCGCGTGCATATGGCCATCGTGGTCGACGAATATGGCGGCACCGATGGTCTGGTGACCATCGAAGACCTGCTCGAAGCCGTTGTGGGCGAGATCGAGGACGAGCATGACGAACTCGCCGCCTCGCTGATCCGCAAGGTTGGCGTCGACACCTATATCGCCGATGCCCGTGCGGAGCTTAGCGATGTGCAGAAGCTGATCGGCCCCGATTTCGATCCGGGCGATTATGCCGATGACGTCGAGACCATTGGTGGTCTGGTGTTTGATCTCGCGGGCCACGTGCCCAAGCGCGGCGAACGCGTGACGCGGCTGGATGGTTTCGAGTTCGAGATTTTGGCGGCCGACAGCCGGCGGATCAAGCGGCTGCGCATTCGTCGCAAGCGGGACGATGTTGCCGAGCCGCTAGCGATTACCGACCAGCGCAGCGAGGCCCAAAAGGCCGCTGCGGAATGATTAAAGGCCCGGGGGAAACCTGGGCTTTTTGTTAGATCGCAAGCAAGGACACCCCCACCTAACCTCCCCCTGAAAAGGGGAGGAATCCGTCCGGTGGATCGGCGCAATCTTTCCAAGAACGCAATTGGTGCTCTCCCCCTATCAGGGGGAGGCTGGGTGAGGGTGTCCCCGTCAAAGAACCAGCTATAAAACAAAAGGCCCAAGGATTGCTCCCTGGGCCTTAGGCTTGCTGCGTAACTGTTTACTTAGACTTGCTGGACCTGCTCGACGCCGGGAACGAAGTGGCGGAGCAGGTTTTCAATGCCGCTCTTGAGGGTTGCGGTCGAGGATGGGCAGCCCGAGCAGGCGCCCTGCATGTGCAGGAACACGGTGCCTTCCTTGAAGCCCTTGAAGGTGATGTCGCCGCCATCCATGGCCACGGCTGGGCGCACGCGGGTGGCCAGCAGTTCCTTGATGACTTCGACAGTTTCGCTGTCTTCGGGTTCGAAGAATTCATCGACTTCGTCGTGATTGGCGACGTCAACGCCGCCTTCGGTGATCACGGGCTTGCCCGACAGGAAGTGGTCCATGATGACGCCGAGAATGGCTGGCTTGATATGGGCCCAGTTGGTGTCGTCCTTGGTCACCGAGATGAAATCGGAGCCGAGGAATACGCCGGTAACGCCGGAAATGCCGAACAGGCCCTGCGCCAGAGGCGATGCGACCGTGGCCTCGACGCTGCGGAAATCGCGCGGCTCACCAACCAGCACATCGCGCCCCGGAAGGAACTTGAGGGTCGCTGGATTTGGCGTGGCTTCGGTCTGGATGAACATTGAGGCTTCCTCGGCGGCAGTCGATTTAGAATGTTTCTAAAATAGCTTTTTTGGCGCTGGGCGCAAGCCCTTTTGCGACCTTTGGCCACCTCGCGGCGGCGACGGCATATGCGCTAATCACATAACATGATCCAGCTATTCAGATATATCGGGGTTTTTGAGGGGCTTACAACCCTGGCCCTGTTCCTCGTCGCCATGCCAGCAAAATACTGGTTCGGCTATCCCGACATGGTGCCGCCGGTCGGCATGATCCACGGCGTGGCCTTTATCGGCTACCTGCTGGCGATGGTGATCTGCTTGTGGGGCAGGGGCTTTTCGGCATGGGAATGGACCCGGACGACACTCGCATCGTTCTTCCCGTTCGGGACATTTTTGAACGATCCCATGCTCAAGCGCAAACAGGCGCAAAGTGCGGTGATTGGTTAGCACATAGTTAGCATTGACGCGGTGAGCGTGTGAATCCAAACGCGCTGCGCTGTCCTCGCACTTGATCCGAGGGCAGCATGGTGGGTGTGGGGGCGTGTGCCATTCGAGCGTAGCTCTCATGGCCTGCTTCCTTAAAATCAGTCCACCGGACTGATTTTGCCGATGGCCCAATCAGCAGATTTCGATGATCTCGGCGTCGCTCATGCGGCCGGGGACGATGGTCAAGGGGATGGGCAGGGCGTTGGCGCGTTCGGCGAAGTGGATGACCAGCGGGCCGGGGCCTTCGTTGGAGACCGAGGCGCCCAGCACCAGAATGGCGATGTCGTGGTCGGCGGCGATGACGCGTTCGATTTCTTCGGGGGCGTCGCCTTCGCGGATGACCGATTCCACCTTGATGTCGCCAATGTCGCGCAGGCGGGCGAGGCGGGTGTCGAGATTGCGCTCGGCTTCTTCGACCGCTTCAGCTCGCAGCACGTCTTCGACACCCAGCCCGATGAATTCGGGTTTCTGGATGACGCTCATCAGCACCACGGTGCCGCCGGTACGCTTGGTGCGGTAGGCGGCAAAGGTCAGGGCGCGGTCGCATTCGACCGTCTCGTCGATGACGACGAGGAACTTGCGCTTGTATTCGGTTTCGTACATTGCCGCCTCTCAATCGGGGCGCGCCCTGGGGGGCAGAG
This sequence comes from Devosia sp. 2618, assembly GCF_040546815.1. NCBI lineage: Bacteria > Pseudomonadati > Pseudomonadota > Alphaproteobacteria > Hyphomicrobiales > Devosiaceae > Devosia > Devosia sp. 2618. The sequence continues at coordinate 3,725,489 of NZ_JBEPOO010000001.1, forward strand.
CGCGCCGCGTTGGTGTTGAAACGCTGTTTAGCGGACGAAGCCCACGATATTGCGGATGTCGGCCATGATCGGCTCGGCGATGGCGCGGGCGCGTTCGGCGCCGTTGCGCAGGATGGTGTCCATCTCGCCGCGATCAGCCACCAGACGCTTCATTTCGTCAGCGATGGGCGCAAGCTTGGCAACGGCCAGATCGGCCAGAGCCGGCTTGAACGTGCCCCAGCCCTTGCCGCCAAATTCGCCCAGCACATCATCGACGGTGCGGTTGGAGAGCGCTGCATAGATGCCGACGAGGTTTTCGGCCTCGAGCCGACCGGCAAGGCCAGCGGCTTCGCTTGGCAGCGCATCGGCATCGGTGGTGGCGCGCTTGATCTTTTTGGCGATCAGGTCGGCGTCGTCCATCATGTAGATTACCGAGAGGTCCGACTCGTCGGACTTGCTCATCTTCTTGGTGCCGTCCTTGAGCGATTTGACGCGCATGGCCGGGCCCGTCGCCATGGTCTCGGTGATGGGGAAGAAGTCGCCCTTGTGGCCCAGCGATTTGATCTGCTTTTTGAAGTCGTGGTTGAACTTCTTGGCAATGTCGCGGGTCAGTTCAAGGTGCTGCATCTGGTCTTCGCCGACCGGGACGCCCGTGGCCTTATAGAGCAGGATATCGGCCGCCATCAGGGACGGATAGGCGAACAGACCCAGCGAAACGTTTTCGCTGTTATCGCCGGACTTGTCCTTGAACTGGGTCATGCGGGCCATCCAGCCCATGCGCGCGACGCAGTTGAGGATCCAGCCGAGTTCGGCGTGTTCCATCACCTGGGACTGATTGAAAATGATCGACTTGGCTGGATCGACACCGGCCGCGATATAGGCGGCGGCGATCTCATACGTCCAGCGCTTGAGGTCTTCTGGCTCCTGCCACACCGTGATCGCGTGCATATCGACGACGCAATAGATGGTCTCGTGGGTATCCTGCAGCGGCACAAAGCGGCGGATGGCGCCGAGATAGTTGCCCAGATGCAGATCGCCCGAGGGTTTGATGCCGGAAAAAACGCGGGGAGTGAAGGACATGGGTAGAGCCTAGCAGTTCATAAGAAGCGGTCCAGTCGCAACCCATATATCTGATAGAGCGCGATGTCATCCCGGCGCGGGGGGATGAGGTTCGACGCTAGCCCCGCCGTCTGAGGCGACGGAGGAGGGCGCCCATGGGCTGGGCGCCGGTGATGTGGACCAGAGTGAAATAGACCACCATGCCAAAGCCGACCAGCAGGCCTAGGACGCCGACCTGTTCCCAGATCGGGGCTGTGGTCGCCATATGACGGGCGCCGCGGGCGGCCAGTAGATAAAGCGCCCCGCCCATGATGACGCTGATGGCGATGATCAGGCCATGCTTGCGCCATTCGGCCCAGGTGAGTGCGAAATGGCCGCGCCGCGCCAGAAAGGCGGCCAGCATGATGGCATTGAGCCAGGCCGAGATCGAGGTCGCGAGCGCAATGCCGACATGGAGATAGGTCGGGAACAGCAGCAGCGACAGGCCGATATTGGCGACGACGGAAATGCCGGCGAAAATGGTGGGCGTGATGGTGTCTTCGCGGGCGAAATAGCCCGGCTGCAGCACGCGGATCAGCACATAGGCGGGCAGGCCGGTCGAAAAGGCGATCAGCGCCTGGGCAGTCTGGTAGCTGGCGACGGCATCGAAGGCGCCGCGTTCGAACAGGACGCGGACGATGGGCTCGGCCATGGCGATCAGCGCCGTGGCGGCGGGCATGGACAGCAGCATGGCGATGAGCAGGGACTGGTCCTGGGTGGCGCGCGCTTCGGTATCGCGGCCGCCCTTGAGGTGGCGGCTCAGCTCGGGCAGCAGCACCGTGCCAATGGCAATGCCGATAATGCCGAGCGGCAATTGGTAGAGCCGATCGGCATAGTTGAGGATCGAAATGGCATTGTCGGCGCCCGAGGCGATGATGGTGCCGACGAAAATATTGATCTGGGTAATGCCGCCGGTGAGGATGGCCGGAATGGCCAGCACCCAAAAGCGGCGCACTTCGGGATCAAACCGCGGCAGGCGGAAGCCGGGCACGAAGTCGGCTCGCTTGATGGCGGCCCAGACCAGCCACAGCTGCGCCAGTCCGCCGAACATGGTGGCGACACCGACCCAGACGGCAGCACCCGCCGGGTCCTGCACCCAGAAGGTCACCAGCGGGATCATGGCGGCGATATTGACGATGTTGAGGATGACCGGGGCGAAGGCGGCGGCAAAAAAGCGCCCGAGGGAATTGAGGATCGCGCCATAGGCCGCCATAAGCGACATGCAGGCGAGATAGGGGAACATGATCCGCGTCAGCAGGACGGTGAGGTCGAACTTGTCCTTGTCATCGACAAAGCCCGGCACGAAAGCGACCATCAGCTGCGGCATGAAGATTTCAGCCAGGATCGTCACGACCACCAGCATGGCGACGAGCCAGCTCATGATGCGGGCGGCGAGATCCCGCGCTTCGTCGGGGCCTTGCTTTTCGAGGGCGCCCGAGAACATCGGCACAAAGGCGGTGTTGAAGGCACCTTCAGCAAAGAGGCGCCGGAACAGGTTTGGGAAGCGGAAGGCGGCAAAAAAGGCGTCGGCGGCGGGGCCAGTGCCCAGCACAGCCGCCATCAGCGCATCACGGGCAAAGCCAGCGACGCGGGACACGAGGGTGAGCCCGCCAACGGAGAGGAAATTGCGGTAGAGGCTCATGATCTAGGGGATACCCCCACCCAGCCTCCCCCTGATAGGGGGAGGAGCTTGCTCAGCGTGCGGGTCAGCGCCGTGCCACTGCCCGGGTTTGATACATTGGCCTGGGCTGGGTCTTTCTTCTCCCCATCGGGGAGAAGGTGGCGCGCAGCGTCGGATGAGGGGGTGCTTTGGCTCAAGCCGGCGCGTCGCGCAGGTCCGAGCGCCCCCTCACCGACTCGCGCCTTGCGCGAGCCACCTCTCCCCGATGGGGAGAGGAAAAAAGGCGCCATGCTAGCCATTGCCGCTCTTCTGCTCTGCCCGGGGGTGGAACACGCTCATCAGGGCGTCGTGGATTTTGCGTTGGCGGGGCTTGGCCATGATTTTCTGGCCGGTGAGGTCGGTGACGTAGAAAACGTCGACGGCCTTTTCGCCGTAGGTGCCGATATGGGCCGAACCGATGGTGAGGTTGAGATCGGCGATCTGATGGGTCAAAGCGTGCAAGAGGCCCAGGCGATCAAGGCCTGACACTTCGATGACGGTGAACTTTTCAGACAAGGCATTGCTGACTGAGACCTGCGCCGGCAGGGCGAAGGGTTTGAGGCGCTTGTTATGGCGGCTTTCCTTGCCCAGATCGATCAGGATGGTGCGCTTGCCCTGCAGCAATTGTTTGACCGTATCGATGATGCGGGTGGCGCGGACCTTTTCGTCTTCGTCGGACGTGAAGGTGCGGCGCAGGCGGAAGGTGTCGATGGCGTGGCCGTCGCGGGTCGAGAAAATCTGCGCGCCGATAATGGAGGCATCCTGCATGGTGCAGGCGCCAGCGATCAGCGACAGCAGGCGCGGATGGTCGGGGGTATAGAAGCTGACTTCGGTAATGCCCTCGAAAGCCTTGATGCGGATCGAGCCGGCGAAGGGCTGGCCCGACATATCGGCCTGCCGGATCATGCGGGCATGTTCGATCTGCAGTTCCGGCTCGGCGCGGAGCCAGTAATGATCGTAGTGGCGGGCGATATAGGTTTGCACGTCGGCCGGTGGCCAGGCTTCGAGCGCCTTGGCCAGATTGTGCCGGGCATGTTCGATGCGGTCGGACTGGGTGACCTGGCTGTGGCCGCCGGACAGCAGCGGCTCGGTGGCGTAGTAGAGGGCGCGTAATAGCGAGCCCTTCCAGCCGGTCCAGACGCCGGGACCCACCGCGCGAATATCGCAGGCGGTGAGGATCATCAGCAGCGCCAGTCGTTGCGGCGATTGCACCACATCGGCAAAGGCTTTGGCGGTTTCGGGGTCCTGAATATCGCGGGCCTGGGCGATCTCGCTCATCAGCAGGTGATGTTCGATCAGCCAGGCGACGGTGTCGGTTTCGGCGGCCGACAGGCCAAAGCGCGGGCAGAGCTTTTTGGCGATCTTGGCGCCGGCCGTGGAGTGATCCTCGGGGCGGCCCTTGGCGATATCGTGCAGAAACAGCGCGACATAAAGCAGGCGTGTGTCGTTGAGCTGGGGCAGCAATTCGTGGGTTAGCGGCAGCTCGGTACGCAGGCCACCATTGGCGATCTGGGCCATGACGCCGACGGCGCGGATCAGATGCTCGTCCACCGTATAGTGGTGGTACATGTTGAACTGCATTAGCGCGACGATTTTGCCGAAATCGGGCACGAACTTGCCGAGCACGCCGCTCTCGTTCATCTGGCGCAGGATGCGTTCGACCGATTGCGGATCGGTCAGGATGGTCAGGAAATACTCGTTGGCCTTGCGGTCATTGCGCACCTTGTTGTCGATCAGGTGCAGCGAGCGGGTGATGACCTTGATGGCGTCGGGGTGGAACAGCAATTGTTCTCGGCCCGCCGCGAGGAACACGCGGATCAGGTTGACCGGGTCTTTTTCAAAGATATCGGGCGCCGCGATATTGAGGCGGCCGGTATCGAGCACGAAATCGGTTTCGCCCTTGATCTTGCTGCGGCCCTGGCGGAACGGGGCGAGCACACGACCAACGATATCCATATCCTTGGCGTGATTGAATTCGAGGCTGGCGCAGATGATGCGGGTGAGGTCCCCGACATCCTTGGCGACGAGGAAATAGCGCTTCATGAAACGCTCGACGCCGAGCATGCCGACGCGCTGGGCATAGCCCATGCGCTGGGCCAGTTCGGGCTGGACGTCAAAGGTCAGTTTTTCTTCGGCGCGATGGGTCACGAAATGGAGGTGACAGCGCACGGCCCAGAGGAAATCCTCGGCGCGGGAGAACAGGCGATATTCGGCGGCTGACAGCACGCCCTTGCCGACCAGTTCATGGCTGGTCTTGACCTGGTAGAAGTATTTCCCGATCCAGAACAGCGTGTTGAGGTCGCGCAGGCCACCCTTGCCGTCCTTGATATTGGGCTCGACCACATAGCGGGTATTGCCCATCAGCTTGTGGCGCTCGTCGCGCTCGGCCATTTTGGCGGCGATGAATTCGGGGCCCGTCTTGGGCATGATTTCGGTTTCAAAGCGATGGATCAGCTGATCGAACAGCGTCTTGTCGCCGGTCAGGAACCGCGCTTCGAGCGTTGCGGTGCGCACGGTCATGTCGGCGCGGGCCATGCGGATACATTCGTCGACCGAACGGACGGCGTGGCCGACCTTTTGGCCCAGATCCCACAGCATATAGAGGATATATTCGGTGACCTGCTCGCCCCAGGGCGTTTGCTTATAGGGCAAGATAAACAGCAGATCGATGTCGGAGCCGGGGGCCAACGTGCCGCGGCCATAGCCGCCGACGGCCGAGAGCGCGATGGCTTCGGCGCCGGAGGGATTATCGACCGGATAGACGCGGCGCGTGGCGAAGAGATGCACCGCCGTAATGATTTCGTCTTCGGCGGCGCTCAGGTTCTGCGCGCAGCGGGTGCCCTTGTTGGTGGCCAGCAATTCGGCTTCGGCCTGTTCGCGGGCCTCGGCCAAAGTCTGGCGAATATGGGCCAGCACGATGGCGCGGGCGGCGCTTGATTTGGGAGCCTCATCGCCAATAGCAGCATCGAGCTCGCCGAGAATGGTCTCGGCGGGTTTGAGCGCGAATAGCGGTTTTCGCGGCTTTGCCTCAGCTTCGGCGAGCGTCATCGCGGATTTTCTTCAACTCGTAGAGCGCTTCAATCGCTTGCTTGGGGGTCATTTCATCGGGACGAACGGCGTCGAGCGCTAAGTGTACCGGGTCTTTCTCAACGGGCCGTGAAACCGGCTGATGCGCGAAAAGTGGCAGATCGTCTAGCACGCTGGCTTTCTGGCTGGAAGAGGCGGTTCCGGCCGAGCGCTGTTCGAGCACGGTCAGCACCTGACGGGCGCGGGCCAGCACCGGCTCGGGCAGGCCGGCGAGACGCGCCACCTGGATGCCATAGGAGCGGTCGGCGGCGCCGGGGCCAACTTCGTGCAGGAACACCACTTCGCCCTCCCACTCGCGCACTTTCATGGTGACATTGCTGACACGGGCCAGGCTCTTGGCGAGGCTGGTCAATTCGTGGAAGTGGGTGGCGAAAAGCGCGCGGCAACCGGTGGTGTTGTGCAGCGCTTCGACGGCAGCCCAGGCGATGGAAAGACCATCGAAGGTGGCGGTGCCGCGGCCGATTTCGTCCAGCACGACAAGCGAACGGCGGGTGGCGCGGTTGAGAATAGCGGCGGTTTCGACCATTTCGACCATGAAGGTCGAGCGGCCATGCGCGATATCGTCGCTGGCGCCGACGCGCGAGAAAACGCGGTCGATGACGCCGATATGGGCGGAGGAAGCGGGCACGAAGCTGCCCATTTGCGCGAGGATGGCGATCAGCGCGTTCTGGCGCAGGAAGGTCGATTTACCGCCCATATTGGGGCCGGTGACCAGCCAGAGCGCACCACCGCCACTGGCATCGTCGCCCGACAGGTCAGCGTCATTGGCGACAAAGCTCTGGCCTTCGCTCATCACCATGTCTTCAACGACCGGGTGGCGGCCGCCATGGATGGCGAAGGCGAGGGAGTTGTCGATTTCGGGGCGGGTATAGGAGCGGGTGGCGGCCAGATGGGCGAGCGCCGTGGTGACGTCGAGTTCGGCCAAAGCATCGGCCAGCTGGCGCAGCGCATCGGTGCGACCCAAAACGTCCTGCCGCAGGGTGGCGAAAATTCGCAGTTCGATTTCGAGCGCTGCCTCATGGGCACGGGCGATGCGGCCTTCGAGTTCGGCCAGTTCGGTCGTCGTGAACCGCATGGCATTGGCCAGCGTCTGGCGATGAATGAAGGTCTGGCGATGCGGCTCTTCAAGGAGCTTGGTGCCATGAGCAGCCGGAACTTCAACGAAATAGCCGAGGACGCCGTTGTGGCGGATTTTGAGGGAGCGGACGTCGGTTTCGTCCATCAGGCGGGCCTGCAGCGCGGCGACGACGGCGCGGGTTTCGCTGGCCAAAGCGCGTTCGTCATCGAGCGCGGTATCGTAGCCCTTGCGCACGAAACCGCCGTCGCGGCTGAACAGGGGCAGCTCGTCGTCGAGGGCGAGCGAGAGTTCGGAGGCCAGCGGCAGGGGCGCGGCGGCAAGGGTTTGCACCAATCGCGCCAGAACCTCGGGCACATCCTGCAGGCGGGCGAAGTGCCCCGACAGTGCCGCAGCAGCGTTGACGGCTTTGCCAACCGAAGCGAGATCGCGCGGACCACCGCGATCCAGCGCAAGGCGAGTGAGGGCACGGGCCAGATCGGGCACGGATTTCAGATCAGCGCGCAGGCGGCCGGTGAGCAAGGTGTCGTTGGCGAGGAGGCCCACGGCGTCGAGGCGGGCATTGATGGCGGCCGACGCTGCCAAGGGCGCAGCGAGACGGGCGGACAGCAGGCGCGATCCCGGCGCAGTGACGGTGAGGTCTATGACCTGCCGGAGCGAGCCGCGTTGCTGGCCGCGCTGGGTCTGGTGCAGTTCAAGGCTCGAACGTGTGGCGGCGTCGATGGCCATATGGCGGCTGGCGGTTTCGGGAACCGGGGCGCGCAGGGCAACGCCGACGCCCTTCTGGCTTTCGCGTACATAGGCGACGATGGCGCCCAGCGCGGCTCGAGCGGCGCGCGACAGAGCACTTGGATCGAAATCGCCGCCAGGAAAGGCGTTGCGCAGGGCGTCGCTGGCGGCTTCGCTATCAAAGCTTTCGGCCGGGGCGGCGTGGGTGATCTCAACCCAGTTTGGCGCGAACAGATGCCGCTCGACCAGCGCCTGCCGGGTGGCGTCGGCCATCAGCAATTCGGCCGGGTCGATGCGGGCAAGTTCGTCCTGCAACTGCTCGGCAGAGAGATCGGCGGTGAAGGTTTCGCCGGTCGACACGTCGGCCCAGGCCAGAGCGAAATCGGTTTCGCCGTGGCGCACCATGGCGAGCGTCGCAAGGAAATTGGAGGTGCGGGCGTCGAGGTGATCGTCTTCGGTCAGCGTACCGGCCGTGATCAGGCGCACGACATCGCGTTTGACGACGGATTTGGCGCCGCGCTTTTTGGCTTCCTTGGGGTCTTCGATCTGCTCGCAGATGGCGACGCGATGGCCCAGCTTGATGAGCTTATTGAGATAGTCATTGGCGGCATGGATGGGCACGCCGCACATGCCGATATCTTCGCCCAGATGCTTGCCGCGCTTGGTGAGCACGATGCCAAGCGCAGCACTGGCGATCTCGGCGTCCTCAAAGAACAGCTCGTAGAAATCGCCCATGCGATAGAACAGCAGATAGCCCGGATTGACCGCCTTGATCTCGAAATACTGCGCCATCATGGGCGTCAAAGTGGGTTGAACGGTCGTCTGGTCCATCAGGCAACAGGTCTCGGCAGGAAAGCGGCGACCTTATGGCGTTCGATACGAAAATCCAACCGGGGGGTGCGCGTTAGGTGTGGGGATTTTGTGGATGGGGTTTTGGGGTTGGCGACTCGACAACGCCTCGCACCGTCATCACCCGGTTTGTCCGGGTGATCCATTCTGCAGCGTGCGTCAGCAGGTGGATTGCCCGGACAAGCCGGGCAATGACGGATGAGCGAGAGGTTCGGGATTAGACCGAGGCTGGTTCGACGACTTTGCGGTAGAGGTGCCAGGTGGCGTGGCCGAAGATGGGGATGACCACCGCCAGGCCGACAAAGATCGGTAGCGAGCCAAGGAACAGGCCAACGCCGACGATAACGCCCCAGGCCAGCATGGGAATTGGGTTGCGCAGGACGGCGCGGAACGAGGTTTCGACGGCAACGAACGCCCCGACATCGCGATCGAGCAGCAGCGGGAAGGCGATGACCGTGGTGCAGAGCGTGACCAGCGCAAACAGCGCGCCGAGCAGGGTGCCGACGATCAGCAATGTCATGCCGCCCGGTTCGCTGAACACCTGGGCGAACAGGCCATTGAGCGTTTGTGGCGTGGTGGAGCTGAAGACGGATTCGTAAAGCGCCTGCGCCGCGGTGAGCCACAGCGTGAAAAACACGAAGAGCATGACGCCAACCGCGGCGATGGAGCCAATAGCGGGCGAGCGCAGCACCTCAAAGGCATGCGACCAGCTGGTATCGAGGCCCTGTTCGCGCCGGCGGCTGATTTCATAAAGGCCGAGCGCGGCGAAGGGGCCGATCAGCGCAAAGCCGCCCACGAGCGGATAGAGCAGGGGCCAAGTGTAAAACCCGTTCATCCAGACAGTCAGCACAACGCCAATGACGGGATAGATCAGTGCCAGCATCACATAGTGGCTGGGCTTTTCCCAAAAGTCGGCCGCGCCCTGTCGCAGGGCGTCGAAGACATCTGAGATCGAGATGGTGCGAATGACGGGCACGTCGAGCTTGTCGCCGGCGCCGGATAGGACGTGGAAGTCTGCCATGGCTGGTCTCCGCTGTCAGTGGCAGAGAGCATTCGCCGGGTCGTCGGCCGGACTGGTTACAGCGCGGCTAGAAGCGAACGCGGTCTGTATCCGAGCCAGATTAGCCCGATTGGGGCGGCTTGTCGTCGGTGATCGGGAAAATGTGATTGAGGCACGACCCGTATCCTGCGACGGGCTCAGGATGAGGCCTACCGTTGGGCCGGTTCTCTAACAGCTGCGCGACCTCATGGTGATACCACGAGGTCGCGCGTGTTTGGGTCGGATGATCTGCCGCTTAGACGAAGCGGTTGACCAGGTTTTCGAGATATTCCTGGCGGCCGGACTTTGGCTGCGGGTTAATGCCATCGGCATGAACCTTGGCGGCGATGTCGGAGAGGCTCAGCTTGCCTGCGAGGATGTCCTTGCCCAGGCCATTGTCCCAACCGGCATAGCGGCCATCGAGCAGCTTGTCATATTCGCCATCCTCGATGAGCGCGACGGCGCCCTTGAGGCCGCGGGCCAGCGTGTCGAGGCCCAGAATGTGGCCATGCAGCAGGTCTGCGGGGTCGAGCGACTGGCGACGGACCTTGGCGTCGAAATTGAAGCCGCCCTTGCCCAGACCGCCCTGCTTGAGGATGTAGTAGAAGGCCAGCGCCATTTCGCCCGCATTGTTGGGGAAGTGATCGGTATCCCAGCCGGACTGCAGATCGTTGCGGTTGGCGTCGACCGAGCCGAGCTGGCCGAGCGACGAGGCGAGGGCCAGTTCGTGCTCGAAGGAGTGACCGGCCAGGAAGGCGTGGCCGACCTCGATGTTGCACTTCACCTTCTTTTCGAGGCCGTACTTCTGGAGGAAGCCAAAGACCGTCGCGACGTCGAAGTCGTACTGGTGCTTGCTTGGCTCCTGTGGCTTGGGCTCGATCAGGATCTGGCCCTTAAAGCCGATCTTTTCTGCATGCTCGATCACGAGGTGCAGGAAGCGGGCCATCTGGTCCTGTTCCTGGCCGATCTTGGTGTTGAGCAGGGTTTCGTAGCCTTCACGGCCGCCCCAGAGCACATAGTTCTCGCCGCCCAGTTCATTGGTCAGCTCGAGCACAGCCTTCACCTGGCCAGCGGCATAGGCGAAGATTTCGGGATCTGGATTGGTGGCAGCACCAGCCATGTAGCGGCGGTTGGAGAAGAGGTTTGCCGTGCCCCAGAGGAGCTTCTTGCCGGTTTCCTGCATCTTGGCAGACAGAATGTCGCCGATGACGCGCAGGTTCTTGTTGCTCTCTTCGAGCGTCGCGCCTTCGGGAGCCACGTCCACGTCGTGGAAGGCAAAGAAGGGCACGTCGATCAGGTTGAAAAATTCAAAGGCCACTTCAGCCTTGAGCTTGGCGCCTTCAAGGCCCTTGTCGAACCACGGACGATCAAAAGTACGGCCGCCGAACGGATCGCCGCCTTCCTGCGCCAAGGCATGCCAATAGGCGATGGCCGGGCGGATATGGTCTTCCATCCGCTTGCCGGCGATCCCTTCGTCCTTGTTATAATGGCGATAGGCCAGCGCGTTGCGGCTTTCAGGGCCTTCATACTTGACCTGGCTTAGGCCCTTGAAAAAATCACTCACGAACGTGCCTCCTCGATGGCAGGGTAGAGCGCGCGGTAACGCGCATATTGGTCGGAATAGGCGGCCGACAGGGATTTGTCGGGCGCAATGACGGTCTTGATCGGCGGCATGGTGATGACGGTGTGGGGATCGGCGCCCTCAGCGGCACAGAGGCCGAGACGGGCGGCGCCCAGTGCACCACCGAAATCGCCGTCCTCGGGGAGGGCGATTTCCATATCGAGATTGGTGGCGATCATCTTGAGCCAGAGCGCCGATCTGGCGCCACCGCCAACCGCCAGCAGGCGGTCAATCCTTGTGCCGGCATCGTGCAGTACGCGCTGGCAATCGCGGAAGGCGAAGGTCACGCCTTCCATGACGGCCTGCGTCAGGCGCGCTGGATCGGAGCGATGCGACAGGCCGGTGAAGGAGCCGCGGGCGCTGGCATTGTTGTGTGGCGTGCGTTCGCCAGAGAGGTAGGGCAGGAAGATTTCTTCGCCCGGACCGGTGAACGATGCCTCGGCAGCGCCCGACAGCTCGGCCTGTTTCTGGCCGGTAATGCGCGACAGCCAGTTGAGGCTATCGGTGGCGGACAGAATGACGCCCATCTGGTGCCAGGTATCGGGAATGGCATGGCAGAAGGCGTGGACGGCCGCTTCGGTATTGGGGCGGAATTTGTCGTTGGAGACAAACAGCACGCCCGACGTGCCGAGCGAGACAAAGCCTTCGCCGGGGCGAATGGCGCCGATACCGCAAGCGGCGGCGGCGTTATCGCCTGCGCCACCGGCAACGACGGCGGTGCCGGCAATGCCCCAGCGCGATGCCAGTTCGGCCTTGAGATTGCCTGAGGGCGCGGAGCCTTCGACGAGGCGCGGCATGTGGGAACGGTTGAGGCCGGTGACGGCCAGCAGCTCGTCTGACCAGTCGCGCTTGGCAACGTCGAGCCAGAGCGTGCCGGCGGCGTCGGACATGTCTTCGACATGCTCGCCGGTCAGCAGCAGGCGTACATACGCCTTGGGCAGCAGGACCTTGGCGATCTTGGCGTAAATCTCCGGCTCATGCTTGCGAACCCAGGCGATCTTGGGCGCCGTAAAGCCGGGCATGGCGATATTGCCCGAAATCTGGCGCAGGGTTGGAAGCGCCGCTTCCATTTCCTTGCACTCCGCTTCCGAGCGGCCATCGTTCCAGAGGATGCAGGGGCGAAGGACTTCGTCGTCCTTACCCAGCAGCGTCGCGCCATGCATGTGGCCGGAAAGGCCTATGCCGCGCACAGCAGCCAGTTCCTTGGGGTTGGACGCCTTGAGCTTGTCGATGGCGGCCAGCGTTGCGGTCCACCAATCGGCGGGGTTCTGTTCGGACCAGCCGGGATGGGGGCGCACGGGCTCGACGGCGGGGGCGGAGGCTTCGCCGAGGGCGCGACCATGCGCGTCGATCAGCAGGACCTTGACGCCGGATGTGCCGATATCAATGCCGAGATAAGTCATGAGGTACGTACCTCATTTTCGGGAATGCAAAACATCTGAACGTCCTCCAGGCCCAATTTTGGGCCACGCCGGTTTGATGATTGGCGCTGTCTTTAGCGCAGATTGTCGCGCAGGAAAATCCCAATTTCAATGGGGTTGCTGCTTCCGCTGCCATGGCCACCCAGTACCAGCGTGCGGGCGACGGCGATGGCTTCGCGAATTTCGCCATCGGGGTTCTGGTCGAGCACGACATCGACCGCGCCCGATTGCAGGCCGCGCCTCGTGGGTTCGGTCAGCTCGTGGGCGATGACGCGAATGGCGCCGGAGCGGGCGGAGGCATCAAGCGTAGCGACAAGCCCCGCATTACCCGCGCCCAGATTATAGAGCCCAGCCAGATCGGGGTGCCGCTCGAACAGGCGACCGACAATGGCCTGGGTTTCGCTGCGTTCGTCATGGCCTTCGACCGGGCCGATAAGTTCGATGGCGGGAAATTGCGCGCTGAGCACGGTCTGAAAACCCAGCAGGCGATCGGAATGGTCGCGCAGATGGAGCGACCCGGCGATGACGGCGACCTTGCCACCGTGGGGCAGGAACCGCCCCATCAGCGAGGCGGCGGTGCGGCCGGCCGCAACATTGTCGATGCCGATAAAGTGTCGGCGCTGTGAGCCGGGGAGGTCTGAGACCAGCGTCATCACCGCGATGCCGCGTTTGGCGGCGCTATCGACGGCGGCCTGCACCGAGGGTTCCTGGCTGGCGACGATGATGACGCAATCACAGGACCGGGCGTCGATGGCATCAAGGCTTTGTGCCAGCGCGTCGGCGTCGAGCGCCCTGATGCGGCGGATATCGATATGGACGCGATCGGTCAGAGCCGGGCCAGCGCGCTGTTCGACGGCAGCGGCAAGGCTGGCCATAAACTCGTTGGAGCTGTCGGGAATGACAAAGGTCAGCCGCAGATCGCGGGCCCGGGCCAGCAGCGATGCGCCCAGATCGCGCGAAAAGCCGATCTCGGCAATTGCGGCCTCGACTTTTTCGACCGTCGCGGCGCGCACGCCGGGGCGCGCGTTGAGCACGCGATCAACCGTTGCCAGCGAAACGCCGGCGGCCCGCGCCACATCGTGCACCGTAGCCCGGCGTCTAAGACCGATTTCGTTCACACTCGCTCCTGCATCACTGCCGTCAAGCTTTGGCAGCCCGACGCAAAAGGTCAAGTGCGACGTTGCAGGGGCCTATTGAAGCAGGCTACACGTTCCGCCCAGTTTCTACGGGGGCAATGATGGCCATAGCAGTCAGCAATTTCGGCGAATTCCGGGGCAAGCGCGTCGATCAGTTCCGTTTGGTCAGCGCGACCGGCGTGACTGTCGACCTGATCGGCTATGGCGTGGCGGTGCGCGACTGGCGCGTACCCGTCGCCGGCGGCGAACGCTCGGTGGTGCTGGGCTTCGACACGTTCGAGGCCTACGAAAAGCACAGCCCGCATTTCGGCTCGCTGGCTGGACGCGTCGCCAACCGCATCAAGGACGCGTCCTTTGATCTTAACGGCAAGACCTATCAGCTGGCCGCCAATCTGGGCACGCTGCAGCTTCATGGCGGCGAAGAAGGCCTGGGCCGTCAGGTGTGGGACGGGCAGGTCGACGAAGCTAACAACAGCGTGCGCTTCACCCATTTTTCGCCTGATGGCGCAATGGGTTATCCCGGCAATGTCAATTTCTCGGCGACCTATACGCTCAAGGGCAATCGCCTGAAGCTGGAGCTGAGCGCAACGACCGATCAGGCGACGCCGATCAGCCTGGTGCAGCACCAGTATTTCAACCTCGGCACGACCGCCGATGTGCTGGATCATACGATCCAGGTCAATTCGAGCGCCTATACGCAGCTTGGTGATGATCTGGCGGCGACCGGCGCCATCCTGCCATCGCGCGGCACGATCTATGACCTGCGCACGCCGCGCACGATGCGCGACAGTGCCGGCAAGCCGGTCGATTACGATATCGGCATGGCGCTCGATACCGGCCGCAACAATACCGATCCGGTTGCGACGGTGGTGTCGCCGGACAAGGATTTGACGCTCAAGCTGTGGACCGACCGCCCGGGTGTGCAGGTTTACAATGGCGTGTCGACCAATGTGCCGGTACCGGGCCTCAATGGCGCGACCTATGGAAAGAATTCGGGCTTCTGCCTTGAAGATCAGGCCTATGCCGACGCGCTGCACAATCCGCATTTCCCCAATGTGATTTACTCGCCGGAGCGGCCGTATCGGCACTGGTGTGAGTTCGAGATCGCCTGAGGGCCGGCTGCACCAACCCAAAGCCCTTCGTCATTGCCCGGCTTGTCCGGGCAATCCATGCCGCCGCGCGCGCTGAGAGATGGATCACCCGGACAAGCCGGGTGATGACGAAGGACCGAATCGTCTTGGAAGCCGCCATACTGACGTGAGCTGTCAGGGCCTTGGCACATTGTTTCTCCAACGCAGATTGGAGAAACGTCATGCCGACACCCTTCACCGTCTCAATTCCCGATAGCGCCATTACCGATCTCAAATATCGACTGGCCCAGACGCGGTTTCAGCAGGCCATGGACGGGGTCGGTTGGGGCGATGGCATTGACGATGCCTTCCTGCGCAGGTTCGTCGACTATTGGGGCCAGCACTTTGACTGGCGCGCTGCCGAGGCGCGGCTCAATGGATTTGCGCAATTTACCGAAGTGGTGAATGGCGAAACGGTCCATTTCGTCCATGTGCGTGGGCGTGGGCAGACCAATGTGCCGATCCTGCTGGCCAATGGCTGGCCGTCCAATTTCGTTGAATTGCTGCCGCTGGTGCCGCTCTTGACCGAGCCGGTCGATGGCGTGGCGTTTGACGTGATCATTCCGTCGCTGCCCGGTTATGGTTTTTCGAGCCAGCCGGCCGCGCCCGGCATGAACCATGCGCGGATTGCCCCGCTTTGGGCGGAGCTGATGACGCGGCTCAACTATCCCAGATTTCTGGCCTCGGGGTCGGATATGGGCGCTGGCGTGGTGATGGCGCTGGTGCGCGATTTTCCCGAACGGCTGATCGGGGCGCATTACGTCAATGTCTATTATGGCTTCCCCAAGCCGGATGATCCGACACCGGCAGAGGCCGCCTGGTTGCAGCGCATGGGGGCGTGGAGCATACACGAGGGCGCCTATGCCATGGAGCAGGGCACAAAGCCCGCCACGCTAGCCGTTGGGCTCAATGATTCACCCGCTGGCCTAGCCGCGTGGATTTTGGAAAAGTTCAAGGCATGGAGCGACAATGGCGGCGACCTTGAGCACGTCTTCGATTTCGAAACGCTGGCGACCATTCTCTCGATCTACTGGTTTACCCGCACGATAGGATCGTCGGTGCGGCTTTATAAGGAGGCCTTTGCCGATCCGACGCTGGCGGAAAAGCCACCGCGCCATACTGTGCCGCACGGCATTTTGGCGATGCTGGCCGAGGACCCAGCGCCACGCGACTGGGGCGAACGCAATTTGTGGAACATCGTGCGCTGGACCGAACTGCGCAGCGGCGGGCATTTTCCGGCGCTGGAAGTGCCGGAGGCAATGGCGCATGATCTGCGGGCGTTTCATGGCCAGATCGCCTGAACCTGCTGCCGTTGCGCCAGGCCGCTCCCCATTTGGGGGAGTTGGCCGGGCCCACAGAATCTGGCACCTAGGCCGCCGCAAGGAGACTGCCCGATGGACAAGACCGAACGCCTGTTCGCCGTCATGGATGCGCTGCGTCGGCACCGCATGCCGGTCACGGCTGCCGCGCTGGCAGAAGAGCAGGGCGTGTCGGTGCGCACGCTCTATCGCGATGTGCAGACGCTTATCGGCCTCGGTGCGCCTATCGATGGCGAAGCGGGGGTTGGCTATATGCTAAAGCCCGGATTCTTCTTGCCGCCGCTGATGTTTACGCCCGAGGAACTCGAAGCCCTGGTGCTCGGCGCCCGCTGGGTCGGGGCGCAGCCCGACGATGGCCTGGGCGCTGCGGCGCAGAATGCCCTGGCCAAGATCGCCACCGCGTCTCCCGAAGACCTACGCGACCGGATCAACGATACGGGGCTGTGGCCGGTGGCGGTGTGGGGCGAGAAAAAGCCGATGCCGGTGCTGGCGCAGGTGCGGCAGGCGATGCGCACGGAAAAAGCGCTGCGGATTTCCTATGAGGATGAGGGCGGCAATCCGAGCGAGCGCACGATCTGGCCGGTGCAGCTGGCCTACTACGAGGGCAAGCAGACCATTGCTGCCTGGTGCTGTCTGCGCACGGCGTTCCGCAATTTTCGCACCGACCGCATTATCGAGCTGACGATCACCGAAGAACGCTATGGCAAGCGCCGGGCCGTGCTGGAACGCGAGTGGCGCGATGGCTGGCAATATGACCGACGCTATGGCGGCGGGGATTTGCTGGGTTAAATCGCGCGGTGTTCCACGTGAATCACGCGCGCTGACGATCAGTAACCGCCCGGAAACAGCATTTTGAAGCCGCCAAAGGCGAGCGCGGCGAGGCCCAGCGTGTGGGCCAGCGCAATCGCCCAGGTGGTGGCGACAAAGCGCGGCTTAACCGTTTTGTGGCGGTAAACTTCCTGCGCCGCGAGACCGCCGATAATGCCAAAGCACAGATCGACCACATGCAGATTGGTTTCGCTGACGCGGTATTGGCCGGTAATGGCGTAGAGCTTGTCGAAGCGATAGAGCAGCGCCGAGGCGGTGCCCATGGCCGCATAAAGCAGCGCCAGCCAGGCCGGGGCATGGCCGGTGCTGATGGCGACGAGAATGAGGATCGTCATCATGGTCGCGGCAGCGGTGCGCAGCCCGACCGCATAGCGCGAGACATTGCCTTGCGCCTGCTTGATATCGCGCAGGGTTTGCTGTGGCGCGGGAATGGAGGCGGTGACCGTCACATCGACGGCGGACAGGCGCCCCTTGCGGCCGACGGCGGTCTCAAAGCTCAGCGTATCGCCGATGCGGGGCCGGCTGACGCCGGTCATTTTCGAGATGTGGACGTAGTAATCCCGGCCCGTGTCGTCGCGCACGAAGCCGTAACCGCCTTTATTATTCCACTGGACCAGTTCGCCCGATCTTCGCATTTTGTCCTACTGCCACGACATTACGACTATTATGGGACGATTATCCTATTGTCAGGCGGTGAAATGCTTACAGGGAGCCGGGTTAACGCCGCTTAACCGGCGCGCAAATAGCTGTTGATAGTGGCAGTGCGAAGGCGCACGATTTGGTGGTCGTGACCGGTAGCCAAGCCATGCCTGAAATCGCCAAGCGCTTTATTCTCGGACAGCTCGAAAAGACTGGAATTACGGTCAATGGCCCCAATGCGTGGGATCTGGCCGTGCACGACGAGCGGCTCTGGCAACGCGTCATGCGCGACGGCACGCTGGGCTTTGGCGAAAGCTACATGGATGGCTGGTGGGACGCCGAAGCGGTCGACGAATTGGTGTTTCGCCTCGTCAGCAGCCATATTCAGGATGCCTTCCCCAAGGATCTGGCGCTTTTGGCCAGCACCGTCAGGGCGCGGTTGTTTAACCTGCAGCGGCTGCACATCACCGAGGTGGGCGAAAAACACTACGACATCGGCAACGAACTTTATGCGGCCATGCTCGACAAGCGCATGATCTATTCGTGCGGCTATTGGAAGGACGCAACCGACCTCGACGCGGCGCAGGAGGCCAAGCTCGATCTGATCTGCCGCAAGATCGGGTTGCAGCCGGGCATGCGGATTCTCGATATCGGATCGGGCTGGGGCGGGTTCCTCAAATTTGCCGCCGAGCGCTATGGCGTGTCGGGCATTGGCGTTACCGTCAGCAAGGAGCAGGCGGCGCTGGCCAATAAGAGCACCGAAGGGTTGCCGGTCGAGACGCGGCTGATCGACTATCAGGCGCTCGACGGGCAGTTCGACCGGATCATCTCGATCGGCATGTTCGAGCACGTCGGCTACAAGAATTACCGGTCCTATTTCGAAAAAGCCGCGACACTGCTCAAGCCCGATGGGCTGTTTCTGCTGCATACCATTGGCGGCAACGTTTCGAGCACGCATGGCGATCCGTGGAGCGAAAAATACATCTTTCCCAACGGCATGCTGCCGTCCATCGCCCAGATCGGCAAGGCCATCGAGGGGCTGTTCGTGATGGAAGACTGGCACAATTTCGGGGCCGATTACGACAAGACGCTGATGGCCTGGATGGCCAATTTCGATGCGGCCTGGCCGGACTTGTCGGCGGATTACGACGAGCGGTTCAGGCGGATGTGGCGCTATTATCTGCTGAGTTTTGCTGCGCTGTTCCGCGCGCGCAATATCAGTCTCTGGCAGGTGGTGCTGTCTCCAGAGGGCGTTCCGGGCGGCTATACAAGCGTGCGCTGAGGCGGATTCACGTGAAACACTTATCCACAGGGTTATCCACTTAGCGGCTAACCGTCAGGCGCTGCCGAAGTTGAGGCGATAACTGAGGGCCTCGGCAATGTGCGGACGGCCGACTTTATCGACGCCGGCCAGATCGGCGAGCGTGCGGGCGACCTTGAGCACACGGTGATAGGCGCGGGCCGAGAGGTTGAAGCGCTCGGCCGCCTGCAAGAGCAGCGCCTGGCTTTCCCGATCCGGATTGACCACCGTCTCGATCAGCGACGAGCTGGCGGCGGCATTGGTATAGGTGTGCGGCGCGCCGTGTTCCTCGAAGCGCTGTTGCTGGCGCAGCCGGGCGCGGGCGACGCGCTCGGCGACGACCAGCGAGCTTTCGGCCGCGGCAGCGGGGGCGATCATATCGGCGGCGGTAACCGCCGGAACGTCGATGCGGATGTC
The DNA here is from genome assembly GCF_040546815.1 of Devosia sp. 2618. Lineage (NCBI taxonomy): Bacteria > Pseudomonadati > Pseudomonadota > Alphaproteobacteria > Hyphomicrobiales > Devosiaceae > Devosia > Devosia sp. 2618. Next base: position 3,744,816 of record NZ_JBEPOO010000001.1, read on the forward strand.
GATGCGGTCTAGGAATGGACCTGAGACGCGGCCCTGATAGTCGTCGGCGCAGGACTTGCCACGGCGGCAGGTGTGACCGGGCGTTCCCGCCAAACCGCATTTGCAGGGGTTCATCGCGGCGATGAGCTGAACGCGGCTGGGATAGCTGACGCGGGCATTGGCGCGTGCGATGACGGTTTCGCCCGATTCCAGCGGCTGGCGCAGGCTATCGAGCACGCTGGGGGCAAATTCGGGCAGCTCATCAAGGAACAGCACACCATTGTGGGCAAGGCTGACTTCGCCGGGCCGTACCTTGAGTCCACCGCCGACGAGAGCGGCCATGGAGGCCGAATGATGCGGGGCGCGGAAGGGGCGTCGGTCGGAGATCGCACCACCCGCCAGTTCACCGGCAATCGACTGGATCATGGAAATATCGAGCAGCTCGCGCGGATTGAGCGGCGGCAGGATCGACGGAAGCCGCGCCGCCAGCATGGATTTTCCAGCGCCCGGCGGGCCGACCATCAACATATTATGGCCACCGGCTGCGGCCACTTCGAGCGCCCGCCGCGCTACCTGCTGGCCGCGAACTTCACTCAGATCCGGCAGTCCGGCAGCGGCGTGATGGACGCGGGCGGTTGGCCGCGCGGCCAGTTGATGCCCGGTCAGATGATTGACCAATGCCAGCAGGCTTTCGGCGGCGACGATATCGAGGTTTTCACCAGCCCAGGCGGCCTCGGCGCCCGATGGGGCCGGGCAGATCAGCCCCAGATCCTTGCCTTGCGCGGCGATGGCGGCGGGCAGGATGCCGCCAACATGGGCGAGGCGGCCATCGAGACCGAGTTCGCCCAGCGCCAGATAACCATCAAGCGCATCCTGCGGAATGGCGCCGATGGCGGCCATGACGCCCAGAGCGATGGGCAGGTCGTAATGGCTGCCCTCCTTGGGCAGATCGGCGGGGGCGAGATTGACGGTAATGCGCTTGGGCGGCAGGCCAAGCCCCGAAGCTATCAGCGCCGCACGGACGCGTTCGCCGGATTCATTGACCGCCTTGTCGGGCAATCCAACCAGAATAATAGTATATGGTATTAAATTTGCATTGGAGTTTTGCGGCGCAACGGCTGTTATGGGTTCTTGAAGGCCCCCCAGAGCGCCTACAGGAGGCGCTCAGGAAGGTTTCATTGATTAGGCTAGCCCTAACGGCGAGCAGTTACCGTAGTGGGGCGAGCCGCAGCGCGTCTCGAGGATCCATACGAATTCGGCAGGTATCGCCGCAGTCGCCGGTTAGAACCATAGTCAAGCTGTCCCGTTTCTCGTCTGCAACGGTTGTGAATACGACTACAGCAGTCGTCTCATAGCTGCCAATGCCGTCAGGCAATGACACAGACTGAACGTGGAAATTGGGGCCCAGCATTTTTTGGGTTTGGGAAGCCACAGAGCGCTTGAGAGCCTCAGACTTTTGGCTTTCAGCGTCGAGATAGCTCCAAAGCACAAAGCCCCCTACCGCGATAATGAACGCCAAAGCAGATCCCCACAGACGACGTTTTCCCTTTTGAATGTTTGTGCTGGTTGGGAGCGACTGTGCCTGCGCAACAATGGGCGTTGTTGCACGCTCTCGTGTTGCAAGAAAGGTGGCAAGCCCACACCCAGTCACCACAAAGGGCCAAAAGCTGGCAATCCCGAATGGCGCTATAGCGATGATGATAAAACCGGCAAACATCGCGACCACGATCTTGGCCGACCTAACTAGAACCGTCTTCACTCAAACCTCCGAAATGTTTCAGAGGTAGTATAACTGTATCATCAAATCACCTAAATGGTATATATAGATATTCTAAAGCTTTTGCCCGTAGGACACCAATTCGTCCATGGACAAAAGCGAATACGAGCCCGCGGCAGAGTTTAGAAAGAGGCTAAAGGCCCTTAGGGAATCCAAGCACGGATGGACACAGGCCGACCTAGCGGCCGCAGCTGACGTGTCGGTAGTGACAATCAGCAAGCTTGAGCAGGGCGTGAATCTGCCTACCTTTGCGATACTGACCGCACTCTGCGACGCGCTTGCTGTGTCCCCAAATGATCTAATCGGTTGGCCAGGCAGTAAAGGTGCTGAAACGTCGGTCGTATCCGAACGCGAGTTGCGGATGATCACTGCCGCTAGGGGTCTGACGCCTGCGCAATTTGCCGCTTTTGTTGAGTTCGCCGAGAAATTTGGAAAGCACTAAACCATGTCCGAATTATTGAAATGGCCGGGGAAATTATCGCGCCTAAAGGAGGCGGTGACCTTTACGGGACATGTTGGCGAGTGGGAAGAGCACGACAACGAAGCGCGGTTTAGGGGCAATCAAGGCGAAGTGCTGACTTACTGGCCATCAACGGGTGCGGTAAGTGTTCAGGGGAAGCGAGCGGTAGAGTTTGCGGGTGACCTCAGCCGGGAGCTGGGGCTCGTCAATAACACGTTGCTATTCGATTAGACTATGGTGGCCGCCGAACCTACACGATCGGGTCATCGGTGGGCCAATAATTTGCGGGTGGCATGAGACTGACCTCGGTAGGCAGAAACTATCATAGCAGCTTACTGTGCAATTAGCCGCGTATTTGAGGGCAATCAGGACCCTAAAAGCGGCTGAATGTCTTCATCGCACAATTTGAAGACGTAAGGAGTCAGCTACGTAATGTGGCAGGATTTTACCAATGCTGGTCTCAGACGCATCTATGTTTCGGTTATCTGAATGCTTCGCAAACAAAGGTTAGGATCGGTATTTGACCGGCAATTTTGGGGCCGACAGCGGACAGGCTGCTTTTGGTCTAGGGATACAGAGAGCAGTCGTTCGGCGAGCCCCGCATAAACGGGGTGCTCAGATTCAAATGCTTCTTCGGTCACGACGACTATATGCGGTTTCCTCCGCTTCGACTGCCTCCTGACGGCAAGCCGGCACGATCGGGTCCGGCCCTGGCCGGTACTTGCAGGAACGTGCTTCAATCCATCAACACTACTTTGGTTTCCAGGAATTCGGCCATGCCGAAACGACCGTATTCTCGGCCATTGCCGGATTTCTTGTAGCCGCCGAACGGCGCCTGCAGGTTCTGCGCGGGATAGTTGACCGAGACCATGCCGGTGCGCAACCGCCTTGCGACCGCCATGGCCGCCTCTCGATCGCGGCCTTGCACATAACCGGCCAGGCCGAATTCGGAATCATTGGCGATCTCGATAGCCTCATCCACGCTACGATAGGTCTGGACGGCCAGGACCGGGCCGAACACTTCTTCATGTCCGACGGTCATGTCATTGGTGACGCGGCCGAATGCCGTGGGGCGGACGAAATATCCGCGGTTGAACCCTTCCGGCTGCCCGGCGCCGCCGCAGATGAGGTCGGCGCCTTCTCGGATCGCAGTGGCGATAAGGGTCTGGATGCGCTGGTACTGGGCCGCGTTTGCCACCGGGCCCAGAACGGTATCGGGGTCGGAGGGCAGACCAATAGGTACTTCGGCGGCGCTGTGGCGAATGATCGCCGCGACCTCGTCATAGCGCTCCTCGGGCACCAGCATGCGCGATGGCGCATTGCAGGATTGGCCGGCATTGGTGCACATGGTCAGAAAGCCGCGCTTCACAACCGTTGAGAAATCAGCATCGGGCAGCAGGATATTGGCCGATTTGCCGCCCAGTTCCAGCGCGACGCGCTTGACGGTGGGCGCAGCATCAATGCTGACGGCAATGCCGGCCCGGGTCGAGCCGGTGAACGACATCATGTCTATGCCTGCATGGCGGGACATGACGCTGCCGACGCCGGGGCCATCGCCATGCACCAGGTTGAAGACGCCGGGAGGCACGCCGGCTTCATCGAGGATTTCGGCGAGGATGATGGCGTTGAGCGGCGCCACCTCGCTGGGCTTGAAGACGATGGTGCAGCCCGTGGCCAGGGCCGGCGCCACTTTCACCGCGATCTGGTTCAGCGGCCAGTTCCAAGGCGTGATCAATCCGGCCACGCCAATGGGTTCATAAAGCACCAGGCCATTGCCGACGCGCTCTTCGAAGGCATAGCTCTTCAGCGCCTCGATCGCGGCCAGGAAATGATCGCCGCCGCGCGGCGCCTGAAGCGCGCGCGACAGGGCGATCGGCGTTCCCATTTCGCGGGACAGGACTTCGGCGATTTCGTCCTGCCTTGTGCGATAAACCTCTACGATCTGCTCCAGCAGGGCTAGCCGCTCGGGCACGCTGGTCGCGGCATAGGCGGGGAAGGCAGCGCGGGCCGCCGCAACCGCCTTGTCCACGTCCTCGGAATTGCCGGCGGGAACACGCGAAAAGGGCTCGCCACTGGATGGATCGACGATGACGATATGCCCCTTGCCCGCCGACATCTGCCATTGGCCGTCAATATAGTGCTGATGCTCCCGCTCGGATTTCATGCTCTAGCCCTTCAGCGCAATGGTCACGAGAAAAGTCCGCTCGATGCCCTCGGGCAGGTCCACCCGCAGGCGGACAAAGTGGCCGAATTCGCGCAGGCGAATGAAGGACAAGGCGTCGCCGGGCAGCAGGTCGAGCGTGCTGCCCTCGTCGCACCAGCGGATGCCGTCGGGGGAAACCTGCACATGGGCCTTGCCCCGCTGGTCGCCGGAATCGAGGCCGCGGGCAAAGAGTTGCGCCTCCAGGGCCCAGCCGGCTTCATAGGGTTCGCTGACGTCGTCCAGCCGCCAGGCCTCTCCGCGTGTCAGGGTTGCGACGGTTGAAGTCAGCATCAGAAGTCTCCAGAAAGCAGGACGGAATCGACGAACAGGAAGGAGCGCTTATCGCTGTCGGTTTCGACGAAGAAGCCGATATTGAGCATGCAATCGAGATTGGCCCAGGGCTCCATGCGCATTACGCCCATGCCCGATACGTCGAATTCCCGATCGTTAAACTGGAAGCTGGTGAAACTCATGTCGCGCAGATCGATGCCGACCTTGAGATATTGCCAGTTCATCTTGGTCGGCAATTCGTTGTAGCAGGTGTCCTGTCGGCCATTGGGCACATCCTCCCAGCCATGGGGGTAGAGATGTTGCAGCGAACGCGTGCGGGCAGAGGACGAGACGACATTGTCGTCGGCCGTCTGCTGCTTGAACTGCCAGGTATGCTTGAGTTCGCCATCGAGGCAGTTGAGGAAGCGCAGATGCGGCAGGCCGCGATATTGCCGTGACTGCAGATCCATGAACATGCCGAACGACCGCAGGTCCTCGATAGAGAGCGTTGCTTCGGAAGGCTCTGGCTTTGCCGCGATATAGGCTTCGAGCTGGATGCGGCCCAGCTTGCGGAAGGTCATCCGCTTGAGTGCCAGGTTCATGGCGCCCTTGATCGGCCGGGTCGAGATTTTCATGGCATAGGGACCGCTCATGGCGCCATGCGAGCCGCTGTCCCAACCCACTGCCGTCGACAGCATGGGCTGGTTCATCGGCCGGAACACCGGCAGCATCTTGGTGAGGGAATCCTCATAATTGCCGATAAGGCCGATCCAGCCGTTAAGCCCTGAGCTGAAGGAGTCGTGAACCAATATGCGACCCAGGGGATCGAACTTGTCCAGTTGGGGATCGGCAAAACGGTGGGGATAAGGCTGCATCGAAAACTCCTGATTGGCCGGATGCATTGCGGTCAGCCCTTGACAGACCCGGCCATGAGACCGGCGACAAGGAACTTCTGAAAGAAGATGACCAGAGCGAGGACGGGGGTGAGCTGCAGTGTCGCGGCGGCGAAAAGCACGCCCCATTGGGTGCCAGCAACCGAGTCCATGATGTTGGACACGATCAGCGGCGCAGTGACGGCGCGCGTGCTCGAGAAGATGAAGGCGAAGAGATATTCGTTCCAGGCGTAGACGAAGACGAAGATGCCGCCGGCAATCATGCCGGCCGTCGCCAAAGGCAGCACGATGCGTAGGAAGGTCTGGGTGGTGGAGGCGCCATCAACCCGCGCGGCCTCGTCCAGCGTGGGCGGAATCTGGTCGATAAAGACCTTCATCATCACCGAGAGCATAGAGACCCAGAAAGCCGAATAGAGGACGATCAATAGGATGTGGGTGTCGCTGAGCTTAAGGGCGTCGGCGATAGGAAAGAGTGGCAACGAGACCACGATGGGTGGCACCAGGCGCACAAGAATCGCAAAGAAGGCGCTGGCAGCAAGCAGCCGGCCGCGCTGCCGGGAATAGACGTAGCCCGCCAGCGTGCTGGTGGTGACCGCAAGGGCCGTGGCACCCAGAGCCACGATCAGGCTGTTGCCCATATTGGGCAGGAATTGCGGAAAGGCGGCAAAGAGCTGGGTGTAGTTGTCGAAGGTGACATCCAGATTGAAGCGTCGTGCCGGCGAGAAAATATCGCGCTCCGGCCGGAACGAGCTGAGAACGATCAGCAGGATCGGCCCCAAGGACCAGATGCCGAGCATGACGATGGCAAGGCTTCGCAGCAGCGTGGCGCGCAGGTCAGACTTCATTGCGGAACCCCGAGCGATAGACGTGATAGACGTAGAAGGAGGCGAGCAGCAGGGCGCCAAGAACCATGAGCCAACCCGTGGCGGCGGCCATGCCGAACTCGTTGTAGCGGAACGCATTTTTGTAGAGGTAGACCGCCATGACCTCGGTGGTGCGGGCCGGTCCGCCCTGGGTAAGCAGCCAGACCTCGCTAAAAATGCGGAAGCCGAAAATGTAGCGGAAGATGATGGCGATCAGGATCGCCGGCATCAAAAGCGGTAAGATAACGAGCCGGAAGCGCTGCCAGGGGCGTGCGCCATCAACACGGGCGGCCTCGGTGAGGTCGGCGGGAATGGCGATCAGGGCGGCAAAAATGAGCAGGAAGCTGAACGGCAGGTGCAGCCAGACACCGATCATCGACACCAATACAAGGGCCTCGATGGGATTGATCGCCCAGTTAGGCACGTAGCCGATGGCGGAGAACAGGCCGGTCAGGATACCGATATCGGGCTCGAGCATGAAGCGCCAAGCGAGCACAGCCACCACTTCGCTGACCGCATATGGCGCCAGGATCATCGCCATGAGCAGGGCCCGGCCGCGCTTAATGCTCTGGAACAGCAGGGCTACGCCGATGCTGAGGATGATCTCGACATAGACGACGATATTGACCACGATCAGCGTATTGACCAGCGAGCGCCAGAAGCTGGGGTCCGACAGGATGGCCGCGTAATTGGCCCAGCCGACAAATTCGGGAGTCGCGCCGTAACTCGATTCCGTGAAGCTCAGCCACAGCACATAGACCGAAGGCAGCGCCAGCACCAGGATGAGCTGGAGCTGCATCGGTAACAGCATTAGCAGGCCCCCGAAGCGCCTGCGTTGCGCGGCTATTCCCATCGCTCTATCCGTCATTTCCCATCAACATATAATATAGGTTAGATTTTGGATAACACGCAGTGGCAGTACAAAGCGCGCCATTCCAATGAAATCGCGCCAAAGCTAGCAAAGAAATTTCCAGAGTCAACACTTGACTTATGATATAAGTTGGCATTTTCTACGGCTCGCATGACCAACACGGTCCAGCCGCAAGGGAGGATATCGCCAATGACAAGACGCAAGGCCTACGCCATCACACTGCTCGCGGCGGGCGCCGTATTCGCCAGCACGACAGCGATCCAGGCCAAGGACCTGACGCTGCTGACCCACGCCGCCATTCAGGCGTCGATCACGGGCGCCAGCGGCACCGGCGGCGATGTCCTGGCCGGCTGGCAGCAGGAAAATGACGTTAATCTCAACTGGATCACCGCCGATATCGCGCCGCTGCACGATCGCCTGATGCGGGAAACCAGCCTTTCATCCACCAGCATTGATGTTGGATTTATCCTCGATTCCTATGCCACCCAAGCGACCCTGTCCGGCTTCGAGCCGCTCGATGACTGCCTTACCGGTCTCCATATCAGCGATATTCCGCAGACCTTCCTGGACCAGGTGAGCCAGGACGGCCAGTTGAAGGCCCTGCCCATCCGCCACGCGACAACGGCTTTGCATTACAACAAGGCGCTGCTGGCCAAGCATGGCATCGATGCACTGCCCGAGACCTTTGAGGGCCTGATCGAGGTCGCCAAGACGCTCAGCGGCAAATCGGACGACGGTACGCCGATCTATGGGCTTTCGATCGACGGCACCAATGCGGGCGGCACCTATAACCTGCTGATGGCCTATGGCGCGACGCTGACCGACGTCCAGGGGGCGCCTTCGACCGATGTCGAGGCGCTGACCAATGCCTATGCAGCGCTGGCAGATCTCTATTCGGCGGGCGCCCTGCCTTCCAATTTCACCGCCATGGGTATCGACCAGATTACCCAGGGTGTGTGGCAGGGCCGCATCGCCATGGCGGTGCAGCCTTTCAACCGCTACCTCACCTATAATGACGCGTCGAAGTCGGACTATGCTGGCGAGATCGATGTCGCCGCCTTCCCGGCCGCCGAGGGGCAGCCTTCGCCCTATGTGGCGCGCACCACGATCTGGTCTGCCGTTATCCCGGCTAACAGCCAGAACAAGGAAGTGGCCTGCGATTTCGTGCGCCAGCTGGCCGATCCGGAAAATGTCGTGCTGATGACGCTCAACGGTAATGGGCCGGTGCGGACCGATGCCTATCTCGACCAGCGGGTCATCGACGCCACACCTTATGCGCAGGCCGAACAGCAGGCTGTATTGGGCGCCAAGTTCGTCATCGCCCCGTTCGACCAGATCGGACGCGCTCAGGACATGTATCTGGAAAACATGCAAGCTGCCGCGATTGGCCTCAAGACGCCGGAGCAGGCGGCGGCCGATACGCTGGCTGCCATTGCCGAGGCTGCCGGCAACTAAACATAGGCGGGCCCTGAAACGGGCCTGCTCCCATCAAGGATAGGAATTTCTATGCCAAGCCTGCGCACTATCTGGGCGAACGGGGGAACCGTTCTCAACTCCTTCATCAACCTGCCCAGCAGTTTTGCGACCGAGGTCATGGCTAGCGCGGGCTTCGACAGCCTCACGCTCGACCTGCAGCATGGCATGGTGGAGTTCGCCGACGCCATTCCCGCCTTCCAGGCCATGAATGGCTGGAACGTGACGCCGCTGGCGCGGATTCCTGCCATCGGTTCGCCCCTCACCGGGAAATTGCTTGATGCGGGCGCTGCCGGCCTTATCTGCCCGATGATCGAAACTGCTGATGATGTGCGCCGCTTCGTGGCGGACAGCCTTTATCCACCGGACGGTCATCGCAGCAATGGCGCCACGCGCGCCGTCTTGCGCCATCAGCCCGGCATGTATCAAAAGGTCGCCAATGAGCAGGCGATCCTGCTGCCGATGATCGAAACGGCTGCCGCCCTGCGCAATGTCGAGGAAATCGCCGCCGTGCCCGGCATTACTGGGCTCTATCTCGGCCCTACCGACCTAGCCTTCACGTTGGGCCTGGAGCCCAAGGGGGACAATACCACGCCCCAGCTCATGCAGGCCTATGTTGACGTCATCGCCGCCGCCAATCGCAACGGCATCATCGCTGCGCTACATTGCGGCACGCCGGAATTCGCCCGCCGCGCTGTGGAGATGGGATTCCGCATGGTGACCGTCACCGCCGATAGCAGCTTGCTGCTCAATGCGGCGCGCCATGCCGTGGCCAGCTTCCGGGCCTCGTAGTTACACAAAGGAAAGACCCAATGGCAACGCTCCAAATCCACAAGGCCGTCAAGAGCTACGGCACGCAGGAGGTTCTGAAAGGCATTTCCCTCAATGTCGCCGATGGGGAATTCGTGGTGCTGGTGGGCCCATCGGGCTGTGGCAAGTCGACGCTGCTGCGCATGATCGCCGGGTTGGAGGATATTTCGGGCGGCGAAATCTCCATAGCAGGCCGTGTCGTCAACGAGCTGGAGCCGAAGGAGCGCAAGATTGCCATGGTGTTCCAGTCCTACGCGCTCTACCCTCATATGACCGTCGCTCAGAATATGGGCTTTTCACTGAAGCTCGAAAAGGCGTCGGCCGATACGATCAGGCAGGAAGTGCAGCGCGCCGCGCAGGTTCTGCAACTGGAGACGTTGCTGGATCGCTATCCGCGCCAGCTTTCCGGTGGGCAGCGCCAGCGCGTCGCCATGGGCCGCGCCATTGTCCGCAATCCCGACATTTTCCTGTTCGATGAGCCGCTGTCCAATCTGGACGCAAAGCTGCGCGTGACCATGCGCGCCGAAGTGAAGGCGCTGCACCAACGCCTGGGCACGACAACGGTCTATGTGACTCATGACCAGATGGAGGCCATGACTATGGCCGACACGATCGTGGTCATGCGCGACGGCCTGATCGAACAGGCAGGTAAGCCGCTCGATCTCTACAATGCTCCGCAGAGTCTGTTCATTGCCGGGTTCATCGGTTCGCCCGCCATGAACCTGATCTCGGGGCAATGCCGGCATGCCGGCGGTTCACCGGGTTTCGTGGCCGCAAACGGGGCTAGTTGGCCCCTGCCTGCCGATTGCCTAGGCCAAGACGGCCAATCCGTGGTTTATGGTATCCGGCCCGAGCATCTCGATATTGCCGAAGATGGCGCTATTGCCCTCGATGTCACCGTTGTGGAGCCGACCGGGGCGGAAACACTGATCCATGGCCGCGCGGGCGCGGATGAGCTGATCGTCAATATTCGCGGACATGTCGACATCGCGTCCGGCCAGACATTGCGCCTCGCCCCGCGGGTGGACCGCATCCATGTTTTCGACCAGCAAACCGCTCGCCGTCTCCAAGCCCGCGATTGACAAGAACAGGCACGGTCAACATACCCATAGCATGTGAGAAGGCCCGGCATGTCTGATGCAGTAACCAGAGATGACGAGGACAAGCGCCCCTCGAACCTGACCGCGCAGGTCTATAATGCGCTGTGCCGCGCGATCCTGCGTGGCGATTACCCCATCGGGCAGTCATTGCCCTCGGAAGGGGAGCTTGCCGCGCGTTTCGAGGTCAGCAAGCCGGTGATCCGCGCTGTGCTGCAGCAATTGTCGGCGCTCGGCGTCATCGAAATCCGCCAGGGCAAGCCGAGCATCGTGCGACGGGTTTCGCCGCGCCCGCTCGAATATTTCTTCTCTTTCGCCATGATGGAAACCGAGAACGGCCTGATGGAGGCTGTGCAGCTCCGGCGTGGGCTCGAGACCTATATCGCCCAGCGAGCCGCCGAGCATATCAAGGTGTCGGACCTCAAGAAGCTACAGGAAACCATCAAGGCGATGGAAGCAGCGCGCGGTGATCCGGAAGCATTCATTGAAGCCGACCTCTCATTCCACATGACATTGGCCGAGGCGAGCGATAACCGCCTGCTGATGTTCCTTGTTCACGCCCTGCGCGGAACCATCCACGAAACAGTGCGGATGCTGCATGTGCGCGGCATGCTACCTGATCGCTCGGCTACTATTGCGCGCCACGTGGCCATCGTCGACGCCATCGCCTCTTGTGATCCTGAAGCGGCGCGGCTGGCGATGTCGGCTCATTTCGACGCCAGTGAAGAACGCACAATGAGCGCCAGTTCCAAAGGCCTGGCAATGCTGGAGCCCGAAGCCATTATCGACTTTCTGGAACGAGACGAGACATAGCTGTGTAGCTCAACAAGTTGCCCCAGCCAGCGCGAGGTGATCGATTGGGGGGCTGATTTGGACTGCCGTGACGAGCGTGCAAGCATACCCTGCGCGCGCTTGGCGCTTACGTGCAGTCGCTGCTTGGGTGAACTGCGTGACTTCCCTGTACCGAACCGCGCCGGGTTGCCGGAGGCCGTTTGGTCTAAGTTATGCGGCAATGGCCGATTGATCCAGTACGGCTTATTGGTCGGCCTTGGCTTCGGCCGGCGCGAATGTTTCCGATGGCTCGAGCAGGCGCTGGTTGTTGAAGCAGTCGATCCATTCGAGGGTGGTGAACGCTACCGCTTCTTAGCTGTGCCAGGGGCCGCGTCCGTGGATGACCTCGGCCTTGCAGTGACCGTTGTTGGTCTTGGCTAAGGCGTTGTCATAAGAGTGTCCAACGCTGCTCAGGGAAGCCAGACATGCGAGCAGCACCATACACTTGCCTCAGCCCGTCCGCTTTAAGGAGGCTGCATCGAGCGGCTGAACGTCCGTAATGGGGCGCACAGCGGCCGGGCGTGCAGTCGTATATCCGAGGCAATTACTGACCCCATAGCGCTCGTTCGAAGCTAGACTTTCGGAGCCTGTAGCTGCCATTGCACTGAAGACCGCAACTGCAGCTTCGCGCCTCTGCGCCTCTATCAGTCGGCACTGCGGCGAGTTTGCGGGTCAGGGAAGGCCGGATTGCGCCGATAGATTGGGGGCGCCGGCTGAACCGGCGCCCCTATAAGCTTGCTACTGTTTTACCGAAATATAGCCAGGGCCGAGCAGCATCGCGTTGGAATTTATGGTTGTCCACTCGTACTTATTGGACACCACCCAGTCGACCACGCTGCGCCACAGCATCAGGGCCGGCTGTTCCTTTTCCCAGATGGTGACCATCTGGCGGAACAGTTCGACCTTCTTGGCTACGTCGGGTTCGGCGAGATACTGGCGGCCCAGTTCGACGAATTCAGCTGGCGGCGCCCAGCTGCGGTCGGCATCGCGTGTCGCACGCGCCGATTCAGGGCCCCAGAAGCCCCAGATCGAACGGGACGGCGTACCGTCGAACGTGGTGGACATCGACATGTTCAACACGCCGAACGGGTGCTGCAGTGCCAGAGGCCAGCTATCGACTATGTTAAGCTTCACATTGACGCCCAGATTACGCCACTGCTCGGCAATGTACTCGATGGCCAGGTCGAAGTTCGGATAGGCGCCGCGCACGACGTTGATCTGGACTTCCTCGCCATTGTAGTTCGACTTCTCCAAATAGGCCTTGGCGGCTTCTGGATCATAGGTGATCAGCGGCTGGATGCTCGGATCGTAATAGGCCGGCGAGTCAGGGAAGTTGAACGGCGCCGGCGCCACGGTTGCATCGCCCCACAGGCTTGCAACGAGCGATTCACGATCGATTGCCGCCGACAGCGCATAGCGCAGGTTGACGTCCGCCACCGGATTCGGCCCGAATTCGGGCAATTCCAGCGTGTTGTATGCCAGCAGGATATAGTTGTCGCCGGGACGGCTGATATAGGTCAGTTCGTCATAACCCTTGACCGTATCGATCTCGTCGACCGGGGTATTGACCATGATGTCGAACTCACCCGAAACCATGCCAGCAAGGCGCGCCGAGAACTCGGGCACGATGCGGAACTCGACGCTCTTGAGCGGCGGCGTGCCGCCCCAATAGTCGTCAAATGCCTCGAGCTTGACGTGGCTGGCGGGATCGAACTCCACCACCTTGTACGGCCCGGTGCCGATCGGCAGCTGGCCGAACTTTTCGACGCCCTGCTCCAGATAGGCGGCTTTCGGCACGACAAAGCCCAGCGGCGTCACGAAACGGAACGGCAGGTTGGGATCGGGGATGCTGGTCTCAACTTCGACCGTGGTCGCGTCGATGGCCTCGACCCGCGCGAACGAGTCAGTGTAGCGGGTGCCGGCGGGAACCAGGGCATTCTCACCCCAGATGCGTTCGGACGACAGGGTGAAGGCCACGTCTTCGGCGGTCATCGTCTCGCCATTGTGGAACTTAACGCCTTCGCGGATCTTGAAGCGCCAGGTCAGGTCATCGACCTGTTCCCACTCGGTCGCGAGGGATGCGCGCAGTTCGCCACCTTCGGGGTCTTCGACAAAATTGCGGCCAACGATCGGATCGTAGATGCTGTCCATGATGCGCTGGGAATTGGTGGAATTCCCATCGATTGGCTCGATGCTGCGGTAAAGACCGTTGACGGCAATGACCACATCAGGACGGGTGTCCTGCGCCATGACCGGCAGCGCGAGCAGACCGGTGGCGATAAGCGCCACGGCCGCCTTGAAGATACGCATGCTCATAGTTCCTTCTCATAGTCGTCAGTCACACCCGAACGGCGGTGGACCGGTCCCGTTTGATACCAGCGTGGGCTCCGAACGAGAAGTTATCCGTTTCTCCTAGCGCGCCCGAAGCCAGATTGTTTTGGCGGGGATCGGCATGATCGTAGATTGCCCGCCCAAGGGCCTAGCGGCCCTGAAGTGTCGGGTCCAAACGGTCGCGCAGGGCATCGCCCAACAGGCTCACCGAAAGCGTGGTGACAAAGATCAGCGAGCCGGGAATAACCGATAGCCACCAGGCGCGCCCGAGGCTATCGCGGCCCTCGCCGAGAAGCTGGCCGAGGCTGGTAAACGGCGGCTGGATGCCCAGGCCAAGAAAGCTCAGCCCGGTTTCCAGCAGGATGGTCTGCGGGAAATTGAGTGTGAGTTGCACGATCACGACGTTGAATACCGTGGGCAGGATATGGCGGAAGTCGATAACTGCCGGGCTAACCCCGATGGTGCGCGCCGCATCAACGAAGGGCAGCGTATGGGCCGACATCGCACTGCCGCGCACGAGACGCGCATAGCTCTCCCAGCCGTAAATGCTCAGGATAGCCACGAACAGGGCCAGCGAATTGCCGAAGATGGCCAGCGCCGCGAGCGCAATGATCATGAAGGGAATTGCTGCCTGCAGGTCGATTGCCGCGTCGATCATGCTCCCCAAAAAATTGGGCGAGCGTGCCGCCACAAGGCCCAGGACCGTGCCCAGCAGCGCCCCGACAATAGTGCCGATAAAGGCTAGCCCCAGACTCAGACGCGTACCAAAAACCAGCCGCGCCAGTGAATCGCGGCCCAGCCCGTCGGTGCCCAACGGATAGGCCCAGGTGCCCCCAAGAAACACCGGCGGCTTGTTGCGATCGAGCAGATGCGACACGTCATAGGCATTGGCGGTGAACAGGTCGCCAAAGGCGGCGAACAGGAACACCAGTCCCAGCATGGCGGCAGGCAGGGCGATGTTGAGGCGGATCTTCATCGTCACTTGGCTCCCGACTGACGCCTGGTGCCGATCCGTGGATCCAGCCAGCCATAGAGCAGATCGACTATCATGTTGGTTGTCGCCATGGCTGCAGCCGCCAGGATCACGATCAACTGCACCACCGCCAGATCACGCTCCGTCACCGAGATGACGAGGAGCCGCCCAAGACCCGGCCAGGCAAAGACCGTTTCGGTGACCACCGCGCCGGCGATCATCGCCCCGATGCTGAACCCGGCCAGCGTCACCAGCGGCACCAGCATGGCGCGCAGCACGTGATGGGTCATCCGGCGCAGCGGAGGGATGCCATTGGCCCTGGCCGTCCGCATGAAAGGCGACGACAGCACTTCGAGAACTGAGGACCGGGTCAACCGCGCATAGGAGCCAGCCGAAGCGAGTCCCAGCGCCACGGCCGGCATCAACAGGCTGATCGGATAGTCAAACCCGCCACTGGGCAACCAACGCAAATTGAGGGTGAACAGCAGGATCAACAGAATGCCGAGGAAGAAATTGGGCATGGCGAAGCCAAAGACCGAAAAGCTCATAACCACGCGATCAACCCAGCTATTGCGGCGGGCGGCGGCCAGGATGCCCGAAGGAACACCGAGCAGCAAAGCGATGACGGTCGCGGTGCCGGTCAGGATCAAAGTCGGCACGATGCGCGGCGCCACCAGGTCCCAAGCCGGTCCGCCGGTGCGGAAGGAGATGCCGAAATCGCCCTGCAGCAGGCCCCAGAGATAGGACCAGTACTGTACGAAAAACGGTTGATCCAAGCCAAAGCGGGCGCGATAGCGATCAATGACGATCTGTGGCGCATCCGACGGCACCATGGCCGCAACCGGATCGCCGGCGAGCCGCAACATGATAAAAACCAGCGTCGCGGCCGCCCAGACGGTCAGCAACAGGCGGAGAAGTTTTTGCACAAAATAGGAAAAGGACACAGCTGCAAAACGCCGATTGTAGAACGGAATGGGACGCCTGGACGCGCTCGTTGTTTCCGATTTCGCAGCCAAATGCAAAGCATTTACCGCCGCTTGGCTTGGCTCCAATGCAATTGACATGTTACAGCCATTGCCAACGCGCTGGCCCCAACGGGTCGCCCAATCCCTCGAACTTTCCAGGTTTTGCGTCATGACGGAACCGTTGCTGACGGTGAAAAACCTTACGACCCGCTATGCCACCGCATCGGGCTCGGTACTGGCCGTCGACAATGTGAGCTTCACGCTGAACGCGGGTGAGGTTCTGGGAATCGTCGGCGAATCGGGGTCGGGCAAGAGCCAGATTTTCATGTCTATTGCCGGGCTGACGGCCCCCAATGGCAAGATCACGGGCGAGGCGATGTTTAATGGCCGCGACCTGATCACCGCCGGCGAAAAAACCCTCAATCATGTCCGTGGCCGCGAACTCTCCTTCATCTTCCAGGACCCGATGACGGCGCTCAACCCGTTCCGGAACCTCTCCAGCCAGCTGACGGAAATGCTGATGCTGCATCGTGGCATGAGCAAGAGCGCGGCCCGGGCCGAGGCCCTGCGCCTGATGAACCGCGTGCGCATTCCCGAGGCCAATCGCCGCCTCGACATGTTCCCCCATGAGCTTTCCGGCGGCATGCGCCAGCGCGTCATGATCGCCATGGCCCTTTCTTGTTCGCCCAAGCTGCTGATCGCCGATGAGCCGACGACGGCACTTGATGTGACCGTGCAGATTCAGGTCCTCGACCTGATCGATGAAATTCGCCGTGAGGAAGGATTGGCCGTGGTGCTGATCACCCACGACATGGGTGTTGTTGCACGCCTTTCCGACCGCGTGCTGGTCGTCTATGCGGGCAATATCGTCGAGCAGGGCAGCACCGATGAGGTGCTGCTGGCCCCCAGCCATCCCTATACACACGGGCTTCTGTCCAGCATGCCCGACATTGGCCGGCCTCTGGGTGAGCTGGTTCCGGTACAGGGCTATCCGCCCGATGGCCGCCAGGAGCGCAAGGGCTGCATGTTCGCGCCGCGCTGCCGCCAATCCCAGCCTGTATGCATCGAGCGGACGCCAGTTCTCACGCCACCTTATGGGGCGCACGGCCAAGCCTGTCATTTCCCGCTCAATGCGGATGCGAGGCTGGCATCATGACCATCATTGCCACCGCGCAAGCCGAAGGCCTGAGCGTCCGCAACCTTTCGGTAAGCTATAAGATTTCGCGCGGGCTATTGGCGCCACCCGACGAATTACGTGCCGTGGTCGATGTCGATCTCGACATCGCGCCGGGCAAGACTCTCGGAATTGTCGGGGAATCGGGCTGCGGCAAGTCCACCCTGGCGCGCGCCATCCTGCGGCTCGAGCCCCCCCTGGGCGCGACACTGGTCTGGCGGGGCCAGAACATCGCCTCCATGTCGGACAACGAATTCCGCAAGGTGCGCCCCGACATGCAGATGATCTTTCAAGATCCTCTGGCGTCGCTCAATCCGCGCATGCGAGTGGCCGATATCATCGCCGAGCCGCTGCTGACCCATCGCAAGGATCTTAACCGCGGCCAGCGCCAGGAACTGGTCGCGGAGGCCATGCAACGGGTTGGCTTGCGACCGGAAATGGCAACGCGCTTCCCGCATGAATTTTCCGGGGGCCAGGCCCAGCGCATTGGCATTGCCCGCGCCATCATCCTCAAGCCGCGCCTGTTGATCTGCGACGAAGCGGTTTCGGCCCTCGACGTTTCCATCCAGGCCCAGGTCCTGGCGCTGTTGAAGGACCTGCAGCGCGAAATGGGTCTTTGCATTCTGTTCATCAGCCACGATCTGGCTGTGGTCCGGCATATCTGCGACGATATCATGGTGCTTTATCTCGGCCGCGTCGCCGAATATGCGCCGCGCGATGTGCTGTTCGAGAGCCCGCGCCATCCTTATACAAGGGCGTTGATCGCCTCTGTGCTTTCGAGTGATCCACGCATTGAAAGGCACCATCAAAGCCCAGTTATTGGCGCTGACATGCCTTCGCCGATCAATCCGCCTGCCGGTTGCCCGTTCCATACCCGTTGCAACATGGTGGAAGGCATTTGCCGGACAGACCTGCCCCCACTCTTGGCCTGGCCAGACGGTGGCAATGTAGCCTGCCACATCAGCAATCGCACTTTACCGACGACGCATTCCAAGGACTAGACCAATGACACTTACCGATCGCCAGTGGGTGGCCCGCCACCTCGAACTGCTCGACGCCGAGATCCCGGCGGACTATGCGTCAGTGATCGGCCGGCTCGTCTCGGACACCATCGCCATTGCGAGCTATGCTCGCCAGCATGCCATCGGCGGTACGGCTTTCGATGCAGCGGGGCTGGCACTGGGCGAGAGCGGCACCAAGGTCTGGGGCGCACCACAGCGGGCCGCCGCGCTCGACGCGGCATTCCTCAATGGCAGTGCGGCCGAAGCCCTCGATTTTCAGGAAGTGCTGATCAATGGCCGCAACAATGGCCATGCGGCCGTGGTCATCGTGCCGGCCGTGCTCGCCTTGGCGGAAGCGCGTGGCGCATCGAGTGAAAGTGTGGTGCGGGCAATCTGGATTGCCTTGGCCGCCAATATCGGGCTGGGGGAAACGTTGGGACGCGCCCACCGCGCCAACGGCCTCGGGTTTAGAACTACGTCATTAACGGCCCCACTGGCGGCCGCACTGGGCTGTGCAGTCTTGGTCAGCGACGATCTCGACATTGCACTGGCGGCGTTGGGCATCTGCGCCGGAACCCTGCCTGCCGGCCTGCTGTCGGCCATGTCGCCCAAGATGGGCAGCTACAGCCCCGACAAGGATTTTTCCGTCGGCTTCTCGGCGCGGCATGCGCTGCACTGCGCATTGCTGGCCCTCGGCGGCGCGACCGGACCGGAGCAGCCGATCACCGGCGACAAGGGCTGGTTGGCGAGCTTTGGCGCCGGCAGCGGTGACCAGAAGTATCTGGAGATCGCGCCCGAGGCGCGCGACCTCACTGCCTATTCCATCAAGCTCTACCCCGCCAATTTCGGCTGCCAGGCGGCCATTCGCGCCGCGGTCGAAATGGGCAGGACTCTCCGTCCCGACCAAGTCAGCCGCCTTAAGGTCCACGTCAAGTCCTCCAGCGCCGCTTCGCTGTCGATAAGGGCCATAGACAATCATCTGGCCGCTCGGTTCAGCCTACCCTTCGCCGTGGCCAGCGCCTTTGTACGGGGACGCTCGGTGCTGGAAGATTTCGAGGGCGATGCCGTGCAGAACAGCGAGGTCCTCAACTTCATGGACAAGATCGAACTCGTAGGCAGCTATGAGCTGGAGGCGATCCACCTCAGCCGCGGCGTCTTCCCCTCGCGCGTCGAGGCTTATGCGGGCGACCTGCTGCTCGCCAGCGATGCCTATGACGGCCCCTTCGACAACTTCACCACGGCACAAAGCGACGCGGCGTTCGTGGAGAAGCTCAAATCACTGTGCGATACTGAAACCGTTGCCGTCCTCTCGCAATATTCGCAGCGTGTCCTCGACCCAAAGAGTGTCGGCAGCCTGTTTTGAGGGAGCGTGCCGACCCTAATTCGATTTCATGGCAGACAATGACCTTAGTGGCTGGGCGATAAGCACAACTCGGCCGACGGGAGTTCTCGTACCGTAGATCAACATGTCTGAAATCCGTTTTCGTGGTCAGAAGCGCTCAATCCTCTCACGGCCCCGAAATCGTCAATTGTCTAAGGTCTGTTTCATCGACTAGCCGATCCAGGAGCAGACTGTCCTCGTCCCAGGCCAGTGTTGCGGTTGCCAGAACCAGATCGAACCGACCGCTTTCAGGAAAATGAAATGGTAGCTTGAACGGCGGGAGTGGGGCGCTTCGCCGACGACCCATCTGCGGTCGTCGGCGAAGTCGCACCCATTAGATTTCGGTAGCCTCCGACAAAGAAAGGGCATCATCAACGTCGACGCCCAGGTACCTCACCGTGTTCTCGATTTTGCTGTGGCCGAGCAGAATCTGGATCGCTCGAAGATTGCCGGTCGCCTTGTAAATCAGCGAAGCCTTGGTGCGTCGAAGAGAATGGGTGCCGTATTCCTCTGACGGCAGTCCAATCGCCGTCACCCACTCATCGACCAGACGCGCATACTGGCGGGTGCTCAGATGCCCGTCAGGCTTTACGCGGCTGGGAAAGGCAAAGTCATCGACGGTGCCGCCCCGCCGTTCCAGCCAAGCAAGCAGACTGCTTCGTGCGTCTGCCGTAATTTCAAACTGAACTGGTCGTCCAGTCTTCTGCTGAACCACCATGGACCTGGTGCGGATTATCGGGCCGGATACCAGGGTGCCAATCCTGATCTTCACGAGATCACACCCCCGTAACTTGCTGTCGACAGCAAGGTCGAAAAGCGCACGATCTCGCATCCGACCTTCCCGATCAAGAAAGAAGCGGATTGACCAAATCTGGCGAACCTTGAAAGCGCGTTTAGCGCCAACTTGTTTGCCGGCATTCCAGGCAGGCTTTCGTGCTGCAGCAGGATCATACTGTGAGATACCCATTACATTTCTCCATCGGCCAAAACGGCCGAAAGAGGAACGATTATGGCAACGTCACTATCGGCAGGTGCCGACCCCATTCCGGTCATCCGCAGACGGAATTAATGATCCCGAAAGCCGACATCAGCCCTAGCTCTGTAAAAGCGAGTTCTTGGCGGTATTGACGACTTGTCGCGTCAACTCCGGAAACTGGTTCTGGGCCCATCGGCTAACCTGCCAGTAGAGGGGGATATCCGTGGTTGCGCCGGGGAATAGCTCAACAAGACGCCCAGCCGCCATATGGGCTGCCACAAGGTCTATCGGGTTGAGGCTCCAACCAATTCCGAGAGTACAAGCCTCTACAAATCCATGCGTCGATGGGAGCCAATGCGTCGGCGGGGCTGGGGGTGATTCAAAATTGGCTGCTAGCCAATCCCCTTGCATGGTGTCCTTATTGTTGAATGTGAGCACAGGTGCTTGCGACATCGCTTCCGCGTTGACCCCTTTTGCGAAATGCCTTTGCATGAACTCTGGGCTGGCGGTTGCGACGTAGCGCAGATGACCTAACGCTGTAACGGTGCAGCCAGCCGCTGGCTCCGGCATTGACGTGACGGCGGCGAGAACCCGGCCTCGCTTCAACCAATCGAGCGTGTGGTCCTGATCGTCTACGGCGATGTTGAGCATCACATTGGAGCGCTTGGTGAAACCCGCCACTGCTGGCAAGAACCAGGTTCCGAGGCTGTCTGCGTTCACAGCCACATCGACAGTTACCGGTCCGCTCGAAACATCGCCAAGCTCGGGCAGTTGTACGACCAGATCGTTCTCCAACTGACCGACCAGTTCCATGTGCCGACACAGCCATGCCCCCTTGTCGGTGGGGCGGCAGGGCGTGCCACGTTCTACCAGCACCGCTCCCATACGTTCCTCAAGCTGCTTCACGCGCTGCGAGATGGCGGAGGGCGTAACGTTGAGGGCTTTCGCAGCCTTTTCGAAGCTGCCCGTGCGCACGATCGCTGCGACCGCCGAGGCGGCATTGTAATCAAGCATAATTAGCCATCCTTATGCTGCATTAATTACTTTAACTGGTCTAATGCAGGTTCGGCGTTTACGCCAACGGGCATGCAGCACGAATTTTCACCATGAACCCGTCGATTTTCTTTACCGGCCTCGGAATGGGCCTGAGCCTTATTGTAGCCATTGGTGCGCAAAATGCCTTCGTCCTGCGACAGGGGCTCAAAGGCGAGCATGTGCTTGCTGTCAGTCTGACTTGTGCAGTCTCTGACGCTGTGCTGATCGTAATCGGCGTTACCAGCTTTGCGCGGATAGCGAACTGGCTACCTTGGGTCGATCCCGTGATGAGGCTCGGCGGCGCAGCGTTCCTCGCATGGTATGGTGCAAGAAGCATGATGTCCGCCTTGCGCTCTACGAACACCCTTTCTGTCGAGAGCGACCAAGCTACCAAGCCGCTTTTGCCGACGCTGCTGACGTGCCTCGCCCTGACGTGGCTGAACCCCCATGTCTACCTCGACACGGTAGTCCTGCTGGGTTCAATTTCCACCCAGTTCGGTGAGCAACAATCTGCGTTTGCCGCTGGCGCAGTCACAGGATCGTTTCTGTTCTTCTTCGCCTTGGGCTTCGGCGCTTCGCTGCTGCGACCAATCTTTGCAAAGCCAGTGGCCTGGCGCATTTTAGAGGCCATAATCGCTTTGGTGATGTGGGCGATCGCGCTTAGGCTCGTCACCGGCGCATAACGTTTCTGATCGGAGTGACTGATGTACCTACCCGACCATTTCAAGGAAGTTGATCCCGCCGAAATTGCGTCGATCATTGCCGGCGCACCCTTGGCCTGCGTGGTTGCAAATTCTTCGGAGGGCCTGGTCGCCAACCATGTGCCCCTCATGTTCGACAAGAGCGGCGACCTGATCGGGCACTTTGCTATTGCTAACGATATGCATCGCACCGTTGCAGATGGTCAGGAGGTTATGGCCATCTTTCGCGGGCTCGACGGTTACATTTCGCCCAATAGCTACCCCTCGAAGCTGGAACATCATCGCCATGTGCCGACCTGGAATTACCAGGTGGTGCACATTCATGGCATCATTACTTTCCAGCACGACGAACGCAGCAAGCGGGCTGCGATCGGTTTATTGACCCGCGACCAGGAACGCCGGGTCAACGGTGATAGGGCCTGGAGAATGGCCGATGCACCAGCCGACTATATGCTCGACATGATCGGCAAGATTGTTGCGTTACGGATTTCGGTGACACGCACGATCGCAAAATCCAAGCTCAGCCAAAACCGGGATCAACGTGACTTCGACGGAGCAGTTGAGGAGCTGAAGGCACACGGTGACCAAGCCCTGGCCGAGCGTATGGTCGCAAAGCGGAACTGATGTCTTTCGCTCATATTCGCGTCAGCTAGATGTCTGCTCCAAGGGATTTTAGCGAAAGAGCTGACAGTCCGGAATCCACCCCATAGACGTCACCGGCATTCTGGTGATGCGAGAATTACTCCAGCGGCAGGACCCGTGCACACCGCCGCCATAGCTCACGACAGCTTCGGAGGCCTGCTGAACAGGCCCCCCCGAAATCAGCTTCCGTAGCAATCCACGGGAATTTACTTTCCTGAGGGCCGCGGGACAATCCGTTCCCAGAGGAAACTGCAGTCCAGCCTTCCAGCCGCCTAGTGAACGACTCTGTCGCGGGCGAAGGTGGACCGTGCTTGGCTATTTATTGACAAAAAATGTCACCTTATTTAGATCGGCACCCACCGGTACAATCCGCCGATTAGGAAAGACCCATGACTAGGCCAATTCGCTTGATCGCCATGACGACAGTCGCCACTCTCGCTCTGCTAGGCTCGGGGATGGCCGAAGAATGGAGCTGGACGGATGCCTCAGGCAAAGAAATCGTGCTCGATCATACGCCGAAGCGCATCGTCATGTGGGCGAACAGTGCCGCCGCCCTCATGCCGCTCGGCATCACACCGGTGGGAGTATTCGCGGATGAGGACCCCAAGATCGATCCAAACCTGCGCTACCTGGATCTGACAGGGGTCGATATCGTTTCCGAAACTTGGGAGAGCGTGGATGCAGAGCGCATCCTCGCGCTCGATCCAGATTTAATCATCACCGAGTTCTGGCTGGCCGATCGATCATATGCTGGTGCCATTGCGGTGGGGGGAACGCAGACGCAGCTCGAGAAAGCCATCCCCATCATCGGCATCGCTCAAGGCAGTTCGATCGTGACCATGATCGAAGACTATACAGCATTGGCAATTGCACTGGGTATTCCGCCGGACGATACGCGACTGACCGAAGGGCGGGCCAGTTTCGAAGACGCGCGGGACGGCTTCAAGGCTGCGCTGGCGGCCAAACCTGGCTTGCAGGTTCTCGCCGGCGGTGCGAGCGAAGACGAACTTTATCTCGCCGTTGCCCACAACATTGCTGAGCTTTCAGATTTTGCCAGTTGGGGCATGAATTTTGTCGATGTCGGGCAGGGAGATGAGATCAATGCGCATTACAATTTCCTCTCTTGGGAAAACATCCAGGACTACCCAGCTGACCTTTTCATGGTCGACGCCCGGACTGGGAAGGAAGATATTTACGCGACGTTGGCGAACCACCCATTGGCCAACCGCATTCCGGCTGTCGCCGCTGAGCAGTTGACCGATTGGCCCGCTTACTGGTTGCGCAGCTATGACGCCTATGCCGCCGAGCTGCTCCGGCTTACGTCTGTGATCACAACGCTAGATTCTGACGTGGTGCCGTAGGGCTAGCCAATTTGACCTTGCTTGAAGTACGGAAGCAAAACTAATGGAACTGCGCTGTGTCGGGCGGTTTTGTCATTGATTGCTCTCGACCCAAGCCCAAAAGGCTGACGATCCTGCAGCGTCATCGCAAGTCTATTTCGACATCAAACCCTCCGACGATCAACCTTCGGCCGTCGAACACGGGCTCTTCGTCCATGGTGGCCTGTATGCGGGGATCTACCACTACGGCCTTTACTGCATAATCGCGTACCTCGCGGCTTGGCCACTCAGTTATCGAGACCACAGCAGTCTCACCTTCACCGGCTCCTGCAAGTCTTCTAAGGTTTGGCAAATCGCCAGGCGAATAATCATTCATGGCATCTGCAGCGTGGAAATCTGCATCATCACTCGCCTCCTCGGATTGCCAACAATCGAGGACACGAACTGCACCATATTCGCGGTAGATTTCAGCGATCCGGGCAGAAAACGCGAGATACTCAGCTTTATGGTCCGTGCGCACAGGCACAATAGTGATGTCACAGAAAGCCATTGTCTCTCTCTCAGTGGTGCAACTCGGGCAAAGATGGATCAGCGCGTGGACGCTGACAACGCCGTTTATTTTGAAACCGTCTCCCGCGATGTACCGCTATTTGCTCGCTCAACCGTTCGCTCCCAAAACACGGCCGGCGTCCCCAACCAAGTCGGGCTCCGAACTTGGAACCAATGATCCGCAGCCGCATTCTCAGAGCCGAGACCTGGCTAATTTTGGTGTCGACGCAATCACACCTCAACCATGCCGGGTCTCACCAAAAGCCGCCGCATGTTGCCACCAGAGCACATGAGAGGCGGCTTTTCTGTCAATGTTCAGCTTATAACTCGCGTAGGAGCTGGGCGGGGCGAGCTGGCGGCTTGGGACACCGGCTCAAGCCCCTGCGACCTAAAAGAGCCGCAGCCTGATCAAATGTCTTGGGCTGCCGAAACGATATTCGACATTCGTCTAATTGAGTATGCGCCCTAACAAAAAGGCCCCGCGCTGGGGCGGGGCAGTTTCTTGCTGGCGAAACGATGGAGGTCTTCCAGCTTTCGCAGTCCGGTATTTTACTCATGGCGTGGACAGCTTCAATACAAAAAGGCCCCGCCGGAGCGGGGCAGTGGATCACAGCATGATGGGACGCTAACAAGCCGCGTCATGGTTTTAATGCTCAAGAGTAGGGCCGCTACCAACAAAAGCCCGCCGGCCACATCGCCACACCCAGCCGGCGAACTGAGGCGGCGTTGCCGCCCCAATTCGTTTACCGGGAAGCCTGGTAGAGCTTGGATGCGATTTCGTAGAATTCCTCGGGGGCGTAGTCCGGCGTAAAGGCGGATGGTACACCCTGCAACTGCTGCATTTTACCTCCTTCGGGAATGCCTTCCACAACTTCCAGCGGGCCGGGAGGATCGCCTGGCAGGGCGACTTCGTCGTTCGACCAAATCCCGGATATCTCTTTGTAGTCGTCTTGGCTCCACGTGTAGAGCCGACGGTGAGAGCCCTCATCGAGATACTTCTGGCATTCGGGAATTTTGGACAAATTGATATTCGGCGTTGGAAGCATCTTTTCGATTTCAACGCCCGTCAGCTTCTTGATTGCCAACGCATAGGAATGCGCATGGACGGATCCTCTCACCAACAGATAGCCACAGACTTCCCGGCCTGTCGGATCCGAAAGCGTTTCATACACCCGCAGTTTATGCAGCCGTGCGCCGCATTCCAGGTGGAAGTTGTGCAGCAAATCGAAAATCACATTGCCGGTGGTGGTGATGAAATCATTGTTCCACGACACGCCATTGCTGTTGACCGGCGTCGCGCCACCACCATTCGCGAAGAAAGCCGACGCCAGACGAATGTCCTGCATCGCCTCAAAAGGTGACTTCGAGATGTCACCGCCATCGCCCTTGTCGCCCTTTGGCTTCTCGGGGCCATTGTTGATCATGGCGACGCCATTGCTTACCAATTCAACGTGGGCGAGTTCTTCTGCGGTGATCGAGGCCACGAGCGAGTAAAATGGGCGTAACTTGTCCTTGCTCCGAAAATTGAAGCTCTGAAACATGTAGTTTCCGAGCGTGGACATCTCGCCGTACTTTCCACCGAGTAGTTCTTGGAGTGCAGCGGCGGCGTTTGGATCCTGCTTCTTCGGAGGCGGAAGGTCCGTAATCAACCTATCGACACGCATAAACATCGGCCATCTCCTTTGTAGGGTCGACGCTAACGGTATCGGGAGCTGAGCGTTCCATTGGAACGTGCTTGAGCCGCACTCACGCTTCCTGGCAGGTGTTTCTCAGGGCAACGCTGTTGTGTGCCGACCAGCTGCAGTTACACGCACGAGTCTCGTGCCGGCGCCTTTCTTTGGTCGCGAAATCACACATCGATTGTCCACAACGCTGTCCATGGCCCCAGCTGCCCTTCAGCCACAAACCCCTGGAGAAAGACGCGGCGGCCAATGACACTCGGCACGTTGGTTTGCGTACTGCCGTTGAGGTTGGCATAAAGTCGCAAAGTGCTGCCATCGCCCATTCGCCAACTCACCAGGACGCTATTGGATCCAAGCACGTCGTAGTCCGAGGCAAACCCCTGCTGGTTGGTCAGCCGAGGAATGATCTCCATTTTTCGGAGGTCAATGAGCGACCGATAGTGCTTCAGCCAGTCAGCGTGGAGCGCGCTCTCGAGCGTTTCCCAGTCCAACTTTGCCGAATTGAAGGTCTTGGTGCTGGTCGGGTCGACTGCGTCCTCAACGTCCGGCTTGTTTGGGTCTTCATGCTCCGGCGTGCTTTTCAGTTCCTCCTGTCGTCCTTTGCGCACTGCGTCGCGCAGCTCGGCCGGGACATCGGAAAAGAACGGGAAGGGCCGCTCACTTGCCCATTCCTCGCCCATAAAAAGCATCGGGATCTGTGGAGAGAGCAAATAGACCGCGGTCAGCGCCTTGACGGCGTCGTCGTTCGCCAGGCGCGTGATCCGATCACCTTTTATCCGGTTGCCGATCTGGTCATGGTCCTGCATGTAGACGACAAATGACGTGGACGGCAGTCCCTCGCTTGGCTCGCCCAGGGCCATACCCTCGTGCGGTTTCATTTCGCCCTGATAGGCAAAGCCCTCGGCCAATGCGCGTCCCAGTTTGTCACATCGTTGATCGAGGTCTTCGAAGTCGGCGTAGTAGCCGGTATTTTCACCTGTAGCCGCAGCGTGCAGCAGGTGGTGCAGATCATCATTCCATTGCGACGTGTAGTGGATCGGCTCAGACTCGCTGTTTCGGCGCAACCAGAGTTCCTGATTGTCCGAGTTCTCTATGATCAGGTGTGTGTGCCGATGCGGCCGCGACGCTCGTGTGCGGGCCGCCAGCAATTCGAGGATGTGGCTGGGGCTGTCGTCGGTCATTGTGTGTACCGAGTCAAAGCGCAGGCCATCGAGATTGAACTCGTTCACCCAATAAAGGGCACTCTCGATCGTCAGCTCCCGCACAACGGCGGCGTCTGGGCCATCAAAATTGATGGCTTCGCCCCATGGGCTCTTATGGCGGTCAGTAAAAAGCGGCGCGACCCTCGGGAGATAGTTTCCGTGTGGTCCAAAATGATTGTAGACCACGTCGAGGAACACCATCAGTGACAGGCTATGAGCTTCGTCAATGAAGGCCTTCAGGTCCTCGGGCCTGCCATAGCTCGCATCAGGAGCAAACCACATGGCACCGTCATAGCCCCAATTGAACTTCCCATAGAAATCCGCGACCGGCATGATCTGAATGGCCGTTACGCCGAGCCTAGCGAGATGGTCGAGCTTTGCCGCCGCAGCGGAGAACGTGCCTTCTTTGGTAAACGTGCCGATGTGGATTTCATAAATGATGGCTTCTTCCCAAGGACGCCCCGTCCACCCTGCGTCGTTCCAACGGTAAGTTTGCGGGTCGACCACCTCGCTGAAGCCGTGAACATCGTCCGGCTGGTAACGCGATGATGGATCTGGAATTTCGGCGCCATCTGGCAGCACATATTTGTAGTGCGCTCCAGCCTGGACATCCTCCACGTCAAGTCGATGCCACCCATCTCCAACGGCTTCGAGTTCCAGAAGCGACCGCCGCCCTTTGATCTTGAGCCGCATGATCTTGCACTTAGGCGCCCATATTTTGAAGCGTGTCCCGCGATCTCGAGTTTCAGCACCAAATCGCATTTTGTGGCTTCGGATTAATCCACTCGGACTTGCACGCCGCATATTTCGCCTCACCCATTACGCCAGGATCGCCGCCGCGCTGGTGGGGCACTGAGTGTGCTGTGGCAGCGGAATAGGCGCTCTGTAACGACTTGCCGCCAAGACCGTTCCGCCGGATTGTAAGCAACCAGCGCTTCTCAAAGTGCGCTGCGCTGTTGCCATGCAGAGCTGTTTCTCAGCCGCACGGCGCGTTCGAGAATGCGCTCGGTTAGTATGGCGCGAACTAGCCCGGCCGCATCCTGCCCGCTTGCCGGCAGCACTACAACACTTCCCAATATGCTTGCGTGGATGACACCAAACTCGACGTAATAGGCAGCTTTGTAGATCTGTCCGGCGTCAGTAACTTGGACTTCCAAAACCTGTTGTTGATGCATGGCATCGCTCCCCTCCAAATTCACCGCCGACAATGCGCGTATGCCCACTGGGTTCCCGGCGAGATGGGAGAAAAAGCCTAGACGTCATCCGTTTTGATGGTTTGGTTCATTGCGTGCACATACCTACGCGACACCTTTGCCCCCGGTCGCACCGAAGACCTCACCGGTAATGAAGCTGGCTTCCTGTGAGGCCAGCAAGACATAGATTGGCGCTATCTCGACAGGTTGGCCGGGTCGACCGAATGCGCTGTCCTTGCCGAAGTTTTGAACCTTCTCTTGTGTTTGGCCACCAGAGGGCTGCAGCACAGTCCAGAACGGTCCAGGTGCGACCACATTGGCGCGAATGCCTTGTGCGATCACCTGCTCTGAGAGAGCTTTGGTGTAGGCCACAATTCCTGCCTTGGTCGTCGCGTAGTCCAGCAAATGCGATGACGGCTCGTATGCCTGTATTGAAGCGGTGGTGATAATGGACGAGCCTGGCTTTAGATGAGGCACTGCTGCTTTGGTGGTCCAATGCAGCGCGTAAAGGTTCGTCTTCATGGTCTGGTCGAAGTCATCAGTCGACACGTCGGCCACGCTCGGCCGGGTTTGCTGCCTGGCGGCGTTGATCACCAGGATGTCGAGGCCTCCAAAGGCCGCAACGGTTTGCTCCACCATAGATTTACACCAGCTCTCGTCGGTAACGTCGCCGGGCAATGCCAGTGCCTTGCGACCCGCCTTTTCGATCAACGCGATGACTTCCTTTGCGTCTTCTTCCTCGCTTGGAAGATAGCCAATGGCGACATCGGCGCCCTCCCTGGCGTATGCTATTGCCGCTGCGCGTCCAATGCCGGAATCGCCGCCTGTGATCAGCGCCTTTCTCCCCTCAAGCTTTCCAGAGCCAGAATAGCTTGTCTCACCGTGATCAGGTGTGGGCGACATCTTCCCGACTAGGCCGGGGGCAGTTTGCGGCTGTTTCGGGAAAGGTGGAGCGGCATACTGGTATCGTGGATCCTGCATCGTCAGTCGATCAGTCATCGGGTTCTCCTAGGACGTTGTGATCGGACAACGATGGGCAGGGGTATGGGTTGCCTTAGGGACGAGCTTCGAGGCGGCACCTGACTTGGCAAAGTTCAGCCGATCACATCGCCAGCGTTCGCTTGGAGTTCGGCACGTGCCAGCCGCTAGGCTTGGGAGCTGAAACCTCGGTCAACAGATTTGGTACCGAGATTCGCGTCATTCGCGAGATCTTCCAGCGGCTGGACCTGCGCATGCCGCCGTATCTCACGGCGGCTCTAAAGGTTTGAAACCGGTCTCCCGCGCTGGACCGCTGTTTTTCTCGGTCAACCACCCCGGTCACGGCGCCGTGGTGACGCTTACCCCTAAGAGGTCATTTGGGGCGGTGGTCGTGATCTACCCCAAGCGACTGCACAGCTGCTTGGGGTAGATTGTGACTGCAAACCTTCCTGTATCCCTCAACGGCCTATGCCGTCGGCACAGTTCCACCGTCGATGACATATTCGGTGCCGGTTATTGAAGCGGCCCGGTCCGAGGCGAGGAATGCGATGAGGTTGGCCACTTCTTCGGGTTCAGCTGGCCGCCCCAAAGGAATGCCGCCGAGCGAGTCCATGATGATCTTGACGCCACCGGCAAAGTCGGTGCCAGCCTCACGGGCGAGGCGTTCAGCAAGCCCCATAGAGGCCTCACCGGCGATCCAGCCGGGGGACACGCGCACCACGCGCACCCCCTTGGGCGAAACCTCCTTCGAAAGGCTCTTGCTGTAGGTCGATAGGGCCGCCTTCGCCGCAGCATAAGCGGTCGTCGCTTCGGGCAGCGGCAACTGGTTCTGGATGGATGTCACGTGAATGACGACACCGCTGCCTTGGGCCAGCATGGCTGGCAATAGTGTACGGTCCAATCTGACGGCAGGGTAGAGGTTGAGGTCAAACGCCTTGCGCCACTCATCCTCGTCAAGCGCGGCAAATCCGCCGCCGGGTGCCGACGAGCCGCCGAGCATATTAACCAAAATATCGATCCCGCCGAGGCGCTCGTGCACGGCTTCGGCGACCGATGCATAACCGGCTTCGGTCGTCAGATCGGCTGCGACAAAACTCTCAATTGGTAGTGCCTCGGGCTTGGCTCGTGCCGTTGTCAAAACCCGGGCGCCCAGCTCACGAAACAACGCCACTGATGCAGCCCCCGCACCGCGCGTGCCGGAGTGATGAGAACACGCTTGCCGCTTAGATCGAGAAAGTTGCCCATCAGTGGATCTCCAACAGGCTGATCTTGTGGTCAGCGAGGGTGAAGGCGAAATCCAGCACGATGGGGCTGTTGGGGAAGTCGCCGCTGACCTTGCAGCGGACAATGACACGGTCGCCATCCACAATCTGCTCAATCGGTTCGGTGACGAGATCGGCGTATTTTTCGGTTGAGCTGAGACGCCAGGCGAGAATCTCCTCGTGACCGGTGTGCACCGCACGCTCATCCTTGACCACCGCGTCCGTCGCGAAGCTTGATGTGAGGGCAGCGCGATCCGTCCCGCGGTCTGTAGCAAAATAGGCTTCTATGGGGCTGGGAAGTTGCATCAGGGCATTCCTTGTTGTGATGCCACTGATATGCGTTTGGATCGCAATCGAGATAAGTGGGATATAACGCCATGCCTAGATGAATGGAACGGGACAATGTATCGAGCAGCGCTAATTGACCTGCATGCTGTTATTGCAGTGGTGCGACGAGGGTCTTTCCGAGCGGCCGCAATCGAGCTGGGCCTGTCCAGCACGGCCTTCAGTCACACAATAGCAAAGCTGGAAGCCGGCTTGGGTGTGCGCCTCTTTAATCGCACCACGCGCAGCGTATCGCTGACAGACGCCGGCCGCACTTTTGTTGATCAGGTTGGCCCTGCGCTGCAGGACATTGGCGACGCGATGGAGGCGGTGCGGGCGCAAATGGACAAACCCACGGGTGTATTGCGGATTAATGCGGCAATCACAGCTGCCCGGGAAATCCTCTCACCCCTGCTGCTGGAATTTCTGGCCCGTTATCCGGACATGGAAGTCGACCTTGTGACCGAAGGTAAATTGGTCGACATTGTGGCCGGAGGTTTTGATTTGGGGGTGCGCACTGCCAACTTGGTACCCAGTGACATGATCGCCGTGTCGTTGGGACGGCCGCAGCGCTACGCGGTGGTTGGGTCTCCGGCCTATTTTGCAAAGTGCCCAGTTCCGCAAACACCGGCAGATCTTTTGATCCACCGTTGCGCTCGCGTACGCCTGCCTAACGGGGCGCTTTATCGCTGGCAGTTTGAAAAGCAGGGCGAAAGCGTGCAGGTCGATGTGCGCGGGCCGATCACGCTGGACGAGGGCAGCCTGTCTCGTCAGGTCGCTCTGAGCGGGTTAGGCCTAATCTATATCCATGAGTATTCTGTCTTACCCGATATTGAAGCCGGGCGGTTGATCCGGGTGCTGGAGGATTGGACCCCTCCACTTCCGGGACTATCCATCTACTACCCCGGGCGCCGCAATCTTTCCGCCGGTGTACGCGCTTTCATTGCTTTAACGCGTGAGTTAGCGGCGATGCCATGACTCCATGAAGACAATCAAAGGCCGGATCGGCCTAAACTATTCCGGATCGAGTCACACTGTAGGGCCCAGCCGCGAAATCGTGATTCGATGATGTTACCCAAGCAGTCAGGGAATGTCCGCTGACTGCAATCTTTCATCTAAAGCCGCCCGTCGGCTTTCCACCCCATTATAGTCATCTCCTGGACGTGAGCGGACGGGCGGCTTTTCAACGACTGCAGAACAATTTCCGAGTTTGAGGGAAGCGAAATCTGGATCGCCACCGACCGCAGCTCAACCGTAAAAGCCTTTGTGCTGGTGCCGCTGGTTACTGTCGTGTTTCGTCAGAGCGACCGTTTGGCCCATGCGGAAGATGCGGACAACGCTCCCTTGCCTACAGCGGAAAGAACCGCGCCAAATCGCGCGCGGACGGTCACGGCCTCTCATCTTGTGACAGCAGGCGAGGATTTCGTTCGACCTGCCCGTTGGTGTGCAGGAGCTCGGCTAGAAGTTCGACGAAAATATGCTCGACTCCGATATCCTCGAGGGCGGCATTCGCCTCTTGGACGTGACGGACGCGAACGACATTTCCAGAAGCTGATCTCGCCCTGCCCACGCCAATTTCGCAGCTGCTTGGATAGGTGGCCAGGCGTTCTTTGCGCAACCATCGGAACATTTATGTCGCCGGGCGAAAGCTTGCCCTGTTTGACCGGCGACATTTGGCACGAAAAGGTCGATACTTAGTTGCTCACCAGCGCAATTGCGCGGCCCATGCCCCCCGTTGCGCCCTCGAACTTGTGGGGCAGGAAGATGAAGATGGCGCCACGCGTTGGCAACTTGCCCAGATTTGTGAGATTCTCGGTCGCAAGAATGCCGCGGCCGAGCGCTGCCCAATGGGGAGAATAGTCATCCTGCATCTGTCCGATGCCGCGCCCGTCGATACCGACATGCTTGACGCCACGTTCATGCAGGAGGTCGAAGGCGTCTGCGGTTGGAGCCGGGTGCGAGCGATCGTAGCGGAAGCCTTCGGGGTAGGGCCGGAAGTAATTGTCCGACCAGTCCGTGCGGAAGAGAACGATATCGCCCGGCGCGAATCGGCCGTTCTCGGCTTCCCATTTTTCGAGATAGGCGCGATCAATCAGCGGACTTTGGGCAAGGTTCGTGGTGGTGCCCTTTGGAACTGTGTCGATAAGCGGACGGCAGTCGACCACGACTGCAGCGCCAATCATGTCGTTCAGGTCCAGCTGCTCGATGGTGACTGTGCCATACTCCGTTGCATGCTCGAGACCGCTTTCCAGGGTCGGGATCATGTGGCTGGGAGCATCGATATGGGTCCCGGTATGATCGTCGTGAACCTGCACATATTCGAGGAATTTGCCGCGCGGCCAGGTGTAGTGGTTCATCATGTACTGGCCAAAGCGCTGCCCCTCTGGCGGGGAAGACGGCTGGTTTTCACCGGTGAGGACCGAAAGGTCGACCAGGGTTGCGCCCTTGATCAGAGAAAGCAGAGCATTGGAATTCGCGTCGGACATCGGTCTATCCCGGGTGTTGAGAACATAGGGATAATGGGCGACGTCAGTGCTGTGTTGTCAATAGTTTCCTAAAAGAAAAAAATATTGACACATAAGAAACGCTCTGCCGGTCATTTGGGACTCCGTCCTTCGAGCCTCTCCATCAAAACCTCTCGCAGTGTTTGGGCGAGGTTTGGTGTCGCGCTCGAACAGGTGACGAGTAGCTTTACCGGCTTATCGCCGGTCGCCAGATAGGCATGGCCCATCGTGCTGTCGAAATATGCCGAATCGCCTGCCGAAAGCTTGGTGGGCTCATAAGCCTCGGTGTGCAACTCCACCGTGCCGTCCAACACGTAGAGGAACTCCTCGCCGACATGGGACCAGAGGCCTCCAACGTCGTTGAGACTATTGGCGCGCACCTCGATGACCATGGGAACGATGCGCTTATGGGCGATATCGGTGCAGAGATAGGTGTACGTGAAATTGTCGTCGCCCATTGTGAGGCCTGACTGCCGGTGCGATATGCTGCGGCGGCCCGAGAGGCGCTTCCAGTCTTCACTTCTATTTTGCGAGGGCGAGACCAGGTCGCCTATTTCGATTCCAAGTCCGGCGCAGAGCTGCAGAATCGACTGATAGGACGGCGAGATCAGGTCGTTCTCGATCTTGGACAATGTCGACTTCGAGATCCCAGTCTTGTTGCTGACGTCGGCGAGAGTCCAGCCGTGGTAGCCGCGGCGTTCGCGCAATGCCTGGCCGATCGTTGGTTCAGTGGATTTCACATTCAACTCGATGTCGGGGCTGCCCTTGTCGGGGTGCCGGGTGAATTTGGTTCATATATTAGCGCAACCAAGCTCGCCTTCAAGCGAAGGTTTCGATGGTTGCCTTGTTGACACGATGTTTCCGATATGAAACCTTCCTGCAACGAGCCCTATCGAATGGAAGAACAGCTTAATGTCAAACCTAGCAGGCAAGGTCGTCTGGATAACCGGAGCGGGCAGCGGCATTGGGAAGTCCACTGCTGAGCTCCTGGCGACTTGCGGAGCAACAGTGGTGCTGACCGGCCGACGGGAAGAACTTCTGTCTGCGGTCGCCAAGGGGATTTCCGATCGCGGCGGCAACGTCGAAGTCGAGGCGGGTGACCTTTCGGACGCCAGCAAGGTTCAGTCGATCGTTGACGCCATTGTGTCACGGCACGGTCGCATCGACATTCTGGTCAACAATGCCGGGGTGAATATCCGCGATCGCTCGACAGACGTTCTGACGCCTGAAGGCGTTGACACCTTGATCAGCACCAACCTTGCTGCCGCCTTCTACTGCGTGACCGCAGTGCTGCCGGCCTTTCGCAAGCAGGGCGGCGGCTTGATGATCCACACCGCGTCCTGGCTGGGCCGACATAGCCATAAGCTTGCGGGCGCAGGCTATAGCGCCACAAAGCATGCCGTGGTCGCCATGAGCCATGCAATCAACATGGAAGAATTCTCCAACAACATCCGCTCTTGCGCCCTGTGCCCGGGCGAGGTGGCGACCCCAGTGCTCGACAAGCGCCCTGTCCCCGTTCCTCAAGAGGAGCGCAATCTGATGCTGCAGCCCGAAGACCTCGCAGCGCTGATCAGAATGGTCTGTGAGTTGCCAGAGCGCATTTGCCTCAACGAGCTCGTGGTCAGCCCGACCTGGAACCGGATGTTCCTGTCACAACAGAACTCAGGTCTCGTCGCACCGCGCGTGTCGGCAACAGCTTGAGGCACGGGATGATGAATGAGGTTCAGGTTCCAACTACAGCGCTGAAGCCGATCCTCCAGATGCGGGGGATCACCAAGCACTTTCCCCCAATCATCGCATTGAGCGGGGTGGATCTCGATGTGTATCCCGGCGAAGTCCATGCCCTGATGGGCGAGAACGGCGCCGGCAAATCTACACTCATGAAGATCCTGTCGGGTGCCCATTCGCTGACAAGAGGCATGATTCTTATCGACGGCGCGGAAATCGAGATCAAGGGCCCACAGCATGCCAAGGCGTTGGGTATCTCGATCATCTATCAGGAGCTGTCACTGGCTCCCAACCTGACCGTTGCCGAAAACATGCTGCTGGGTCGTGAGATTACGCGCTTTGGCCTGCTCAATCGCGTCGCCATGAACCGCAGGTGCGCAGGTATCCTCGAACAGCTTGGCGTTGACTTCGGCGCGAGCGACAAAGTGTCATCGCTATCCCTCGCCCAGCGCCAGCAGGTCGAAATCGCCGGTGCGCTGCTCGCGGACTGCCGGATCTTGGTGATGGACGAGCCCACCACTTCGCTTTCGTCCAAAGAGTGCGAGAATCTTTTCCGCCTAATCGGGCGCCTGAAGCAGACGGGCATGGCGATCATTTATATCAGCCATCGCATGGACGAGATTTATGCGCTGAGTGACCGGGTCAGCGTCCTGCGCGACGGCAAGTTTGTTGGATGTGTCGAGCGCCGGGAGCTTTCGGAGCAGCGCCTTGTCCAGATGATGGTTGGCCGCGATCTTTCCAGTTTCTACCAGAAGGATCGGAGCCAAGTCGCACCGGCAAAGGCCATTGTTCTCAGCGTCCGCAGTCTGGGAGACGGTGTTCGCGTCAAGGACGCAAATCTCGACCTGCACGAAGGCGAGGTGCTTGGCATTGCGGGGATCGTTGGCGCTGGCCGAACGGAGTTGGCGCGGCTGATCTATGGTGTCGATCAGAAGACGACAGGCCAGATCACACTCGGCGGTCAGCAGATAAAGGTCCAAAGCCCCCTCGACGCGATAGACGCCGGCATCGTCTACCTCACCGAGGATCGCAAGGGGCAGGGTCTCTTTCTCGACATGAGCGTGTCCGCCAACGTCAACATTTCGACTTTGGAGCGCGATGGCAGGGGGCTGGGCATCCTCAACGGCGCCAAGGCAAAATTACGCACGGCGGAAGCGATCGCCAGTATGCGCATTGCCGTGCGCGACGGAGATACCAAGGTCGGGACCTTGTCTGGTGGCAATCAGCAGAAGGTGCTTCTGGCCAGGCTCCTGCAGACCAATCCAAAAGTGCTGATCCTGGATGAGCCCACGCGCGGTGTGGATATCGGGGCAAAGTCCGAGATCTATCGGCTCATCGAGGATCTGGCCTCCAAAGGCACGGCGATCATCGTGATTTCCAGCGAACTGCCCGAGCTGATCGGCATCAGCGACAGAATAATGGTGATGCGCGAGGGGCGCATCGTCGGTGGGGTCGGTGGAGCAGAAGGCGCGACGATAGATTCCGAAGCGATCATCGCGCTCGCAACCGGATCACACGCCAACAACGAATGAACTTCAGGGGAACGAAGATGACATCAGCACTCGGCAATGACATTGCATCACGACGAAAAGGCGCTTTGCGCGCCTCATTTCATGCTTTGGGCATGTTGCCGATCCTGTTGCTGATCAGCCTGATGTTCCAGTTCCTGAGCGGCATGGCCGCTACGGGCAATATCGCTGAGGCCTTTCAGTCAGGCCGTTTTCTCAGCCCGCAAAATCTCTCGATCATCGCGCAGCAGGCGTCCATCAATACGGTGCTGGCAGCTGGGATGACCTTCGTCATCCTGACAGGTGGCATCGATTTGTCTGTGGGTTCGATTCTTGCGGCATCCGCCATGGTTGCGGTGATCACCTCCCTGATCCCAGGCTGGGGCATGATGGGCGTACCGGCCGGTATTGCCGTCGGGATGCTCCTGGGTGCGGTCAACGGGGGGCTCGTCGCATTTGGGAAACTGCCGCCCTTTATTGTGACGCTTGGTAGTCTGACCGCCGTTCGCGGGCTGGCCAGACTTCTGGGAGATGACCGCACCGTGTTCAATGCGGACCTGCCCTTTGCGGGTCTCAGCGGGCAGGCGTTCCTTGGCCTCTCCTGGCTTACGGTGCTGGCCTTCGCGGTTATTGTCGCGTCCTGGCTGATCCTGCGGTTCACAGCGCTTGGTGTGCGGATTTATGCGGTAGGTGGCAACGAAGTTGCTGCGCGCCTCTCGGGAATCAAGGTTTGGGTCGTCCTGATGTTCGTTTATGTGGCCTCGGGCTTTTTGGCTGGGCTTGGCGGCGTCATGTCCTCGACTCGTCTGCTTGCGGCGAACGGGGTGCAGTTAGGGCAGGCTTATGAGCTTGATGCCATCGCTGCGGTCATCCTGGGCGGAACCAGCTTTGTCGGTGGGGTTGGCACCATCTGGGGCACACTGGTCGGCGCCCTCATCATCGCTGTTCTGTCCAACGGGCTCATTCTGACCGGCGTATCGGACGTCTGGCAGTTCATCATCAAGGGGCTCGTCATCATTGGCGCAGTGGCCCTCGATCGGTATCGCCTCAAAGGTTCTGTTCGGACCTAAGGCAACGCAAAGCGGGCACGCTGGCCCCGCTTCCAAGAAGCCGGCGAAAAGGGGAACGTAATGAAAAAGGGAACTACCATGAAAAGGATTCTGCTCGCTACCACGGCCCTGCTTTCGCTGGGTACAGGCATGGCAAACGCGCAGGAAAAGCTCGAGGCAATCGGCATTTCCCTCGCATCGCTCGGCAATCCGTTCTTCGTCGCACTGGCGGCGGGCGCGGAGGCTGAGGCCAAAAAGATCAATCCTGATGTGAAGGTGACGACTGTCGGCTTCGAGCAGGACCTCAACCGGCAGGTCGACCAGATCGACAGCTTCATCGCAGCTGGCGTCAACCTGATCCTGCTCAATCCAGGCGATCCGAACGCGCTTGAGCCTGCTATCAAGAGGGCGCAGGCTGCAGGCATCGTGGTGGTCGCAGTGGATACCGCAACGCCAAGCGCAAATGTCACCGTAACCACCAATAACGTGCAGGCTGGCGAAATTGCGTGCCAATACATCGTCGATGCCCTGAGCGGCACCGGTGACGTTATCATCCAGAACGGCCCACAGAACTCCGCCATCATTGACCGCGTCACTGGTTGTGAAGCCGTATTTGCGGCCAATCCGGGGATCAATGTTCTCTCGAACGACCAAAACGGCAAGAGCTCGCGTGATGGTGGTATGGAAGTCATGCAGACACAGCTGACGCGCTTCCAGGAAATCGACGCGGTGTTTGCCGTCGCCGATCCTCAGGCCATCGGCAGCAATCTGGCAATGAACCAGCTGGGTCGCACGGGCATCATCCTGACCTCTGTGGATGGTGCTCCTGACCTCGAAGCCGAGCTCGCAAATCCTGCCAGCCCTGCTATTCAGGCTACTGCCGCACAGGACCCCTACCTGATGGCGGCAACTGCCGTTGAATTGGGCTACAAGGTTCTTAGTGGCGAGCAGTTGCCAGAGTCTGTTGTACTGCTCGACGCTACACTCGTGACGCGTGACAACGTCGCCGACTTTAAGGGCTGGGAAGCCGCCCGCTAATCGACTTATAGAGGTAGCGGCGTAGTAGTACGCCGCTATCTCTCATTGATCAAAGGCTTTGCCAGGACATCGCTGGGTCCCGTTTCGTTCCCACTTACCCGCCGCACCTGTGAGCAAAGTCTTTCCAATAACTACAGACCAAAGGACCCACTCGTAATGGAGTAGAGTCGGGTATAGCACGTTCGACATCACATGCATTGTATACCCGAAGGCCAATGGCCACAGCGTCAGGCCCGGGCGCGTCGCGATGTTGCGCGAGTAACTGACAGCCACAGCTTCGCAAAATCGGTGATGTAAGCCGACAAACTCGTGGCAGCTTTCCGCCGTTAGTGTCCATAAGCCGACTGTCTTCTTTCCACCCCATTGTTGCCGTCCCAGCTCACTTTGCGGACGGTCTGCTTTCAGGAACTTGCGACGGCCGGTCGGACATGAAATGGGGTGCTCCGCTGCCGCTATTGGTTGCAAGGCCAAACGCTTCATAAGCAGAGCGAGGCGATATGATCGCGGCTCTCAGCTTGCTTTAAACCAATTGTACCTCGCGCTTTCCTTTGCCTAATTCCACCTATTCGGCGATCTATAAAGTACGTTATATTATACCGGTGAGGTAACTTGAGTGGTATGAATGGAAATTGAATTGTTAGACTTTTGGGCGCCGCCAGGTTTGCAAATAGTCGCGAATTCAGGTGAACGGGCCTACAGCGAAGTTCTTGAATTTTTCACTGCTCAAATCCGAAATCGCAACACACGGACTGCCTACCATCAGGCGGTCCGTAACTTTTTCATTTGGGCCGAAAACAGCGGATTGCAGCGGCTGGAGGCAATTAAACCCATTCATGTTGCAACGTGGGTCGAACTACTCGGCCGCAGTTATGCAATCCCGAGTGTGAAACTGAAACTCACCGCGGTAATGATGCTGTTCGATTGGCTTGTGGTGAAACAGGTGGTCGCAACCAACCCAGCAAAATCTGTCCGCAGCCCACGATATAGCATTCAGTCGGGGCGTACTCCCGTACTCAGCGCCCAGGAAGCGCGAAGACTGCTTGATGGTATCGAGACAAAAACCGTCATCGGGCGGCGCGACAAAGCACTCGTTAGCTTGATGCTTTACACGTTCGTCAGGGTCGGTGCAGCGCTTGCAATTCGCTTGAGGGATATTACCGTCCGCGAGCACCGCCTTTGGGTCCGCCTGCTGGAAAAGGGTGGCAAGGTGCACGAAATGCCCTGCCATCATGAGCTTGAAATAGCGCTACGCGCGTACAGCGTTGATCTAGAGTCCGAAGCTTCGGACACCTTTTTGTTCAGGTCCGTTAGCCGCACGGGCAGGCTTACCGCCAACAGATTGTACCCTGCCAATGCCTATCAGCGCGTCCAACACCATGCTTTTTCGGCAGGGATCGAGAACCACATTACCAGCCATTCTTTCCGCGCCACTGGCATCACGACCTACCTCCTAAACAAGGGCTCTCTTGAGCAGGCGGCTAAGATGGCCAATCATAGCTCTACCCGCACCACACAGCTTTATGACCGCCGTAGCGATAGCGTGGCTGTGTCTGAAGTCGAGAGGATCAGGTTTGAATAGGTCGGATAGCCGGCACAGCGGGGAAGTGGGCACCATCCTTGCGCAGGCTTGGGATCCATTGGGCACCGTGAAGAAGGGTGGATTTTACGATGAGTACGACAGCTATGTTCCACGAATCGTTCACCAAGCTAAGCAGGGAGCGACCGTCGAAGAATTAGCATCGACGCTGGTCAGCATTGAGATCGAACGAATGTGGGTTGCCCCGGATATGAGCAGAGCGCTTGTCGTTGCTGGCCTGATCAAGAACTTGTTCGATAGCGTAGGATGCCACCCGGCAAAAACTTAGGGCCGCCTGGTGGTGTTGGTTCGTTTCCATGCAGCCTGTCGCCTTTGGGCCGCATTGTGTTTCACGGCTTCGCGGTTGCGACCAATCGGATTTCTTTTCGGGCTGAAGCTCAACGAGATTCTTCAGTCGTCTTACAATTGTTTTTTCAGCGAAATTTCTCAAAATGAGCTGTTTTTCGTCGAAAAATTTCCGAGCTTAGACTTCCCCAGCGGAAGCCGCTAGGGATTGCAAAACGATATGTGTGGGTGATGCCTAAGGGAGTTCTCGCATGGGCACAGCTTGATACCGTGCACCATGTCTGCAGTTAAGGGTTACCAAAACCATTTCGGCAGATCGTGCAGTACCCATGCGAGAAATCCGGGGTGGCTGTGAGCGCTTAGTAGCGGTGCGCGCCGAGTTCTCCGACGTAATCTAGGGCATCGTAGAAGCCCACGCAGTCTATTGGCTCATACACGCCGTTCAGATTGGCAACCCTTTCAATGAAGTCGACGAAAGCGTCGCGGGTGAGGAAGCCATCAAAGTCACAGTGGGACACGAGAATGAAGTTCCGCGACATCGTTTGGTTCTCGTGGTCGGGTATCAGGTCACTGCTAATGATCAGGGGATGGATATCGACCGCATGCTCATCGCGCGCATAGCTTACGGCGGCAGCGATTGCCTTCTCAAGATTCACCCCATCACACATTGCGTCGCCGGACATTCCTTCGCACAACATTGAAAAGGTAGAAATCATTTCATAGTGCAACTTGAAGACGTGGATGCCCGAAGCCTCCAGATCGGCAACCTTTTTGACATCGATCCTAGTAAAACGCTCTATATCAGCCGCAATCAGCTTTGCCTGCTTCTTCAGGACGGCGGGGTCATTTCTATGGTCATATCGGTACTGCATGTTTTTGTTCCTTTGGTGAATTTGCCATGTGCGTACCGTACCCGTCCCCGCACACGCTGGAAATGAAACTGAAAATTCAAAATCGACAGATGCGCGGGCGGGTCAAAGCGGCATGAGCAGACCTCGTCAAAGACAGTCGGCTTCGGCGCACCCTCCGACCAAAGAACGTCGAACGGCCCTGTTGGCTGCAACCGGGGTGGGGTAACCATCCTTTTCTGTCATTCGGAGCAGGCTTTCGAATTCCCGAAAGCCGCCGTTCGCTGTCCGACCCACAACAGCGGGAAGGCGCCCCATTCCGGTCGTTCCAAGCCTCATCTCAAATTCCCGAAAGCTGCCGTTCGCGGTTTGCCTCAGCTGCGCCGGTTAGAGGGGGGGTAGGAGACAGGCGGCTTTTGGGGGCAGCTGATCCGAGAAGCAGACATACAAGCATGGCTGCTACAGGCCATAGGGCGGTCTGTCCTTCGAACGGCGAGGACGAGAGCGCCGGATGATCCGGCGCTCATTTTTGTCAGTGCGGGTTGATCTGGGCGTACCTGAAAGCCCCGCAGACCTGCCGCATGTCCTCTCGGGCGTTCGCCGCCGCATAAGCGCTATCGAGCACGAACAAGGAGGCGCGGATCAGCGCCTCATCACGATCGCCCACCCAAATTTTCTCGCCATGGAAAAGATTGTTTCGCACAAGGCCCACGGCCGCCAGGAGCATCTGCGTGTTTGTCAGCTTGTCCTGATCGGTGAACTCGACACCGCCGCCAATTTTGATCGTCAAGCGCTTCGGCGGTGCCTCGAAAAAAATACGGGCGTCGTCCGCCGCCTCCATTTGCTTGAAGAAGTCATCGCCCAGGTCGCCCGCGAAGCTGATCCAGTCGGGAGAGGCTTTCTTGCCCTCATCGCCTGCCGCGTAGTTACCGCGTTTCAAAGCGAATTCGAAACGCGAGAACGTCGCGAAAAACTCAAGCGCGATGGGAGCGAGGTTTTGCTCAATGCCGATGCGATAGTCTTTCATGCGTCGGACCCTTGCGACCAGATGGCTTCGGCAAGCGCTGCCGATTTTGCATTGTACTTCATAAAATGCTTCCGGAACGCGGTGATAAGGCCGTCATCCTTCGTCCCCTTGCACATTGTCAGCACCTCCGGTCCGAGACGCCAGCTAATGGTGTAGCGCGTCGGCTTGATCGATGCCTTGGCCTTTTCAAGGAAAAGGACCGTCTCCTC
This sequence comes from Devosia sp. 2618, assembly GCF_040546815.1. Lineage (NCBI taxonomy): Bacteria > Pseudomonadati > Pseudomonadota > Alphaproteobacteria > Hyphomicrobiales > Devosiaceae > Devosia > Devosia sp. 2618. The sequence continues at coordinate 3,787,845 of NZ_JBEPOO010000001.1, forward strand.
GGTCAGGGGCGCGGTCGTCCAGAATTCAAAATGCACAGGCAGGTTCTTCCAGTCGGCATGCTCCCTCGCAGATTTGAACAAGATCGGCACGTTGTGTTGCAGCCACTTCTCGACTTCCTCGTGCGGCGTCTCGCCGTAAGGCGAGTGGCCCTTGCACTCGATGAAGGTCAGCGACAGGTTATCGCGCACCGCGATCACGTCGGCTTCGGCTTCCTGGGCCTCCTGCTTAAATATCCGGTTCATGCGCACGTGATGGGCGCCGGTTTTTCGGAAGATGTCGGCCGCCAAATATTCAAACAAGGTACCTCTGAGCTGGTTGGCGGCGCCCTCGATCTTCCCGAACTTACTGAACAGCTCATCGAACGCGGTAGGGTCAATCGTGGAGAGCGCGGCCGCTTTCGTCAGAACGGTTGAGAGCTGCTTCAATCCGGCCGCGATTTCCTCGCCGAAAAGATTGGCGGGTGTCGCCGGCACGATGCCGTTCTCCTTGAGCAGCTTGAAAGCCTCGCCGCTATAGCCTCCGGCCACAAATATCTGCAGGCATGGCCCGATATTGCGAAGTCCTCTTAAGGTCCTGCACTTGGTGACGAACGGCCGAACGCCTTCGACCGTCGCATATTCCCCCAAATACACGTCGCACACGACGAACCCCGGCTTGTCCTTCCCCTCTTTGCCAGACTTCACCATGGGGCCGAGATAGGACGGCGCGCTTAAGTCCCACGCGAAGGTGCCCACGCGAGGCAGAGCGTCCCCGTCGCGGGTCGCTACCTTTCCGTAGCTGACGATCCCGAGCTTCTTCAACCAGTCGCTTACAGCCGTGAGCAGAAAACCTTCGGTGATGAGACGGGTGCGGACCATTTCGGCGAGGCCGTGATAGTAGCCCTCCGCCTGCACGATCACGATGCAGTCGCCGAGTCCCGGCAGCGCAACTCGCTGCAACAGGCCAGCCTCAATGAGGTGCTTCAACACGCTCTCGGCGGACAGATGTTTCATCTGTTTCACCGGCGAGCCGCACACGATCGGAAACAGCCGCTCGGGCACCGCGCCGCCGCGCTGTCTCAAAGCCGCAATGGCATGGCCATAGGCGGACTTGGTGAGCATCAGAGCTTCGACAAGGTTTTCCCAATACTGCGGCGAGCCGAACTGCTGCTCGAGATACATGTACCGGGCTTTGCGGGGAAAGGTGATGTAGCTGAGCCGCCGCACATTGCCTGCGAGCCTCGACACACGCTTTCGTGCCGCGACCGGTGAAATCCCGAGTGTGACGACCAAATACTCCGCGACCTTGCTCGATAGGCGAGGGCCGTGCGTTTCTAGGAAGCTTTCAACCAAGTCACTCATGAGTTTTCGCGCATGTCACACAGCGCTATTAATATCATGAGTACATGGCCGGGTCTCAGGTTTTCGCGAAGCCCATCTTATGCATTGAATTCGTTCGATAATTTCGCCTCAAAAGACCGGTGAAAAGTCAACGATGTCACAGTGGCCATGTCCGATAAGCCCGCACCGCCCCAAACTCTGACAGTTTGCGCGTCTCACACTGGCTGAAATGGGGTCGACATCTGCCAGGCAGAGATGCGCCCCATTCCGGCCGTTCAAGTGGGCGCGCAACTTCCCGAAAGCTGCCGCTAATCGGACTTCGCTCATGGCGGCGCGGCGGTCACTGTCCTGGAGCCATTTGGACCAACAGGGGCTTTTTGACTACGCGACCTTAGAATCTTCGTCGAAATTACCGCCGCCACCCGCCCGCGGCCCCATAGATGGCACCGATCAAGGCCATGCTTCCGACTGCGTCACCTCGCTCTGTGGGCGGCGTACCGCCCGATTCCGTTACACAAACGCGTTCAGTTGGTCGTCGAAAATCGTGTTCCGGCCATCGTATAGACCGACGGGCATTGGCCGCTGATCTTCAATGTGATGCTATGGCAATCGTGGGGTCCGGCTGGTTTGCTGAGGTCCCCGTGCCCTGAGAACAGTTAGGTGAGCGAACCGGAAATCGTCGTCGTCTGTTGATCTGATGGCATCATCCGGTCAAAGTATTGCTTCTGCAACTTGGATCGCGGGGGCCTCAATGATTACTGCAGATGAGCTGGAGCAGGTTTCTGCCATTTTGGGCACCATCTATGACACAATTCTTGCCAAGTCGTCCTGGCAGGACGTTCTGGAACAGACCTGCGCGTTACTGGCCGCTGAGGCTGGCAGCATCATCTTCCTCGACCCCGTGGGGCAGCGCGCTGCATATGCGTTCGAGCATGGCACGGATCCCAAATATTCAGAGCTTTTCCTCACCTACGGTTCGGCCAACCCCTTCATGCTTTCGGTCTTGCTGGCGCCAGTGGGGGAAGTCGCCAAGCCGCTGGAGTTGGTCGGACGCCAAGCCATTTCCAAAGAGCGCTTTTATAAGGAATGGTGTGAGCCGCAAAACTATGGCGACTTTATCGGAGGACTGGTGGCACGACGCGATCGTCAGTTTGCTACCTTCTCTTTTGTGCGTCTTACGCATGAGCCGTTATTCGACGAACGAGAAGACCGGCTCTTGCGATTAATCGTGCCGCATGTCGTGCGCAGCCTCACTATCGCCGAGGCTTTTGACGAGGTGGTGACTGAAAAACACGCCTATCTTGATACGTTGGACTTGTTGCGTAGTCCGGCCATGCTGGTGCGTTCTGATATGTCTGTAGCCTATGTCAACCCAGCCGGGCAGAACCTTGTACGCGAGCAAGACGGCGCTATAGCGCGGCTGGCCGATGGACGCCTGGTGCTGAATGACAAGCAGATATTCAGTGCCGTGCGGAGCGCCGTCGCATCGGACAGCGGCGCTCGCATGTTCATGCTGGGTGATCCACCCCATACCAGCATCTCGATTGTGCCGATCAAATCCTCCCAGCTCAGCGCGTTGCCCGTGGCCGATGCGACGAGCGCAATTTTCTTCTCGTCGGCAACTGCAAACCTGCCGCCGCCCGCTCAACCGTTGGTGGATGCCTTCGGCTTGACCCCGGCGGAGTTGCGCATTCTCATACTGTTGCTTGAGGGACGCACTCCAAACGCCATTGCCGACGATATTGGCGTCGGCATTGCCACCGTCCGCACTCATATTGCCAGCCTTTTGGCCAAAACCGGCAGTGTACGGCAGCAAGATATGATCGCTAAGGTTGCGGCTTTGATGCCGCCCATAGGGGCGCTACCGAACTAAGTCTCTATTCTACTGTTACGGGCGAAAAGACACGGCGTGACGCCAATCCCAGATCGATCAGCGCCTCGACGCTGTCGACATCGGTAGGACTTTTCCAGAGCCGAACGGCCAATCCATTCGGTCCTATCCGATAGTTCAACCGGTCATCAAGGCCGGGGCGTCTGGCCTCCCACGGCGCTGAGAAATCTGCAATCTCGCGCAGCGGCAGCTTGGTAAAGGCTTCGGTGTCGGACAGTATCGACAGTGGCGGTGGATTTGGGCCGGGGATTTCGAAGTGTTTCAGCCCCGGCGGTATATTGTTGTGGGTGCGCATGTATTTGCCCATTGGGGTTTGGGCGAAACTCATGATCTTCTCTGCCATGACCATCTCGCCGCGGGGGCGCAACGGTCCGATCATCACATTGCCTTCGGCAAACCGAACCGCCGGATCGAACCATTCCGTGTCGTAGGTAACCTGGCCCTTGTTTACATGGACGCGCATGATAACCAGCGACCAATCCGCTGTTTCGGGCACGAAGACCGTCTGGGAATATCCGTCAGGTGATTTCCCTTTACTCACCGTCCAGCCGCGCCGCGCAGCCAGCGCACGATAGGCGCCATAGCTGGCACTCGATCGACGGTCTACCGGCCGATTGAACCAGGACAATGCAAATACGGTAACGAAACCAAGGACGAACAAGATCGGCAAAAACGTTTCCATGATCAGCTCTCCTTTCGATTACCGCTGAACCAATTCAACCCGCCGGTTCAGCGCTCGACCCACCTCGTCATCGTTGGATGCCACAGGCTCAGAAAACCCCCGGCCCTCGGCTATCAGACGATCGTCCGCAATCCCGTGTTGACTGACCAACGCAGACAAAACGGCCTGCGCACGACGCTGGCTCAAGTCGCGATTGTAGGCTGCGGTACCTTGCGTGTCGGTATGTCCAACGATGACCAGCCCAAGCTCGGGTGTTTCGTTGAGCAGTTCGGCGATGACACGAATCTGCGGGGAGGAGTCGGACCGTATGGCTGCGCTGTCGAAGTCAAACTGGATACCGTAGATGTCCACCTTGCCGTCAGACCGCAGCTTCTGGCTCAGTTCGCTCACTTGCATCATGGCTAGTGCGCCGATCGCAATTTCGCCTGTCTCAACCACGCGAAGAAATAGGTGGCGTCCGAGGCTCTCGTCATCGGAAAACGCTAGGCTGGCATAGATTGCTCCATTGGCGGCGTTCTGTTTTGCCAATAGATAACGCGCATTCCCGTTGTAGAATTTGTTGGCGACTGGCTCGCCAATATCGAACCGCGGCATGGATGTACGACCGTCGAGCGCCAGTCCAAACATCAAGCCGGGGCGACCTCGTTTGTCGGCAAAACAGTCGCCCGCTTCTGCTGAGCAGACAAAAGCGGTGTCAAAGCCGCGCTGCTCCAGACCCAGCTGAAAGGTGCGGAGGGCCTCAAGGCTCGAGCGTCCCGTCGGCAGTCGATAATAGATCGTGTAAACCTTACCCTCGAGCGTATCCCAACCTTGCCCGGACTGCTCACGATTGTCTTCAATCGGCCCTGTGATGAGGTGTACTTCATCGAACTCGGCCTCCTGATACCCCAACTGGGTCGAACCCTCAAAATGCCCCACCAAAGGGTGGTCCTGCGCAACTGCGGGCGTGGCAAGCATCAACAGTGCAAGCGATAGAGTGCGGATCATGGTGGCCCCTCAAATGTCCTGCACGGCGTGTGCAAGCGCAGTTTGTCGGCCCAGGCAGACAAGCGCGTCCTTCATTTGGAGGAGACTGCCGACACGCAGAACCTCGACCAAAACATCCCACTCAAACGGACGGTCCGCCACATCGGAAACAGTCCGTGCGGCAGATGCGCAATGAAAGCCAGCTGTGTTTTCTTCTGTGTCTTTCAACGACAACTGCGCATAAGACCTCAACGGGCCATGCCGAAGATGAGCAGCATGCTAACCGGACATCAGGAGTTCGGATAAGAGCAAAGCCGACCTTCCCCAAAGCATCGTGCTTAGTCGACGCAGACGCGCTAATTTGTGCGGCAGAACACCACTGCCGAAGAAAATACGTCGTTCAGCTGGCCAAAGTTGGTCGCCGGCACGGGCATCCATTGGCCCTTCATTTCGCGATGCTCGTACAGTAATGCGCCGCAGGCCGTATCACAGGTCGCAGAGGAAGCTCGGTCGTTCCATTCGTTGCCGAAAAACACGAACCTGCCAACGAGGTACTCTTCACCCGTGAAAGTGCCGGTATCGAGTTGCGTTGCCATCAAGCGCGTGTTTTGGCCCTTGTAGTTGACATGCTCATAGAGAGTGCAGCCCCGCCCCTGACGCTGCAGGAGATCACCTGGCGTTCGTCCAATCCGCAAGCGCAGTTCGTTAAGCGCTCGGTCGTCTAGTAGCGGGCCCCCTTTTAGAGGGGAGCTGATTTGAGCGACGGCGGGCGCCACACAGCCAATTGCCACAAAAGCCGTTACGGCCGCACGTATAAGCACTTTCATGGGACTCCTTTCGTCGCTCGCCCTGCTTTGGCTAGCAGCGAACATTCTGCGGCGCCTCATCCAGATGAAGTAGAAAGACGCACCTTCTGCGTGCTTCCGCCAGCTGACGTCGGCACTCATTCCCGGCGCATCCAACACGCAGAACCGAATTATGTACGATCATTTGCGATGTCTGTGACCATTGGCAAAAATCCCAGCGCTAACAAATCGCACTGAACACTCTGGCGCATGCGCGAAAATCTTCTAATCCAAATGAAGGACGCATGTGTCGCCCGCGAGTGAGAAGCTTGAAAATCTGTTGTCGCTGAAGGCAAGCCAATGCGCGTCTTAGTGTGTACCGTTTTGTTTTTCCCGAACGTTTCTATGCCTGCATCTGCTGACTGCATAGGCGACATCGTTGACGCCATCTCCCGACGCGTTACAGGTGGCCCCTACCAATCCATCACAACTGTCCCAACTGCAGATCTGCAGTTTGAAACAGTAAGTACGTTCGTACCGCCCAAAGCATACGCGGGTGTTTCCTCTATCGGGGATACCCGGACGGAAGTTGTCGTGATCGGGGACGAAGCACGGATGCGAAATACAAACGCCTTCACCGGTGCTGCGCCCGCTTGGATGAAGTTACCACCCGGCGCGGCAACACCGCTCCGCTCCGGTGCTGAAGGGCGCGTTGCGCCTGAGGAATTGAGAGGCGCACACTGCCCCGGTGAACGCCGTAAAGAGGGTGCGCCTTATCAGTTCTATTCCTATTCCTATAGCCGACAAGCACGCTCGTTTAACGTTGAACTGCTAGTAGACCCGGTCACGGGCTTGCCCGTCGAAGAACGAATTTCCGCAGCAGGAGACGGCAGCGCGAATACCGCCGTAACGCTCTACCGCTACGATGACACGGTGACTGTGGATCGACCTGCAGATTGACCCATGGCAGCGCCGCTGGGCAAAACACTACCGTGATCAATCTCGAGCCCGGCACATATACGGTCACGCCATCGCCACCATCGATTGGGAAATGGCCAGTCTTACCACGGCCAATGTCAGCGCAACCGAAATCACTGTGCCCGAGACTGCCAACGCGGTTGAGCCTGCCGTGACGGTCTCGTTCTGCCTACAGTCCCAGATTGTACCTGTTGGTCTGGTCCTCACCAAGGTGACGGCAAGCGATGTGGCGTTCAAGTGGGGGCCTCAGCCTGGGGTGGTGGTGGGCGAATATGTGCTCGTTACCACCACGGGGCGGAACCGGCCACTGGGTCGAGGACGGCACGGTTGTGCCGCTGGATGGGCCTGGTGCAGCGACCAGCTTTATAGATGGCCCGCACCTGTGTGTCGAAGCTGCGGCACGGCCGCTAGACGACCAATCTAATCAAGAACGATGATCCAGGATATCCGGTCGTTGAATATCCCGAGCTGGCCGGCGCCTTCTGTTATTGTTCGACACTCGCCCTTCTCATAGGCATGCTGACAGAATTTGACGGTGAGCGGCCCCGTGATCTTGATCGACGAAATAGCGTCGTTCCAAAAACCCATACTCTCGGCGAGGTTCGCATAGAACACGTTGGGGTTCATGCAGAAGCTGCGCCCTCCGTAGTTGATGTGCTCGTAAAAGCACGCTTGGGGACGCTCGGACAAAAAGGGCGGAGCTTCGCGACCAATCACGATGCCTGGATTGGCAGTCATTCCCCCTGAATTGGCACCGCCAGCAAGCGGCGCCCCAGTGCGCCTATCTTGGCGCGTCGTACCAGTTTCAAGAACCCAGCCGCGTTGGCCATTGCTGCGCGAAACAAGGCAATAGTCGTCTTGACATCGTAGCAACACCATCGCTTCGCCTATCGGAATTTCAGCAAGGGCATTGAAGGATCGTCCGGGGCCGTCCCGCAGATTGAGCCGTGCTTTCGCGACGAGATCAACCAACGAGAATCCGGACACGTCTTCAAATACAACTCTGTCTGAATCGGGAGCGAAGGACGTCGTGCTGTGCTGCGCCTGAGGTATCCAGCCCTTCTTGTTGTTGCTGAACGATATATAGCAGAAGTTGTTTTTGCACTCAGCTTGCCAAACCGGTGTCGCTCGGGGCAGACGCGCCATGATTGGGTATTGCTGTCCAGGCCCGGAACGTACATCAACATCCGTTAGCATCCAAAACTGTCTCTCGTTGGCAAAACTTTCGATAGAGACGCAGAGCATGACCCCTGCCATCACCAAGGGACTGCATATCGACTTTGTGAAGTGACTGACGTCCATTCCTGCCTCCGAGTTGGCGCGGTCAACATCTGAAGCCCGCCCAACTAGACAAGCTCAGTTCATCACATCCTTCTTCCTCCATTTGAAGGGGGCACGGATGCCCGCTGTCGTCTGCTTCTTTATACAGAGGGTTTATCGATGATGAGCCGAGGCTGGTCTCAAAGCAAAACTTGGTAAGCGCTCGGTTGCCACCCCGGGCATGGGTGGTACTGGTCCTACGTCTTGGACTTCCTCGCCAAAGCGCCCATCGAAACATCCGTGTCATCGACGGCGACACCTTCGAGCAACACAACGCCTTCAGAAGTCTAGGCGCGGCGCCTAGAGTGATCTACGGACACGCGGGGGGCGAGTGTCTGCTTCCGATAGCGTTCGCCTAAAAGCTGCCTGACTGCCAACGGCCCCAAACTCGTCAGCGGACTATAGGTGGCGAGTGTCTGCTTTTCGCCCAACTTCCCCCAAAAGCCGCCTGTCGCCTTCCCACCACGGTCGAGACATTGCTGCGGAATTAGTTGACTGGTAGCTTTTGGGGGAGCCGTAGCGGCGACTTGGGGCGCCTTTCTGTCTGCCGGAAAAGGGGCAGTCCGGTCGGTTCCTCTAGTAGCAAGCCCGCTTGGAATTTTGATTAGTTGCTCCAATCCTTAAGCCGCTGAATTCAAGTGGATTTTGATCGATCCATGAGTCATTGACACGTTGGTTTAGAATTTTGGCGGCGCAATATAGAGACAATGTTGCATTTGAACTGGGCGGATTTTTTTAGTGACTTGGCTACATCGCTCAGAGCAATTTTGGTTTAACTGCTTCGCCAAAATTTCTGCCCGTAGACAAAACGCTGGGACCCATGATGAGTCGTTGTCGAAAACACGGGTTCGAAGGCTACGAGCCCTCATCGCCACTGTTTCGTACAATGGTTGTCAGTCAGTGTTTGCCGTCACCTAAGTCCCGTGGTTCCGCCCATGTTCTAGAATAATGGGCGGACAATAGATTTTGTGCGGCGGCGGCAAACAAAGTCTCAGGTGTGCCCAGCACGTTCTGTTAGCCGTGGCCTTCGCGCTTAACCCTACTAAGGTCAGACCTCAGCTCAGTTACCAGGTTGGACACGGTTAGTTGCCAGTTCTCGGGCAACTCCAGATATCGCTTGATGAGCGTCTGAGTTCTAGCGTCCAACCTTTGCGGCCCGGCGTCATCCCAGCCTAGGATGGTATTTGGGTCGACTTCAAAATACCTGCACAGCGCGACGAATATCAGTAGGTCTGGTACGCTGCGCCCCTGCTCATACTTGCTTATGGTTTGTTTCTGGACGCCTACGCCTTCGGCAATTCTCTCTTGGTTGAGATGCGGCCTCTCCGTCCGCATATCTGTAAGGTGCTGCCGGAAACTCTGCCACTCCCTGCTGCTAAGATCACGCGTCACGATTCAGCTCCCCACCAAGGCATTTACAAGTGCCACCTATCGTGTATTTCGTAAAGAATCTCAGTACACGATCCGGTATTGAATGTTCGATCGGGCTGGCGCTAAAACAAGCCCGACGAGCAGTTAGCACGTCAATCCAAAAATCTAGATCATCAATAACTTGCCAACAGGCGGGACGTATCCGCTTGACTGAAATAAAGGATATTCAATGAATTATTTAATCGATTTTGAAACCGAACGTACCACCGTACAAATTGTAAAAATATTAGGTCGACAGTATCGACCAATTGAGGCAGATGCGCCGCCGGAACTTCTTAGTTTTACGCTATACTATGATCGGCCGGGAATCGCATCAGCAGGTACAAATGTGCCATCGGAGTGTATTGGGCTCGACCATGCCAAGATTGAATACGTCTTGCAGATCCACCTCGGATCCAGCTGGTCTGAACACGCAATTCTGAAATCCAGCCGCGAACCTGCGTTTCTGGACGACGGTACCTTTGTCGTTGTCTATCTACTTGTGATCAGGCCCGAACGAGATTTCTTCCAAGGAGATGTGTTCCGAGCCGAGCAAATGTTCATCGACTGCGAACTGAACGCAGGGTTCATTTTGAATGGGCCACTGACGGTTCAGGACGCAGTACGAATGGCAACTGTGGGCCCAGATTTCGACGTTAACCTGCTGAAGGGTTTCGCGAGAGATATTGACCCGGAGGAATTGGACCGGCTGCCATTTCTACCGCTTGAGGATTTGTATCCAGGTGGCTTTGATGACCATGGTTAGCAGTACCGTCGGCCCAAAATTCCGTGTGGCGCATTTCAAGGCAATCAAATTAAGCAAGACGATCCGGTTCGAGGTAACTCTCGACCGGGTCGTCCGACAGTTGGCCAATTGCGACCTGCTTACGTCTTCCTGCTCAATTGGTTCACGCAGTACGATCTTAACAGGTATAGCCAACGGATTGCTGTACCCCCAGGAGCCATAAACTTTAAGCGATAGACTAGACGCCTTCGGCCACAGGATCCTGACCATATAGCGCCTCATAGTTCATCTCAGCCAATCGCTCACGCTGAAGCCCAGCTCGCAGTCGCTTAACCTCCGCAGTGACCTGTTCGTATTTCCTCAGGTACCCCCAACCAATGGAGTTAGATAGTGATGGACTAGGGTAGATGCGAAGATCGTCAAGGCTACCCGTTGAGCTATTTGTCGACTTAACGAATGCCTTCACGGCGTAGTCCATGCCTTGTGTGGAGTCCCAAGGAACAGACAGAATGCTGTCCATATGGGTCCGCTCTCTAAGAACCTTAAGCTGTTGATCATCGCCAATGGCTGCAGCATACGATGCACGGTGCGTACTACGAGTCACAATGATCGCATGCCAATGAAGATTCGTGATTTGGCTACCGGATGATCGTGCGAACTTTGCTTCAGGATGATCCAACGCAACGATTGCTAATGGCCAGGCCGGAGCTTGCGAGCGTCTAGTCCAGTGGTTACCCAGTACCGTTTTGGCCAGGCCAGTGTACAGGTTGTGGAAAGCGTCCATTTCAAAGGTCGCATCGGATTGTGCAACGCCATGGTTGTACTTGCGCATGTACATTTTGCGTCTGTGGAAAGTGCCAGTCACAAAGAAGGCATTTTTAGTGAGGTATTCGTCTAGCGACGAATAGCGTTCCGCAGGTTCGGTGGATCGATAATCAGCAATAATACCAGCGAACCACTTGCCATACATATGCTTCAATTGATTCACAGTCAGGGTTGAACTAGAATTTTTAGTCAACTTCAAATTAGATTTTTCAAATATTTTTCTAGATTTAATAAGTTTTTTCACTGAAAACTTTCCAGGTTTAGACTTCCCCCAGCCAACTGACTAGGAGAATGAAAATACAAATATTGGGGTGCGCCAAAGGGAGTTCTCGCATTGGCATCAGTGTTCTACCGCGGCCAGCTACGGGGGGAAAGGATTCCGAAAATACTTTTCGTTACCGGCATCAAGCCTACCCTATTTAGGTCCTTGGTAACCAACATCGTCGCTCAAGATCACCCGTTTGGCGACCATCGCGTCCCAGTTAACTCGTTTTGAACCACGGTCGCATCATCGTTCACATCGGCGACCTGGATTAGCGTTGATGGTTGTCGTTGATCGACGGTCACGATCCGAACCACATTGCCCTTAAATGCGACAGTGAAAGTTGGATTGTCCAAGCCGTGTGCTTTGTCCACAGCTCGGATGTGAGCCATAAGCTCATCGCGATAGGCTGCGTCCGGTTCGTGTTTGGCAAGGAAGTCGGCAAGCTGCGGGCGCGTTGCTTCTTTACCGCGCACGGCCAACCTCAAAGAGACAACAAGCTGTGACAAATGGTGAGCAAGGTTTGATCTCACCTGGAAGGCTTCGTCGCCTGCCAGGGCTTGCAGTTGCGCAATAGCTGCTGTGAGGTCTGCCACCGGCGTCTCTTTGCTCTCAGCGGCTGCCTGCATTGCCTTAGCCGCATCAAGGGCTGCGCGTTCGGCCTTCAAGGCCGTTTCAACCTCTTCAAGCCGATCACGAATGTAAGCGACCGATAGATCGGATTGCTCGACGAGCGCAAACGTGCGATCACGCCGCGATCCCAGAAGCCTTATCCGTTCTTCAATCGCGACAATTTCGCCTGATATACGTTCTCGGTCATTGTTCGGGCCATCACCTTTGAGCAGTTCGGCCAGATTCACTTGTTCGACAAAGGTGAAGAACGAGTTTTCGAAGGCATCGTAGCGCCAGCCTTCGGCAACCGTGCAACCGATCTTGCGAAGGGCGTCGCTGCATTTGAGGTATTTGCCACCCTTTGGCCCCTCGCCCTTGTTCACGAGCCGCATTTTGCCGCCGCAATATGCGCAGGTGGCAATCCGTGAAAAGAGATTGAGGTTAGTCGCACCTTTACGACCGCCCCCCCCGACTGATCGACCACGGCGTGCGGCTTGAACCTGTAGAAACACGCTCTCCGAGATCACCGCAGGATAATACCCAATGATGGGGTCACCGATTGGACTGCGTATGCCATCGATATTTCGGTGAGGCTGGAACTCACCCAGCACAGCCCGATTTTTCAAGATTTTCTGTACGTAGGATTCATGCCATCCATCCGAACGACCAAAAGGGATGAGGCCGTCGGCATTCAGCATGCGCACGATGGAATGTGTACCCATGCCCTGGAGGGCCAAGTCATAGATTTGGTGGACAATTGTTGCCTTCGCGGTATCCACGACGAAGGCAGTGCCATCGTCGGATAGCGTGAGCCAAGCGGGGCACTGCTTCGTCAGCTTTCTTACCGACAGGTTGGCGCGCTTCTTCTCCCAGGCCGAAGACACGCGCAGACTTTTCATCTGCGATTCTTCATTCGCTCTGCTCATTACCACGATGGAGACGATCAACGATTGAAGGTCGTCTTGTCCCGCTCGATAGATCTGATTGTCCAGCAAGGTCACGACATTGATGCCCGCTTGGGTGATGTCCCAAAGCAGTTGCATGGCCGACCGGATTTTGTCTCGACTTAGTCGATCCAGCGATTCCACTAGCAAGTACGAACCTGCCGGCACTTTCCCGCTTTCCACTTCCGACAGAAAAACCGATAGGGCTCCTTTGGTCGCATTTGCGCCTTTGAAGGCCGACACGCCGATGTCGTGCAACTTGAAGTCTTCGACCAAAGTCAGCCCGTTGGCTCTGGCGTATTTCTCGCTAGCTTCCACTTGCCGACGCAGGCTATCGCCTTTTATTTGCTCCTTCGTGGACATGCGGACATAGGAGTAAGCAAGGGGAGATTGGGTCATGGTTCAAAGTTAGTCCAGGCGACTATTTAATACCATATACTATTATGAATTTGGGCATGCCCGGCGCGATCTGGACCTGCACATCCACCGGCACCGCCTGAATGCCTTGAAACGCCACCGTCGCGACGCGGGTAACCATGCCCGTCTTGCCCCCCAGCATGAGGAGAGACTAGCAGCGGGCCAGATGCCAGACAAGAACGTTTGCGGAACGAAATAGCCACCCTCACTGGTGGGTGAGGATGGCTACCGAATTCAGACCGAAATGCGTGGGCGACTAGAGGATGAAGTCGGTCGCAACCAGCTTGATCGTGGTGTCGAGAACAATGGCGAAATCGGCTTTGCCGTCGCCGTCGACGTCACCATAGACATAGGTATCGCCGTCCTTGTGCTCGTAGCGCAGTTCGCCGGCCTTGTTGGTGAAGGCCTTGGTGCCAACGAAGTTGAAAGCCTGATCGCCCGCGATCTTGGTGTTGGCGTCGATGGCGGAAAGGTTGATCTTGTCCTTCTGCGCCTGGCTGAAATCATTGATGAAGTCTCGGCCTTTGGCGTCGAGGGTGCTTTCCTTGATGGACTTATAGATGAAGGTGTCCGCACCAGCGCCACCAATCAGGATGTCTGCGCCGAGGCCGCCATAAAGCTGGTCATTGCCAGCACCGCCGTCGAGCAGGTCGTTGCCTGCCCCACCGTCGAGCTTGTCGTTACCGGCACCGCCATAGAGCTTGTCGTTGCCCGCTTCGCCAAACAACAAATCGTCGCCGGCATCGCCGTATAGCGTGTCATTTCCCGCACCGCCGTCGAGACGGTCGTTGCCGGCACCACCGCGCAGTTCGTCGTTACCGGCACCACCAATGATGAATTCATGGGCCGCGGTACCGACGATCTTGTCGGCGCCAGAAGTGCCTTCGATGACATTGATACCGGTATAGCTGTGGTCGATGGCATCGATGATATTGAAGGCATCGGCGCTGCTGATGGTGCCGCTGGCCGAGGCCAGAACCGAATTATCATGCAGATCGATGAGCTTGAGGCTGGTCAGCTTGACGCTGGTGATCGGCCGGCCGGCTTCGATGTCGATCAAGAGCTTGGCGAAGTCCGCTGCCGAATGCGGGAAGGTGCCCGTTGCGGTCAGCTTGTAGTCGCCCAACTGGATCGATACAGCCTTGGTGGTGAAGCTGGCAGAGCCGACGATCTTGGTACCATTCTTGATGGAAATCGAATCGACGTCGTATTTGTTGAGCGATGCCGTGGCGCCGATCGTCTTGACGAAGCTGAACAGCGTCGACGAGCCGGGCTTGTTGACAGTGACCATCTCGCGCAGGGCGTTATAGAGGTCGCCGGCATTGTCGGGGAAGTGGCCCTTGGCCTCGACAACCACCTTGCCGGAGGTGACCTTGATCACCTTGTCGGTAAAGGTCGCGTCGAGCAGCTTGACCTTGTTGCTGGCCAGCGAAATCGAGTCGATGTCGAATTTGGACAGCTCAGCGCCGGGCTTGAGCACGAGCAGCTTGAGCTTGGCTGGATCGAAACCGGTCTTGCTATCGAGGCCGGTGGTTTCTTTGATGACCTTGTAGATCTGGCCGAGCTTGGTCGGGAAATCGCCCTTGATGCTGACGATTTCGGTGCCGACCGTCAGCTTGATTTCCTTGGCGGTCAAATCGAGCTTGGCGACAATACCAGCCTTGGTGCCGAAGGTGATGGATTTCAGGCTGGTGTTTGGATCGCCCGCCAGGCTGGCAAGGGAATTGGCGAAGTTGCCGAACTTCTCGGCAAGGTTGTTGCCCGAAGTGATCTTGAAGCCGGCGCCGTCGAACTGGATGTAATCGCCGGCCTTGTTGTCGAGCTTGATCAGGGTCGCGCTCAGTTTGCTTGGCGCCAGAACTTTGTTGGCGGCGCTGCTGGAGAACAAAGCGTCGAGCTTGCCAAAGGCGAGCTCCAGACGGTCTGTAGCGGCCACGGCCTTGGAGTTGACAGAGGTGTCGGTCAACACGCTATCTACGTAGCGATCAACGGATTGATACTTGTTCCGAACCGCAACATTTAGAATTTCTTGACGATCTAACGTAAACGCCATCACCAGGCCCCCAAGCCCAAAGTGTAAGATGGCACGATCTGCCGCTAAAACTTGTATTCTGTCAATGACGCCGATGTAGAGCCGCAATCATGCAGTACTTCAATGTATACATCGCGTTAATTACTTATATCGCGGGATCGGGCGTTGTTGCCGTTCGGGCGGAAGACGGCTGCAAATGCCAGATTACGGTTTCGGCTGTCGAAACGTCTCATGTCGGTATTTTTGACGGCGTGCTGCGTGATCATCTGTTTGGTGGCGGCGGTAGCGGCAGGCCCGGTAGCGGCAGTGGCGGCATGGACGATCTGATGTCGATCATCCTGCCCGATGGCGTGCTGCCGGATGATCTGATCCTCGACTTTCATCCGCAACCCGGCGTAGCGCTGAGCTTTGCCACCACGCAGAACCTGCACAATGGCATGCCGGTCGAGATCGAAAGCTTTGTGCTGTTTGACCAGAACCGTTTCACGATCACTGCGCCGACCGGCCTCGGCATTCTGGCCGACCCCACGGTGTTGCGCGTTAGGGCCGATCTGGCGGGCATTGGTATCCTGGCCAGCGTGCCGGTATGGAGCGAGACAATCGGGTCGCTCGATTGGGTGCTCAATCTTGGCGGCGGGGCGGTGGCCTATCACAGTACGACCTCGGTCGAAGCGCGGTCGGCGCTGCTCGATGTCAACGAAAGTGAAAGCGTCAGTCGCATCATGCCGCTGTTTGCCACCGCGATGCGATTTTCGGGCACGCAAAGCGCTGACCCGGTGGCGTTCGATCTGGGCCTAAAGCTGTTCCCGACCGACCGGTTCTGGACCGGAGTGCTCAATGCTGGCTTGGTGGCACGGTTCTGAGCGGAACCGAGCGGGAACAAAATACGGCCTGTTAACCATGCCGTTTGCCACATTGGTAAACCTAATCCTCCATTAACCCGACCATGTTGAATCAAAGGCTCAGTTCCTCGTGCGTAGAGTTGTGCCCTGATGCTAGCCCGCCTGCCTTTTCCCTCGTTTTCTACGATCGCAAAGGGCACCATTATGGCGGCATTGGCCGTTGTGCTGGTGGCTTGTTCCTCCGGCGGGGGGCTTTACGGTCCTATTCAGGGCGATAACCGCCCCCATTCCGGCGTTGACCGGGCGCGTGGCATGCCGATCCAGGGGATCGACGTGGCGCGCTATCAGGAAAATGTCGATTTCCAGCGTGCTCGGCAGGCCGGTATCCAGTTCGTCTTCATGAAGGCGACCGAGGGCAAGGACTATATCGACCCCAATTTCCGGGTGAACTGGCAGCGCGCCCGCGATGCCGGCATGCCGCGCGGCGCCTATCATTTCATGACCTGGTGCTCGCTGGCGTCGGAGCAGGCCGCCTGGTTCATCCAGAATGTGCCCAACGATCCAAGCGCACTGCCGCCGGTGCTCGATCTGGAGTGGAACAACCATTCGAGCTGCAAGGTGAAGCCGAACCGCGCCGATGCACTCGAAAAGATCCGCTATATGCTGGATGCCATGGAGCGCCATACCGGCAAGCTGCCGATCATCTATACCGACATGAACTTCCACCGCGACATCATGGAAGGCGAGTTCTTCCCCAATACGTTCTGGCTGCGCTCGACCGCTGCCGAGCCACATGAGCGCTACAAGAACCGCGCCTGGACCTTCTGGCAGTGGACGCAGACCGGCGTCGTGCCAGGCGTCAAGGGCGAGGTGGATCGCAACGCCTTCTACGGTAGCCAGAACGACTGGCTGACCTTCCTTTCGACGGGCTGCGACCCACGTGCTTTGGCATCATTGCAGCCGACCGGCCGCTGCCAATACGTCAAATAGGCCGATCAGTGGCCACGCCAGCGGTTGGCGTGGCCATAGCTCACCACTTCGGCGTCGGCTTCGGGCTGATAGAGCACCGAATCCACCGTCACCGGCCCCTGTTCGGCGTCATAGCTGAACACCTGCTCGTCGCGCATGCCCAGCAGCGCCAGCCCCTGCAATGAGCGCAGCGAAATGGTCTGGCCGATGACCTCGCGGGCGGCACCCAGCACCAGACGATGTTCGAGCCAGCGGCCATCGCCGACGCGATAGCGCACCTGGCTGTTCATCGTCACCACGCTTGAATCGATCAGCTCGGCATCGACGATATCGGCCTGCACGAGCTTGAGCCGCAGCAGGTCGAAATAGCCACGCTCGCCGCTGGGGCGGGCCATGGCGATGCCCCGCAGAATGGCATAATCGCGATCGGTCATGACGAACTGGGCTGCGCCCGACATTTGTGTGTGCTCCAGATTGAGAGAAAAGGGGCGCCGCGTCGGGGGTGGACGCGGCGCGGCAGGGTCAGATTTTTGCCGTGTTGAGGGCGGTCAGAATCCGCGCCCGGTCGTCGAGCTGGCGTAGGCGGATGGTCATAGTTTCGGTCTTGATCGGGGTCTGCGGCGGCAGGCGATATTCAAGACCGGGCAGCACGGCTTCCGCCCATTCGGTGAAGCGCTTGAGCTTGTGGCTGCCGCTGATGGGAAGAGTGAGCGAGTATTTGAACGTCATGGCGAATGTATCCGAACAGGCGCATCGCCGCTTCCCGCCACGCGTTGATGGCCAAGGCACGGACGATGACGAGCGACCTGCTTGCGCAGGGTCAATGATCAACGGGAAATGGAGTCTTTATCCTGGCCCGGCCCTTGCACTGCAGGTGGCCGAACCAGGTCAAACGCCTCGAAGGAGGCGGAACCGGTGATGCTGGCGACAGTCGGAATGATATGCGCGCATGGCCCCCATCAAAGCAGAAGCCCGAGGAAAGTCAAATCTTTGGGGTGCGGCACTCTGCCAGCGCTTGCCAGCGCAGAGGGGGAGGGCTAGCCTTTAGCGGTAATCAATCGGGCGATGTGCCCGAGGAGGAACGACATGGCCAAAGGTCAGATGCGCAGCAATAAAGAAGCCAAGAAGCCGAAAAAGGACAAGGTCGCGGCAGCAAAGCCGATCACCGGTCTTGGCGCTGGTAGCGCAGGTAATTCTGCAAAGAAGTAGTTTTCGTCTTTTCGACTGGATCGAAGGCGACTGGCGCGGGCCGGTCGCCTTTTGTTTTTGGGGCCTGGGTCAGCCGGCGACAGTCAGCTGCGGCACCTGAACGGCGTCAGCTATCGTCGTGGTGGCCGGAGGCACGCTGGCAGCCATCATGGCCATGATCATCAAAACAATTGCAGCAGCAAAACGCATTGTGGCCTCGCGTATTGTGATGGCGAGAACATCTGCTGATGCAGCGTCGGCCGCAAGACTTGCCTTAATAACTGCTTAATGGCGCAATTTTAACCAGCGCGATCAGGTCGCTGCGCCGCCCAGCAGGCCGCTCGACTGGATACCGTCAAAGACGAACTGTACGGCCAGCGCCGCCAGCAGAATACCGACGACGCGCGACACCACGGCAAGGCCGGTGACGCCGAGCAGGCGCTGGATGGGAATGGCGACCAATAGCGTCAGCCAGGCGAGGAACAGGATCACCACGATGGCAAACAGCACCGTCCAGAATTCGGCGGTGGTGGTGGTGCCGGTGGTGAGCAGGATCACCGCGCTGATGGCGCCGGGGCCAGCCAGCAGCGGCATGGCCAGCGGGAAGACGGCGATATCGTCGCGCGAACGGGCTTCGACTTCTTCTTCATCGGTGGTGCCGGTACCGCCGGAGTGACGCGCAAACACCATGTCGATGGCGATCAAAAACAGCAGCAATCCGCCAGCGGTGCGTAGCGCGGGGATGGTGATGCCGAAGACTTCCAGGATCGGATTGCCGAGCACGCCGAACAGCAAAAGGATGATGCCGGCGATGATCACGCCGCGGGTAGCAAAGGCAAAGCGCTGCCTGGCGGTGTTGTGCTTGGTGAGAGCGGCAAAGATGAAGGCGATATCGGCAACGCCTACCGTGGCGAACAGCGTCGCAAAGGCGACGAAGAATGTCGTTGTCGGCATGACGCTGCTTCCCCAAGTGTCGGGACTAGCGATAGCGGGTTAGGGCGGGATTGGCGACCCCTTGGCATTGAAGCGCGTTTGGGACTCTCAATATCATCGCACCCACTGTGCTGCCCTCGGACTTGATCCGAGGGCAGCACAGTGGGTGCGGAGAGTGGTTCTCGGGTCTAGCCCGAGAACAGCGCGGTGGTTTTGGCACTATGAGAGGTTGGCCCGCAGAACGGACGTGTGCGGGCCGTCAGACGGGGGCAACCAGTCTCACATCATCCGTGCAACGGTGGCGAAGCCTGCCAGCAGCAGCAGTGCCGCGCCATCGATCCAACCCCGCGAGCGGATCAGCCATTGCGGACGGGGTTTGGTGGTGGGGAGGAAGCGGGCGAGCCAGATGGCGCCGTAGAGCACCCAGGTGAGGAAGAAAAACACCATGGGCAGGTTGGACCAGCCGTCGCGGTTAAAGCCCACCATGATGCGGGTGATGCCGGCGCCGAGCAGGATGGACAGCACATAGGCGCCGACGACGACAAGTGAATTGCGCCAGAAGGGCAGGGTCAGGCGCTGATCGATGGGCAATGTCTTGCGCCAGCGGCGAAACAGGAACCAGCCAATGCCGCCCAGGATCGCCGCCAGCAGAGCCCACATCAGGCGCGGCGCTTTTCGATGGCGTCCCAGATCAGCACGGCGATATCGGGACCTCCGAAGCGCTTGATTTCGCGGATGCCGGTGGGGGAGGTGACGTTGATTTCGGTGAGGTAGTCGCCGATCACGTCGATGCCGACAAAGATCATGCCGCGCTCCTTGAGCGCTGGCGCGATGGTGACGCAGATTTCGCGCTCGCGGGCGGTGAGTTCGGAGATTTCCGGGCGGCCGCCGACATGCATGTTGGAGCGCGCTTCGCCCTCGGCCGGAATACGGTTGAGGCCGGCGACGGGTTCGCCATCAATGATGATGATGCGCTTGTCGCCCTTGCGCACGTCCGGCAGGTAGCGCTGGATCATGAAGGGCTCGCGATAATTGCTCTCGAACAGTTCGAGCAGGCTGGCGAGATTGTGGTCGCCTTCCTGGATGAAGAAAACGCCCGCGCCGCCATTGCCGTAGAGAGGCTTGACGATGATGTTACCGTGTTCTTTGCGGAAGGCATAAATCTGCTCGCGATCGCGCGTCACCAGCGTCGGCGGCATCAGCTCGGGGAAGTCAGTGACGAGGATCTTTTCGGGCGCGTTGCGCACGGCGGCGGGCGGATTGACCACCAGCGTCTTGGGGTGCAGGCGCTCCAGAATATGGGTGATGGTGATATAGTTCATGTCGAAGGGCGGATCCTGGCGCATGTGGATCACATCCTGGGTCGACAGGTCGATGCGGCTGGCTTCGCCCAGTGCGAAATGCTCGCCCTTGGGCTTGTCGAACACTTCAATCGGCTGGACCAGCGCGGACACGACATTGCCGCGCAGCGACAGCGTATCGGGCGTATAGTGCAGCAGTTCATGGCCGCGCGCCTGCGCTTCGAGCATCAGGGCGAAGGTGGAATCGCCACGTGGATTGATGGTGGCGACATGGTCCATCTGGACCGCGACTTTGAGCTTTTTTGCCATTTTAGCGTCTCGAGCGGCCCGATATTTCAGTAGGCCTCATCCTGAGCCTGTCGAAGGACGAGGTCGTGGCGAGATCGGCATGCCCGGTGAGGGTCTCACGGCGACGCATCAAACGCATTCACCACATGGCGTGGCCATCGGCCGGGCGCAAGGAAAATTACGTCGAAGCGGAGGGATGTTTCCGCCTTGGTAGGGTGGCGCGCCAACCAATACTGCGCGGCGCGGACTATGCGCGATTGATTGACTGCCTCAAGGGTCTCGGCTTGCGTGCTGGCCTTGCTGCGCGCCTTGACCTCGACAAAGACCGTGGTGCCGAAGCGCTCGGCGATGAGGTCGATTTCCCCGACCGGGGTTTTATAGCGGCGCGTGACCACCCGATAGAGCTTGAGCCGCAGGAACCAGGCGGCGAGCGTTTCCCCGCGATGGCCGCCCAGCTGAGCCTGGACGCGGGCCTTACTTTTCGGCTTTGAGGGCGAGGGCGGCATCATAGACCTCCTTGCGCTTGAGGCCGTATTTCTGGGTGACTTCATCGACGGCCACCCGCAGGGGTTGCTGTTCCATTGCCGCGGACAGGTCTGCCTGCCAGTCGGCGGCATCGGGCGCGGTGGGTTCGGCGGCGCCGGCGACAACGATCACCGCTTCGCCCTTGGTTTCGGTATCGGCAAATTCGGCGGCAAGCGCGCCTAGGCTGCCGCGATGGACGCGTTCAAAGCGTTTGGTCAGTTCCAAAGCGACGGCCGCCTGTCGGTCACCGAAGATTTCAGCCATGGATGCCAGCGTATCGTCGAGGCGGCGCGGGCTTTCGTAAAACACCAAAGTTTCACGTGAATCCTTGAGCGCTTTGATGGCATTGGCGCGCGCGCCAGCCTTGGGCGGCAGAAAACCGTGAAAGGCAAATGCATCGGTGGGCAGGCCGGCAACGACCAGCGCCGACAGCAATGCCGAGGCGCCGGGGATGGGGAAGACCGGCTGGTTGGCTTCAGCCAAAGCGCGGATCAGCGGAAAGCCGGGATCGGACAGGAGCGGCGTGCCGGCATCGGAGATCAGCGCGATGGCTTCCCCGGCGGCGACCCGACGCACGATATCGTCGGCCTTGGCCCGTTCATTGTGTTCATGCAGCGCCACGCGGCGGCCCTTGATGCCGTAGTGATCGAGCAGACGGGCGGACATGCGGGTGTCTTCGCAGAGCACGACCGAGGCGGCGGCCAGCGTTTCAAGCGCGCGGATGGTGATGTCGCGCAGATTGCCGATCGGGGTTGCCACGACATAAAGGCCGGGGGCCAGAGGCGGGGCCGTAAAGGCCGAACCGGCAATGAAATAGCCCGAATTGGTGTCGTTCATGCGCGGATCCGGTCGGTTGAGACTTGGTTAAGCAATGGCGGTCAAACTGTTAACACACTGCTAGCACTTTGGAGGTCTTTGGTGACCTTTGATCGAAAGGCACGACGGGGATTGGTTCGCGCTTTTGGCGCCGTGAGCCTGCTCGCGCTATCGGCCTGTGCGCCAATGCAGTTCGGCTCGCGGACGCTCGATCTGGGCGGTCCCATCGGTCCATCTAGCGACACTGGCGGGCTTACGCCAGCCCAACCGGGACTGCAGACCCCGATTGCGATGCCGAACGGGCCGACCCAGAGCTTTGGTCGCGGGCCGGTGAAGGTCTCGCTGCTGCTGCCACTGAGCGGTGACCCGGCTTCGGCATCGGTCGGGCAATCGCTGGCCAATGCCAGCCGGCTGGCGATCAGTTTTGTCGAGGCCAATCCCAATATTGCCGAGAACATCACCATCACGCTGCGCGATACCGGCACCAGTGCACAGGGCGCCAGCAGCGCGGCGAGTGCGGCGGTGGCGGATGGGTCGCGGCTGATCCTTGGGCCTTTGCAGGCCGATCAGGTGATGGCGGCGGGCGCGGTGGCGCGGTCGGCTGGGTTGCCGCTGATCGGGTTTTCCAACAATCCGGGCGCGGCGGGGCAGGGGGTTTATCTCTTGAGCGTCTTGCCCGAGATGGAAATGAAACGCTCGCTGCGCTGGCTGATGGCGCAGGGTCGGCGTGGTGTGGCGGGCGTGTTCCCGGCCACCGAAACGGGCCAGGCGCAGGAAATGGCATTCCGCCAGCAGGCCGTCGCCGTCGGGTTCTCGCCGCAGGCGGTTTATACGTTTTCGACAGCGCAGGAGGCCCAGCAGATCGTGGCGCAGGCCATGCCCAATATCCAGCGCGGCATGATCGACGCGCTGGTGCTGCCCGACCGGGCGACGGCCCCCAATTTCGGCGCGCTGCTGGCACAGGCCGGCGTCACCAATGAGCAGGTGCAGATTGTCGGCTCGGCTGAATGGGATGGTGATCCGGGAATCATGTCGTCGGCAGGGTTAAGCGGGGCGATCTATCCGGCGGTTGATCCGTCCGGGATGGCGGCGATCAGCGGGGACTATCAGCGCCAGTTTGGTGGCCACCCCAATGGGCTGGCGACGATTGCCTATACGGCGACGATCCTGGCCAATGTGAATACGCTGTCCATGGCCAATCCGCCCTATAATCCGGGGCTGATGACGAGCAGCACCGGCTTTAACGGGCGCGATGGGGTGTTTCGGTTTTTGAGCAATGGCCGGGCGGAATATGCGCTGGCGATCAAGAAGGTTGGGCCCGGTGGAGCGCAGGTCTTGGAGGGGGGCAAGCTTTAGGGGCCACCAAGGCTTCCACTTCTGGGGCGTGGCAGGCGCGGTGTGCGACATAACCATGCAAGCAAAAAGGCCCCGCGGGTGCGGGGCCAGAATTGGCGGACTTGCCGAGATGATCAGCGGGCCAAGGGCGCAGTGCGCTTGGTGGCGACCGGGGCGAATATCTTCACGGTGCCTGGCGCTGGACCGACATGTTTCTCGACAGTCACCAACCGGGTTGATGCCTTGCCACCGTTCCCACTGACGGGGAGCCCGCCGTAGTCGGCGCAGGCTGCAGTAACGACCGCGTCAGAGGGCGCGCTGCCATCGTCAAGAACTCCGACCGTAATGCCGTCATTGCACATCCAGCTAACGGTACCGTCCTGCCAATAATGCAGCTTGTAGGCCTGCGCCTGTGCCACGGATGCCAGTGCGATTGCGGCGATTGATGCGGCGGTGATGATGGCTTTCTTGTTCATGATTGTCCCTCTGTGTTGAATGCCTGGGCAGATTGAGGGGCGCCTCTTGAATTGCAGGTGAGCCAGCCGTTCATTTTCACGTCATCTGCGGTCTAACCGACACGTCGTCGGTCCACGCATAAGCGAAAAGCTCTCTTGTCCAGATGACTGCTCGCGGCCATAAGCTCCGCCAAATCAGGCACATGAGCACCGCTTCGGTGATGGTTGCCGTTGCAGAGGAAGGTGCGCATGAGCGTCAGGAATCTCTATTTAGCGGCTGCCGTGCTTGGAACGGTCGTTCCCTGGCTGTTTTTTGGCTCCTTCTTCTCCCAGAATGGGCCCGATATTCCGCTCTTTTTGCAATCCCTGTTCGTGAACGGGGCAGCCGGTGGCTTCTCGGCAGATGTGCTGATTTCGATTGCCGTATTTTGGCTATGGTCATGGCGCGATGCCGCAAAGCACGATGTGGCGCGCTGGTGGCTGGTTCTGCCGGCAAGTTTCTTTGTCGGGCTATCGCTAGCGCTACCGCTTTATTTCTATTTGCGTGAGCGCAACTGAAACCTCGCAAAATCGGGAACGCCGATATTGCGGACCGTTCCGCGATATAGACCGGCTGTCTATGCCATTGGATAGAAGCCGGTCTGCGTTCTGCGTCAGCAGATCAGGCAGCCAGGTCCGCGACCACGGCGTCCAGCACCGGAAAGCCCTTGTCGGTCACCCGCAGATTGCCGTTGGGGAGGGTTTCGACGAAGCCGTAGCCTTTGAGGGTGTCGATCTGGGTGCGGGAAATCTGGCGGCCGGAGATCGCGGTGAAGCGGGCCGGGGAAATGCCTTCCTTGAGACGCAGGCCCATGACGAGGAACTCGTCGCCCTGTTCTTCCCAAGTCAGAATATCGTCGACGACCATGCCGTGGCCCTTGGAGACGACGTTTTTCTGCCAATCGAAGGGCATTTTTTCGGCGGCTGTGGCGTGGCGCTGATTGTTGATCATCAGACGACCATGGGCGCCCGGACCGATGCCGGCATATTCGCCATACCGCCAGTAGAGCATGTTGTGCGAGCTTTCCTGGCCCGGACGGGCATGGTTGGAAATCTCGTAGGCGGGCAGGCCCGCGGCAGCGGTGAGTTCGGCGGTCATCTCATAGAAATCGGCCGCCAGATCCTCATTGGGCATCTTGAGCTTGCCGGCCCGGTGCAGGTCGAAATAGCGCGTGCCCTGCTCGATGGTCAGCATATAGAGGCTGATATGGCCCTGGGCGAGCCAGAGGCCTTCCTTGAGCTCGTCTTCCCAATCTTCGAGCGTCTGCTTGGGACGGCCATAGATCAGGTCAAAGCTGGAGCGATCAAACACCGACTGCGCGATGCGCACGGCCGCGATGGCCTCATCGACAGAGTGACGACGGCCGAGCTCGGCCAGAGGCCCTTCGCGCAGCGATTGGACGCCCAGCGAGACGCGATTGACGCCGGCGGAGCGATAGCCCCGGAAACGGTCGACTTCGACGCTGGTCGGATTGGCTTCGAGTGTGATCTCGGCATTGCGGCCGATGGTCCAATGCTTGGCAATGGCGTCGATGATGCGGCCCGTCGATTGCGGGTTCATCATCGAGGGCGTGCCCCCGCCAAAGAAAATCGACTGCACGACACGGCCGGGCGTCAGCGACGCGGTATAGGCGATCTCACGCTCATAGGCGGCCACATAGTCGATCTCGTCGAACGGGCCGCGATGGACGTGCGAATTGAAATCGCAATAGGGGCACTTGGACGCGCAAAACGGCCAATGCACGTAAACGCCGAACATGTCGTTCGGGCTATTGCTCAATCTGATTCTCCACGAATTTGGCGAAGGAGCGGGCGCGGTGGCTCAGCCCCTGCTGGCCGGGGGCCCAGCTATGCTTCATTTCTGGCGACATCTGGCCAAAGGTCAGCTCGTAGCCATCGGGCATGAACATCGGATCATAGCCATGACCCTGCGTACCGCGCGGCGGCCAGACCAGAGTGCCAAAGCACTGGCCGTGATAAATCACATCGCGACCATCGGGATGAGCGAGGCAAAGCGTGGCGTTGAACGAGCCCTTGCGCTGTTCGGGCGCGGTGGCGCCGGCAGCTTGAAGAGCATCCTCGACGCGCTGCATGGCGACATTGAAATCGCGCGGCACGCCAGCCCAGTCGGCGGTATAGACGCCGGGATCGCCATTGAGCGCATCGACGCAAAGACCCGAATCATCGCTGAGCGCCAGCATATTGGCGGCGCTGGCAGCGGCGTGGGCCTTCAGCCGGGCGTTTTCGGCAAAGGTGGTGCCGGTTTCTTCCGGCTCGGGCAGGCCAAGTTCGCCGGCCGAGACAAGCTCAAGGCCGAAGGGGGAGAACAGTTCCTGAAATTCCTTGAGCTTGCCGGCATTGTGGGTGGCCAGCACGAGACGATCGCCGCGGCGGAGTTTTGCAATGCTCACTTGCTGGCGCTCCGGGGCTTGGCATCGAGCGCGCGGACCACATCGTGCCAGAGGGCGCAGTTTGCGGAAGGCAAGGCCCCCTCATCCGCCCTTCGGGCGCCTTCTCCCACGAGGGGAGAAGGGGAAGCGGTGGTGCGACGGAATAGTGCCAGAAACGCGGAACTACCCTTCTCCCCGCGTGGGAGAAGGTGGCTCGGCGCAGCCGAGACGGATGAGGGGGGCTTCTTGCGGGCAAAAAACATCATGCTTCCAAAGCCGCCAACTGCATCAGAGTCAGCTCGCCAATGCCCTGTTCGGCCAGCTCCATCAGCGCGTTGAGTTCGTCGCGCGAGAAGGGGACCTGTTCGGCAGTGCCCTGGATTTCGACGAACTTGCCGGAGCCGGTCATCACGAAATTGGCATCGGTATGGGCTTCGACGTCTTCGAGGTAATCGAGATCGAGCACGGGGGCGCCGCGATAGATGCCGCAGGAGACTGCAGCCACCGAATCACGCAGGGCCTTGCCCTTGGTCAGCTTGCGCTCGTCCATCCACTTGATGGCATCGGCTAGCGCCACATAGGCGCCGGTGATCGAAGCGGTGCGGGTGCCGCCATCGGCTTCGAGAACGTCGCAGTCGATGGTGATCTGGTTTTCGCCCAGCAGCTGCATATCGACCACCGCGCGCAGCGAACGGCCGATGAGGCGCTGGATTTCCTGGGTGCGGCCGGACTGCTTGCCGGCGGCGGCTTCGCGACGGGTGCGCGAACCGGTGGCGCGGGGCAGCATGCCATATTCGGCGGTGACCCAGCCCTGGCCCTTGCCGCGCAGCCAGCCCGGCAGGCTGGTTTCAACCGAAGCGGTGACGAGCACCTTGGTGTTGCCGAAGGAGACGAGGCACGAGCCCTCGGCCTTCTGGGCGACATTGCGCTCGATTGTAACCGCCCGCATCTGGTTGGGCTCACGTCCGGAAGGGCGCATCAGGGATCCGTCAAGAAATTGCTATTAACCGCCTCTTAACCCTCCTAGCCCTCGGTCACAAGCGGCGGGCGCTTGGCGGGAAGCTGCAATGCGCTTAAATGAGGCATGAGGGTTAAAGCGGAGGATTTTATCGAAATCGAATGAGCAAGCCTCCAGAAGATTTCCTCAGCGTGCTCAATGCACGCAGCCAGGACATATTTCGCAAGATCGTTGAGCGGTATCTGGAGACAGGTCAGCCGGTGGGTTCGCGCGACCTGAGCCGTATGCTGCAAGTGGGCCTGTCGCCCGCTTCCGTGCGCAATGTGATGGCCGATCTTGAAGATCTTGGACTGATCGCAGCGCCGCATACTTCTGCAGGCCGCGCCCCAACGCAGGACGGGTTGCGGTTTTTCGTCGACGCCATGCTCGAAGTGGGTGCGGTCAACGAAACCGAGCGCAGCCAGATCGCCAAATCCATCGAGGGCCAGCATCGCGGGCAGGTGGAAGATGTGCTGACCGAAGCCAGCACTTTGCTGAGCGGGCTGAGCCAGGGGGCAGGGGTGGTGATCGCCACCAAGGCCGACATGGTGCTGCGCCATATCGAATTTGTGCGGCTCGATGCCACCCGCGCCATGGCCATTCTGGTCGGGCAGGACGGGCAGGTGGAAAACCGAATCATGGATATTCCGGCGGGGCTGACCGCCTCGACCCTGACCCAGGCCGGCAATTATCTGGCGCGCTATGTGGTAGGGCGGACCATTCCCGAGGCGCGCAAGGCCTTGTCCGAGCAGCGCAACGAGCAGCGCGCCGAACTGGACGAGCTGACGCAGCGGCTGGTGGATGCCGGGATCGCGACGCTGGGCCAACCCTCGGCGGCGAGCCAGCCGACAGTGATCGTGCGCGGGCGGGCAAACCTGATCAATGATGCGATGGCGAGTGACGAACTGTTGCGCATGCGGCAACTGTTTGACGAGCTCGAGAGCAAGGACGGCTTGCTCGACCTGCTTGGCGACGCTGAAAAGGCGCAGGGCGTGCGCATCTTTATCGGCTCGGAAAACAAGCTGTTTTCGCTGTCGGGATCGTCGGTCATCCTGTCGCCGTACAAGGATGCCAATGACAAGGTGGTGGGGGTGCTTGGGGTGATCGGGCCGACGCGGCTCAACTATGCGCGCATCGTGCCGGTGGTGGACTATACCGCCAATGTGATCAGCGCGATGATGGCGCGAAAGCGGAATTAACGGGCGCGTTTCGGGACCTTGCTCAACAGGCGCTGCGTCCAAGGACCACGGTGGCTGCTCTATCACTTGAAAAGACGGCCAGTTTGGCCGATATGCGGACCAAACCAGTTATCCATTGCGGAACAGAACAATGATGAGCGACGACAACGCCGCCTCCGGCGAGACGCCCGAAGTCGAAATCCCGACCGAAGTCGAAATCGATCCGACCGAGGCATTGCGCGCCGAGAATGCGGAACTCAAGGACCGGGTGCTGCGCACTCATGCCGAGATGGAAAACCTGCGCAAGCGCACCGAGCGCGATGTCGCCGATACGCGCAGCTATGCCATTGCCGGTTTTGCCCGCGACATGCTGAGCGCCACCGATGCGCTGAGCCGCGCCCTGATGGTGCTGCCAGCCGAAGCGCGTGAGCATGGCGATGCGACCACCAAGAGCCTTATCGAAGGCATCGAAATGACCGAACGCGAAATGCAGCGCCTCCTGGCCAAGCATGGCGTGACGCCGATCGAAGCCGAGGGCCAGAAGTTTGACCCGCACAAGCATCAGGCGATGTTTGAAGTGCCCGATCCCAGCCGTCCCGAAGGTACGGTCGTGCAGGTGGTTCAGGCCGGTTTTGCCATCGGCGACCGCATCCTGCGCCCCGCCATGGTCGGCGTCGCCAAGGGCGGCCCAAGCCACGCGCCGGCTGACGAGGCGATTGATAAGAGCGTTTGAGGTTTGGGGTGATGGCCGCCCGTGCCATTCGAGCGTAGCTCTCATGGTCTTCTCGGCTAAAATCTGTCCACCGGACAGATTTTGCGGCAAGGCCGCCGCCTCAAAGTTTCACGTGAATCCCCGCGCAAGCGGGGATTTTTGTTTGTGGGCAGGCACTCGCAGTCGTCCCCTCTCCCCTGAGGGGAGAGGGTCGGGGTGAGGGGTTCAGAGGTTGGCGGAAGCACAGTGCTTCAACTTGGTCTGAACCCCTCACCCGGCGCTGCGCGCCGACCTCTCCCCTCAGGGGAGAGGTGATCAGAAGAGTTCGCCTACCCCAAAATATCCTTGCTCATCACCCGTTCCACCCCAGCCTCCGCCATGTCAGCCCACGCCTTTGCCAGGCTCCCGGCATTGTCGATCGCGCGCGTCGCGTCTTCGATGACGGTCACGTCAAACCCGGCGGCGGCGCCGTCGATGGCGGTCCAGCCGACGCAGAAGTCGGTGGCGAGGCCGACGATGTATAGTCGGCCGACATCGCGTTCGTTGAGATAACCGGCGAGCCCCGTCAGGGTTTCGCGGTCGGCTTCCTGGAAACCGGAATAGCTGTCGATCTGGCGCGTATAGCCCTTGCGGATGATCAGCTGGCCGTGGGGAATGTCGAGATCGGCCGAGAGCGCTGCGCCGTGGCTGTTCCAGACGCAATGGTCGGGCCACAGGACTTGGGTGCCATAGGGCAGTTCAATGGTCTCGAAGGCGTTTTTGCCGTCGTGCTGGCTGGCAAAGGAAATGTGATCGGCCGGGTGCCAGTCCTGGGTGAAGACGACATTGGTGAAGTGTTTTGCCAGCGTATTGATCAGCGGCACGATGTCGTCGCCACCGGCCACCGCGAGGCTGCCGCCGGGCAGAAAATCGTTTTGCACATCGACGACGACCAGCACGTCCTGCGGGGTGATTTTTCGGGTCATTGGTCGTCTCCTGTTCTAGTCCACTCGGCTTGCATCAGGCCGCGCACGGAATTGCCGAGCCAGATTGCGTCCGCCGTCTCAAGGTCCGCAAGGGTCAATCGCTGTTCGACGGCGCGACCGGAGGCGATGAGTTCGGCACGCAGCGTCCCGGGCAGGAGACCGGCCGAGAGCGGCGGGGTGAGCAGCGTGGCATTGCGCTCAACAAAGAGATTGGTGATCGAGCCTTCAGTCAACTCATCGCGCTCATTGAGGAACAGCACTTCGTCGACGCCCAACGCGGCATGGGCGCGCTGGCGCGGCTCGTCGTAAAAGGCGCGGTTGGTGGTTTTATGCGCCAGCCACAGGCTTTGCGAATCAAGCCGCTCGGGGGCGATGGAGAAACGAAACACCGGAGGATTGGCGGGCAGGGGCACAAAGGTCAGCGCTGCGCCGGTTTCGTTCAGCGTCAACCGGACGCGCATCCGGTCAGCCGGGAATGTCGTGGTGCCGTCTTCGAGCAAAGCGATGATTTCGGCCATGTCGAACCGAAACCCGAAATAGCGGGCCGATTGGGACAGCCGCTCCATGTGGCGCTCGAGCAGCCAAAAACCCTTGTCGCGCTCCCAGAGCAGAGTTTCGATCAGGGTGACGTCGCGGGCGGGTTCGGTAAAAAATGCCATTTTGAGCAGGGCCTCGCGATATTCGTCGTCTGCAACACTATCGGCGACGATGCCGCCGCCAATGCCGATTTCGCCTTTGCCGTGCTGGTCGATGACGGCGGTGCGGATGGCGACGTTCAGCGTCAGATCGCCATTGGGGGCGAAGTGGCCGATCGAGCCGGTATAGACGCCGCGCGGCCCGGCTTCGACCTGATGGATGATTTCCATGGCGCGCAGTTTGGGCGCGCCGG
The DNA here is from genome assembly GCF_040546815.1 of Devosia sp. 2618. Lineage (NCBI taxonomy): Bacteria > Pseudomonadati > Pseudomonadota > Alphaproteobacteria > Hyphomicrobiales > Devosiaceae > Devosia > Devosia sp. 2618. Next base: position 3,818,856 of record NZ_JBEPOO010000001.1, read on the forward strand.
TGATCGAGCCGCAGGGGAAGAGGTTTTCCAGCAGCTGGGTGGTGCTGACGCCGGGGCGGCGCTGAGCGGTAATGCCCGAGGTCATGGTGTGAAGCGTGCGATAGGTTTCGACGGTGAAAAGGTCGGTGACCTTGACCGAGCCGATCTCCGCGATGCGGCCGAGATCGTTGCGCAAGAGATCGACGATCATCAGGTTTTCGGCGCGGTTCTTGGCGTCGGCGGCCAGCTCGGCGCGCCCGGCGTCGTCCTCGGCGATGGTGCGGCCGCGCTTGAGCGTGCCCTTCATCGGCCTGGCGTTGAGGGTCGTGCCGCGAGCCGAGACGAACAGTTCGGGTGAGCGGGACAGGATCCAGTGGGTGCCGGTATTGATCAGCGCTCCATAGGAGACCGGCTGCTTGCGCACGAGATCGCGATAGAGCGCGACCGGATCGCCGTCCAACTGGAAGTCGGCCTTGAAGGTGAGGTTGACCTGATAGGTATCGCCCGACGCGATCAGCGATTTGACCGTATCGAAGGCCGCGCCGTAGCTGGTCTCGTTTTGACGCGGCACGATGTTGATGGCGGCGCCGGTCTTGGTGCCGACGATGGCGGCGAGGCGGGCATCGACTTCGGCGGCGGTCAGCCGTTCGGGCGCGTCGTACAGGCCGAGCCAGAGCAGAGGCGCGCCTTCGGGCAGGAGATGAGTGAGGCGTTCTTCAAAGACAAAGCCCAGCTCATAGGCCAGAAAACCGGCGGCATGGAGGCCCTTGGCCTGCGCCGCTTCTAGCTGGGAAAGTGCTTCCCGGACCCCTGTCGCATCATGGGCAATCAGCACCGCGTGCGGGCTGGTAAACAGCAGGTTCTCGCCATTGGGAGCGAGCGTGTCGTGAAGCAGCACTGTGCCGGGAGCAAACATGGCGTTGTTCTAGAAGGTTTTGCGCGGGTCGTCACCGGGCAAACCCGGTTTGAACGGGCGCAAAATCCGGTACGTTTCTGATCGAGGCGGCGCGATGGGGCCGTGGTAAATCGCAGGCATTCGTTCTGTCTCACCGCACAAAGAGATGATCCATGCTGCAGCATGTCCTTCGCGCCACGGCGCTGGTTGTTGTTCTGGCCGGTGCCAGCACCGCCGCCGAATATGATTTCGTTGTCACCAACAAGACCGATGATGATGTCAATTCGATCTTTGTCCAGAATGGCAAGGTCAACAATTTCAAACGCGTGCCGTCCAATGGCGAACGCTCAATGACCATCACGCTGCCCGATGGCGTTTGCATAACCCGGATTCAGGTCGGTTTTTCCGGCAACGAAGCGGTGTTCAACGAAAGCTATGATGCCTGCAATAGCGGCGGGCTGGACCTGATCTACTAGGTCGACCACATCCCCCCGAATCAGGCGCTTTGACTGGCCCGGCTGGGGATATTTGAGAAATTATGCCCGCCTGTTATAGAGGCTGGCCCCGGCCGGTCGCCGGGTGGATTGGGGGACTATCCATGAACAGTTTTTTGAAGGGCGGCCTAGTCGCTCTGGCGCTGCTGGGCGGCGCGCTGCCGACATTTGCGCAGGACGTTGAATTCACGCTGATCAATTCGAGCTCGCACTCGCTGCATTACTTCTACACCAACCCCAGCAATCACGACGCCTGGGGCGAAGACCTCCTGGGTGATGTCGGCACGCTTGAGCCGGGCGAACAGGGCAATGTGTTTATCGGCGATGGCTCGGACCAGTGCCTTTATGACTTCCGATTCGAGACCGCCGAAGGCAATCTGCTCGAAGTCTATGAAGTCGATATCTGCGAGCTGGGCAGCTACACGCTGACCGACTAGCCCCAATAAGCGCGAGGCCGGGCACAATCTGGCCTCTCACGCTACTGGCAAATCTCCTAGCGAAGCGCTTGAAGCCTTTCGGCGCCCCCCCTATATAGCCTCCAAGCCCTTGAATGGGCGCATTCCAGTTGCAAGGAACCCGGCCTTGTAAAGGCCAAGGAGCTGCTTCCTTTGTGAAGGGCTCCAGCACGGGTTTGCTGAAAGAGAGGCTACATTTAAATGGCTAAAGTTATCGGTATCGACCTGGGCACCACCAATAGCTGCGTTGCAGTGATGGACGGCTCCAATCCTAAGGTTATCGAAAACGCGGAAGGGGCGCGCACCACCCCATCGATGGTCGCCTTTTCCAAGGATGGCGAACGTCTCGTTGGTCAGCCGGCCAAGCGCCAGGCTGTGACCAACCCAGAAAACACCCTTTTTGCCGTCAAGCGCCTGATCGGCCGTCGTTACGACGACAAGGTCGTGGCCAAGGACAAGAACCTGGTGCCGTTCAAGATCGTGCCCGCCGACAATGGCGACGCATGGGTTGAAGCATCGGGCGACAAGTATTCGCCGAGCCAGGTCTCGGCCATGATCCTGCAGAAGATGAAGGAAACCGCTGAGAGCTATCTCGGCGAGACCGTCACGCAGGCCGTCATCACCGTTCCCGCCTACTTCAACGACAGCCAGCGCCAGGCCACCAAGGACGCAGGCAAGATTGCCGGCCTTGAAGTGCTGCGCATCATCAACGAGCCAACCGCAGCGGCACTCGCATACGGCCTCGACAAGAAGAACACCGGCACCATTGCGGTCTATGACCTTGGCGGCGGCACCTTCGACGTGTCGATTCTGGAAATCGGCGACGGCGTGTTTGAAGTGAAGTCCACGAACGGCGACACGTTCCTGGGCGGCGAAGACTTTGACATGCGCCTGGTCGACTACCTGGCCGACGAGTTCAAGAAAGAGCAGGGCATTGACCTGCGCACCGACAAGCTGGCTCTGCAGCGCCTCAAGGAAGCTGCCGAAAAGGCCAAGATCGAACTTTCGAGCCAGACGCAGACCGAAATCAACCTGCCTTTCATCACCGCCGACGCTTCCGGCCCAAAGCACCTGACGCTCAAGCTCAGCCGCTCCAAGTTGGAGTCGCTAGTTGATGACCTGATCCAGCGCACGCTGGACCCTTGCAAGCAGGCCCTCAAGGACGCTGGCGTCACTGCTGCCCAGATCGACGAAGTCGTGCTGGTCGGTGGCATGAGCCGCATGCCCAAGGTGCAGGAACTGGTCAAGCAGCTGTTTGGCAAGGAACCCCACAAGGGCGTGAACCCTGACGAAGTCGTGGCACTGGGCGCCGCCATTCAGGCCGGCGTGCTGCAGGGCGACGTCAAGGACGTGCTGCTGCTCGACGTGACCCCGCTGTCGCTCGGCATCGAAACGCTGGGTGGCGTGTTCACCCGTCTGATCGATCGCAACACGACCATTCCGACCAAGAAGAGCCAGACCTTCTCCACCGCCGAAGACAACCAGTCGGCAGTGACCATCCGCGTGTTCCAGGGCGAACGCGAAATGGCCGCCAACAACAAGCTGCTGGGCAATTTCGACCTCGCCGGCATCCCATCCGCACCACGCGGCGTGCCACAGATCGAAGTGACCTTCGACATCGATGCCAACGGCATCGTGCAGGTTTCGGCCAAGGACAAGGGCACCGGCAAGGAGCAGCAGATCCGCATCCAGGCTTCGGGTGGTCTTTCCGACGCCGACATCGAAAAGATGGTCAAGGAAGCCGAGCAGAACGCTGACGCCGACAAGAAGAAGCGCGAAGCTGTCGAAGCCAAGAACCAGGGCGAAAGCCTGATCCACTCGACCGAGAAGTCGCTCAAGGAATATGGCGACAAGGTTGGTCCCGAAGTCAAAACCGAGATCGAAGCTGCCGTTGCTGACCTGCGCGGCGTGATCGATGGCGACGACGGCGAAGTGATCAAGGAAAAGACCGAGGCGCTGGCCCAGGCATCGATGAAGCTGGGCGAGGCCATGTACAAGGCCAGCCAGGCGGAAGCCGAAGCCAAGGCCAATGGTACGGCCGACGATGAGGACGAAGACGATGTCGTCGACGCCGACTTCGAAGAAGTCAAAGACGAAGACGACAAGAAGCAGGCCTAAGCTTTTCAGGCAGTGCATCGAAGGGGTCCGGCGCCAAGCCGGGCCCTTTTTTGTTAGGGCGACGGTGACGCCTCGACGGAATGACGTGGTGGGTGGCAGCGCCCTTCGGGTACCGCCAGCCGTTACCCTCGGGTCAAGCCCGAGCGTGACGATCCGCCATATGCCGCGCGGCCGCGTCATCGCCTTGACTTAACGACGTTTCGCGTGTTGCGCGTTTGCGATTAGCTAAATGCGCGCGGATGGCTTAGGGTAGCGAATGAACATTCCAGACCCCCAATCCTTCACCGACCCCGATAAACTGCGCAAGCTCATGGCCAATGCCGTGCGCCTGGGCTACGACGACCTGGCTTTCGGCTGCCAGATCCGCATTGCCACACTGGCTGGCAATGCCTTCAAGGAACCCGTCGAGCGCGCCTTCATCACCGGCCTCGTTGCCGCTGAAGAATTCCGCACTGCCGACAATGGCCGTTCCACCAAGCTCACCAGCGTTCGCGCCAAGTACAAGCGCCTCGGCGCCGTGCGCGTGCTGTCCGACCAGATGATGGCCGAAGACTTCACCGACGGCTTTGACAAGCTGGTCGCGCATAACCGCGCCGACCTGACCGGCGAAGCCATCGTGATGAACAACGAAGACGATTTCACCGTCGACGTGGTCAACGCTGCCCGCAAGAAGCTGATGGAGCGCGGCGTGACGATTGGCGATACGGAAGTGGCCGCCGACGCTTAAGGGCAGGGGACGCTGAGGGGGCGTTTGCTGTTTTTGGGGTGCCGGGTGCAGGTGTCACGGGTCTCATGGCCTTGTCCACCTTCGTGCCATTCGAGCGTAGCTCTCATGGCCTTCTCGCTTCAAATCGCTCCACTGGAGCGATTTATCCCTTCGGGAACAGCTCGAAGTTTCACGTGAATCCTTATTTGGCCCTGGAGTAATCCGGGGCCGTATTTTTTGGCGGGACCCGTTCCGCCCAGAAAAGCCCATGATTGGGTCAAACTGCCGGCTGGTTTGAAGCGCTCTAAGATGTTCACGACATCGCGAGGCGACCATGGCCGATTCCAATTTCCACTCCCCGATCAATGCTGCCCAATCAGATTCCATCGGCCGTCTGGCCGAATTGATCGGCGGCGATGCCATGAGCCGGATCGACACTGACATGAAGCTGGTGCTGGACCGTTTGCGCGATCTGGGTGCACGGCCGCTCGAAAACATTCCGCCCCATGTCGCGCGCCGGCAGCCGCGTGCCGCTGAAGCTATCACCGCCATTCTGGGTCAGCAGCAGCGCGAGCGGCCGGACGATGGGGTGCAGACCGAGGACCGCATGGTGCCCGGCGCCGAGGATAATCTGGCGGCGCGGCTCTATCGCCCGTCGGGCCTGCTGACGCGCCTCAATCCAATGGTGCTGTATTTTCACGGCGGTGGCTTTGTCACCGGCGACCTCGATAGCCACGATGCATCGGCGCGCGCCATTGCGCGGCGCACCGGGGCCATCGTGGTGTCGGTCGCCTATCGGCTGGCACCCGAGCACAAATTTCCCGCCGCTCATGACGATGCCTGGGCGGCCTGGCGCTGGCTGACCGAACAGGCGCGCGAGCTGGGTGGCGATCCGCGTCGCATCGCGGTGGCCGGTGAAGATGCTGGAGCGAACCTTGCGGCGCATGTCGCGATCTCGGCGCGTGTGGCCCGCAGCACGCGCCCCATCCATCAATTGCTGATCCATCCAATTGCCGGTGGCGATCTCACCACCGCCTCCTATGGTCAAACGCTGCGTGCGCGGCCGGTTGGTCTGCCCGCCATGCGCTGGCGCTTTCGGCATCTGCTGAGCGAGGAAAGCGAAATCCACGATCCGCGCATTGATCTGGTATCGCGCGATGATCTGGCGGGTATTGCCCCGGCGACTATTATTCTGGCCGGCATCGATCCGCTGCGCAGCGAGGGCGAGGCACTGGCCGAAGCGCTTGAGCGAGCTGGTGTCGACGTCACCTGCTGGACCTATGAAGGCGTGACGCAGGGCTTTTTCGGGCTGGGCATGGTGGTGACCAAGGCGCTGTTTGCGCAGGGCGACGCTGCCGATGCGCTCAACAAGGCGTTCGTTCCGGCACGCCGCGTCTAGGCATTTGATCAGCAATGTTGAAGCCCTTGCCCACTCTTGCTATGAGCGGGCCAGTGGTTTTGTAGCTTCACGACCCCAGACCCCTTGCGGGTGGTGGGGTCGATTGCCATCTAGAGCTTAGGTTTTTGGCGGGGCGCGCATGACGCGACCTGCGGCGCATGGAGATTGGGTTTTTGTCCAAACGGGATTTTTACGAGGTGCTCGGCGTTCAGAAGGGCGCTGACGACGCCGCTCTCAAGAGCGCTTATCGCAAGCTCGCGATGCAGCATCACCCGGACCGCAACCCTGGCAACAGCGAAGCCGAATCCAAATTCAAGGAAATCAACGAGGCCTACGACACCCTCAAGGACGGCCAGAAGCGCGCCGCCTATGACCGGTTTGGCCACGCCGCCTTTGAAAATGGCGGTGGCCGTGGGCCGGCCGGCGGCTTCGGTAATGATTTCAACTCGTCGATGTCCGACATTTTCGAAGACATTTTTGGCGACTTCATGGGCGGCGGTGGCCGTCGCGGTGGTGGCGGCGGCGGCGCGGCCAAGCTGCGTGGCGCCGATCTGCGCTATAATCTTGAGATCAGCCTCGAAGAAAGCTTTGAAGGCCGCACCGTCGAGATCGACGTGCCGACACTGGTCGGTTGCACCACCTGCGATGGCTCGGGCGCCAAGCCGGGCACCGGCACCCATACCTGCCGCCAGTGCAATGGCCATGGCAAGGTGCGCGCGGCACAGGGCTTTTTCACCATCGAGCGCACCTGCCCGGTCTGCCAGGGTCGTGGCCAGATGATGGACCAGCCGTGCACCGATTGCGCCGGCCAGGGCCGTCGTCAGGAAAACCGCACGCTATCGGTCGATATTCCAAAGGGTATCGAGGATGGCACGCGCATTCGCCTCGCCAATGAGGGGGAAGCGGGCCTGCGCGGTGGCCCTCCGGGCGATCTTTATATTTTCATCTCGATCCGGCCGCATGACCTGTTCCAGCGCGACGGCGCCGATCTTTATGCCCGCGTGCCGATTGCCATGACCACGGCAGCGCTTGGCGGCGAGTTCGAAGTGCCAACGCTTGATGCAGCGCGGGCCAAGGTCAAGGTTGCGGCAGGCACCCAGCCGGGCCAGCGCGTGCGCCTCAAGGGCAAGGGCATGCCGGTGCTCCGAAGCAAGGATGTCGGCGATCTCTACGTGCAGCTCGATATCGAGACGCCACAGGCCCTCAGCCGCAAGCAGCGCGAACTGCTCGAAGAGTTCGCCAAGCTCGAAACCGAAGAAAACAGCCCCACCTCCGACGGCTTCTTCTCCAAACTCAAGAAGATGTTTGAGGCGTGACGGTCGCAGCCCGGGCTGCGGCTCATCCATATTCGTCGCCGTCGGGTCTGCTCGAGATCGCGCTGACCTTTGACGACAATTTCTGGGCGCCCGCTTATGCGACAATGCGCTCGATCTGCCTGACCTCGCCCAACCCGGCGGGCATTCGCTTTCATGTGATCCACACGACGCTCAGGGACGATCATCTCAAGGCGATTGAAAGCATCGGCACTGAATACGGCGCGCAGTTGAAATTTACCGATCTCGACAAGCTCGGCATTCTGCGCGACCGCGTTGCCAGCTTTCCCAAGGTCAATGACAAGCGGCTGAACCCGATTGTTTATGCCCGACTGTTCCTGGGTGATCTGCTCGACGCCAGCATCGACCGCGTGCTGTTTCTGGATTGCGATATCTTTGTGCGGGCGCGGCTCGATCCGCTGTTTGGCATGGATATGGAAGGCTTTGCTATTGCTGCGGTGCAGCAGCCCGATCGCCTCCATTCCGTTGCGGGCCGCGATCTGACCGAAAAGCCAACGCTGTCGCTGGCTGACCCGTATTTCAATGCCGGGATCATGCTGATCGATCTCAATCAGTATCGACAGATGGATTTCGTCAGCACGTTGACGCAGAACCTGACGCAGGCCGAGATCGAACGGTTCTACTACGATCAGGACATCATCAATTTCTGCTTCCGCGGGCGGTTCCTCGAACTCGACGTGCGCTGGAACCTGCAGAATCCGATCATCGCGCATGAAGCGTTCAATCCACATATCCTGCATTATTCGACCGGCAAAAAGCCGTGGCTGGCCATGTCGGACGTCGCGTTCAAGCGGACGTATCGGCATTTGATGACCAACCAGTATTACTATCAGTATCGCCGGGAACGGCTGGAGCGGATGGTCCGGGGCTGGTTCAAGCGCAAGTAGCCGCTATTCGGTGGGCTCGATGACGCTTGGGTCCATCCAGAAGATTTCAAAGATATGGCCGTCCGGGTCGGCGAAGGCGCGGGAATACATGAAGCCGTGGTCTTCGACCGGGCGCGGCTCGGTGCCGCCGGCGGCGAGGGCGGTGGCCAGCGTCGTGTCAACCTCGGCCTTGCTGTCGCGCGACATGGCGTAGAGCGCCTGGGTCGATAGTTTGGCGTCGCCAATCGGCAGCGGGGTGAACTGGCTGAACTTGGGATGGGTCAGCAGCATGAAAAAGATGGTGTCACTGACCACCATGCAGGTGGCCGTCTCATCGGTGAACTGCGCGTTGAAGCTATAGCCCAGCTTGCCAAAGAAAGCCTTTGACGATTCGAGGTCGGCGACCGGCAGATTGACGAAAATATTAGCAGCCATGGCACGCTCCCGTTGAACCAAGCAGGTGGTCCACCGAGCTAATTCCGCGCCGCGATTGCTGTCAAGCAACCCCTTGCAGGGTTCAATCCGCGCGGGCACAGTCTGGTCAAACGAGGACCGCACTTCATGCCCACCGCCTTGACGCTCTCCGGCTCCATCCGCAAGGGTTCGTATAACCGGATGCTGCAGCATCACATGGGGCGCAAGCTCGAAGCGGCGGGAGTGACGGTCAACGCCATCGACCTCGGCGATTTCGAGATGCCGATCTTTAATGAGGATCTGGAGCCCGACCATGTGCCCGAGGCAGCGGTGAAGCTGGCAGAGCTGTGGCGCAGCCATGATATCGTCTTCATTTCCAGCCCGGAATATAATGGCGGCGTGCCGCCGCTTCTGGTCAACACGATCGCCTGGATCAGCCGGCAGCGGCCGAGCCCGTTCAAGCGTGCCGTGTTTGGCATTGGCGGGGTGAGCTCGGGCAAATATGGCACCATCTTTTCGCTCAGCCATTTGCGCGACACGCTGAGCAAGGCGGGCGTGCTGCTGGTACCGACGCTATTGGGCATTGGACCGGCCGACCAGGCTTTTGACGAGAACGGCGATTTCGTCGAACCGGCGATCAAGAGCAAGGTCGATCAGATGGTGCATGAACTCACCCATTTCAGCAGGGGTTGAGCCATGCGCGCGCTTTATGTGACCCATCCGCAGGTCCGGATCGACGCCAATGTGCCGGTGCCGCTGTGGGGGCTGTCCGATATCGGGCGGCAGCGGGCGCTCGATTTTGCGGCGCGCGATATCGTGCCGCGCGGCGCGATGATCTTTTCGAGCCGCGAAACCAAGGCGATGCAACTGGCCGATATTGTGGCGGCCAGCATTGGCGCGCTGGTGTTGACCGACCACCTGATGGCCGAGAACGACCGCAGCGCCACCGGCTTTTTGCCACCGGCACTGTTTGAGGAAACGGCGGACCGGTTTTTCGCCGAGCCTGAGGTCAGCGTTGATGGGTGGGAGCGCGCCATTGATGCGCAGCACCGCATCGTGGGCACTGTGCAGACGGCTTTGGCCAGTGTCCCCAAGGGCGCGGCGGCCGTGTTTTGTGGGCATGGCGCGGTGGGCACGCTGCTCAAATGCCATGTGGCGGGGCGGCCCATTTCGCGGGACGAAGATCAGAGCCGGCATGGCGATCGGGGCGGCGGCAACTGCTTTTCCTTTGATCTGAAGGCGATGAAGCTGGGTTGCGAATGGACCGCCATGGAGGATTTTCAGCCGGGGTGGTTTGGCTAGGCCCGGTTGCGGCGCGGACAGTTTTGGTCTAGTCCCAAGCCGATATTGACATCAGAGGAAGCACCAATGGCTGGCCAATTAATTGTGGGGCTGGACGTTTCGTCACGCGCCCGTGCCGAAGAAATCGTCGCGCTGCTCGGCGATAGCGTCGATTTTTACAAGATCGGCTACCAGTGCTTTTACGGCGCCGACGGCTATGCGCTGGGCAAGGCGCTGATCGCTGCCGGCAAGAAGGTGTTCTTCGACCTCAAGCTGCTCGACATCGACAACACGGTCGAAAAGGGCGTTGCCGCCTTTGCCGAAACCGGCGCGACCATGCTGACCGTGCACGCCTATCCCAAGACCATGCGCGCTGCGGCCAAGGCTGCGGCGGGCAGCGGGCTGACCGTGCTGGGCGTGACGGTGCTGACCTCGATGGACGACGCCGACGTCAAGGAAGCCGGTTACGAGCGCGACGCGGCGGGTCTAGTTGCCTTGCGGGCGCAGCAGGGGCGCGATGCGGGCATTGGCGGCATCGTGGCGTCGCCGCATGAGGCCGAAATGGTGCGCACCATCGTGGGCAACAAGATGGCGATCGTCACCCCCGGTATTCGCCCGGCTGGCAGCGCCAAGGGCGACCAGAAGCGCGTTATGGGTCCGGCCGAAGCGCTGGCCGCCGGGGCCAGCCATCTGGTCGTGGCACGGCCGATCATTGAAGCGGCCGATCCGGCTGCGGCAGCGAGAGCCATTCTCGCCGAAATGAATACCGGCACACGGCTCGCCTGATGCGCTATTCGGCCTGCATCGACATGCTGTTCGTGCCGGAAACGGCCGATGTGGCAGAACGCATCCGTCTGGCCAAGGCCAGCGGCATGGATGCGGTGGAGTTCTGGTTGTGGTCCAACAAGGACCTCAACGCCATCGAAGACGCGCTGGGCGAGACGGGGTTGCCGCTGGCCGGCATCGTCGCCGAACCGTTTGCCGAACTGACCCGCACCAGTGAGCATGACCGGTTTCTCGACGGGTTGGCGCAAAGCCTTGCGGTAGCGCAGCGGCTGGGCACCACGGTGATGATCGCACAGGCCGGGCCTGAACTCGCCGGTATCGAGCGGGCGCAGCAGCATGACGCGCTGGTCGAGGCCATGGCGCGATCAGCCGATGTGCTCAAGGGCTCGGGCGTGCGCCTGGCGCTTGAGCCGCTCAATACGCTGATCGACCACAAGGGCTATTACCTTCACAGCACGGTCGAGGGGCTCGATATTGTCGACGCGGTGGACCGGCCGGAAATCGCGCTGCTTTACGATCTCTACCATTCGATGGTGATGGGCGAGGACACGGCAACGGTCCTGGCAGGCCGGGTCGACCGGATTGCCCATATCCATGTGGCCGACCATCTCGGGCGCAATGAGCCGGGAAGTGGTGAACTGCCGCTCAAGGCAAGCCTCGACTGGCTCGTGGCGCAGGGCTATGGCGGGTTTGTCGGGCTGGAATTTGTGCCGACGGGGGCTTCGGGTGAAGCGCTGGTGCAGGCCAAGAGAGTCTTGGGTTAAGGGGATACCCCCCACCTAGCCTCCCCCTGATAGGGGGAGGAACTTGGCCGGCTGGCCGGGGATGTCTCGTGGTACGCCCTCGTGGTTCGAGGGTCGCTGCGCTCCCGCCTCACCATGAGGGCTACTGATGGTCGGTGATTCAACAGCCTTATGGTGAGGTGCGCGTTCTTCACGAGCCTCGAACCACGAGGGCGTGGCGGGATCTAGTTGCCAACCAGCCCATGCTGCTGGACCAGTTTGGTCAGGTCGAGCTGGGGGCGGGCGCCGATGTGGGAGATGACTTCATTGGCGGCGAGGCACCCGGTCTTGAGCGCTGATTCCAGCGTCTGGCCGCGGGCCATGCCGAGCAGGAAGCCCGAGGCGAACAGATCGCCGGCGCCGGTGGCGTCGATCACCTTGTCGATGGGGAAGGCCGGAACCGAGGTCACTTCGCCATTATAGATCGCCATGGCGCCGTCGGCGCCCATGGTGATGGCGGCCAGTTCAGTGTCCTTGGCGATTTCACGGACGGCTTCGCCCAGATCGTCGGTCTGATACAGCGACTTCAGCTCATGAACATTGGCAAAAACATAGTCGATGGTCTTGGAGCGGATGAGGTCGAGGAATTCGGCGCGGAAGCGATCGACGCAGAACGGATCGCTGAGGGTGAGGGCGGCGGCGCGCTCGTTCTTGTGGGCATAGTGGGCGGCCAGCACGAAAGCCTTCTTGGCTTCGACCGGGTCCCACAAAAAGCCTTCCATATAGGTGATGGCGGCGCTGCCGATTTCGTCGGGATCGATATCGCGCTCGGTCAGCTCGTGGCAGGCGCCGAGATAGGTGTTCATGGTCCGCTCGCCATCGTCGGAAACGAAGATCATGCAGCGGCCGGTCAGCGCGCCGCCCTTGAGGCGGCTGGTATTGTAATGCACGCCGGTGGCGTCGAGATCGCTTTCAAACACATCGCCCAGCGGATCGTCGGCCACCTTGCCGATGAAGGCGGCGCGGCCACCCAGAGCGGCGACGCCCGCGGCGGTATTGGCAGCGCTGCCGCCCGAAATCTGCTGCCGACCCAGCGGCATCTTGGAATAGAGGTCTTCGGCCCGATCGGTATCGATCAGGTGCATGATGCCCTCTTTCATGCCCTCGGCTTCGAGGAAGCCTTTTTCGACCGGCGCGATGATGTCGACAATGGCGTTGCCGATGGTGAGAACGTCAAAACGGGTCTGGGTCATGTACAGGGTCCGGCATGAGGAAGGCCGTGGGCCGGTTTAGAGGAAGGCGCCGACCTTCGCAACCTAACGCTTGTCGATGATCTCGGTGATCAGGGCCTGAATGTCCTCGCCGGCCTGTAGCGCAATCTGCCCATCGAGCAGCAAAACCGCCAGGCCATGCACCCGCGCCCAGGCCGCCAGCGCCGTAACGCGACCGGTTTTGACGTCGCCACCGCTGACATGGCGCAGTGTGCCAAAGGCCGCATCGGCAGCCATGCGCAGGCCGGGACGATTGTCGCGACGCAGTTGCGGCGAAAACATCAGCCGGAACAGGCCGGGATTATCGAGCGCGAACAGCACATAGGTTTTGCCCATCATGGCCAGCATGTCCTGCGCGCCGCTGGTGGCGACCTCTTCCATAGCCTTGGTGAAGCGCTGAAAACCGGTGACGGCGAGCGCTTCGAGCAAGGCGGCGCGGCTATCGAAATGACGGTATGGCGCAGCGGGCGAGACGCCGACGGCACGAGCCAGGTCGCGCAGGCCGAGGCCCTCTTCACCATCGCGCTCCAGGATCAGCAAGGCGGCTTCGAGCAGGGCACGGCGCAGATCGCCATGGTGATAGGGGGCGTTTGGAATGGATGTTGACATCGATTACTTCTGATTCAATATATGTGAACGACGATAACATATCGTTCGGAGGGCTCGCAAATGGATATCGACCTGCTTTTGGCCATTGGGCACCATCTTACAGTGTTTACATTGGTGGGCCTGTTCGCCGCCGAATTCGCGCTGCTGCGGCCCGGGATCAGTCTCGGACTTGTTCGGCAGCTTGGCAGGATCGACACGGCCTATGGGATTGCCGCCGGAGCAGTGATCGTCGTTGGTGTGCTGCGCGTGATCTATGGATCGGCCGGCTGGCAATACTACGTCGGCAACCATGCCTTCTGGGGCAAGATGGTGGCCATTCTGATCGTGGGCCTGTTGAGCATTCCACCCACTATCGCGTTCCGGCGCTGGATCAAGGCGGGGCAGGGCGACGCGGGCTATGTCGTGCCGGTCGGCGAGATCAAGGCCAATCGCCGCTATGTGCATTTGCAGGCGGGGGTGTTGCTGTTCGTGCCGATCTTTGCGGCGATGATGGCGCGGGGGTATGGCAGCTAGAGGCGTGGTGAAGGAAGAATACCCCCACCCGGCCTCCCCCTGAAAAGGGGGAGGAGGTCGATCGAGTTTGGGGAGCGCCCTGAGACCTCATCCTGAGCCTGTCGAAGGACGAGGTCGGGTGAGTGGAGCGATCTATTAGCGCGATCTATTCCTCCCCCTGTCAGGGGGAGGTTAGGTGGGGGTATCCCCGCAAAAACTTAAACATGCTTGGCCAGCGGCTTGTTCGGCGGCGGGCTTTTGGGCTCGAAATTGCACCATTGGGCGATCTCGCAGCGCCAGCATTCGGGCTTGCGGGCCTTGCAGACATAGCGACCGTGCAGGATCAGCCAGTGATGCGCGTGCAGCATATATTTCTGGGGCACGACCTTGGTCAGCTTGAGCTCGACCTCGAGCGGGGTCTTGCCGATGGCCATGCCGGTGCGGTTGCCGACGCGAAACAGATGGGTGTCCACTGCGATGGCTGGCTGCTTGAACCAGATATTGAGCACCACATTGGCGGTCTTGCGGCCGACGCCGGGCAGGGCCTCAAGCGCCTCGCGATTATCGGGAACTTCGCCGCCATGCAGGTCGATCAGCATCTGGCTGAGCGTAAAGACGTTCTTGGCCTTGCCGCGATAGAGCCCGATGGTCTTGACCAATTCAGTGATGCGCTCGACGCCCAGCGCCACCATGGCCTGGGGCGTTGAGGCGAGGCGGAACAGTTCCTTGGTCGCCTTGTTGACGCCGACGTCGGTGGCCTGGGCCGACAGCACCACCGCCACCAGCAGGGTAAAGGCGTTGACGTAGTCGAGTTCGCCCTTGGGCTCGGGTTCGATTTCGTGGAAGCGGTCGAAAATGGCGTCGATGGCGGGCCTGGTCAGGGCCTTCACTTTTTTCACAGTGGCCATTCTCTCATCCCCGATTCTGCGCCTATAGTCAGTGTCTGAGAGTTTTGCCATGCCGATGCAAGCCACAACCACGATCCCATTGTTTTCCGCAGCGCTGAAGCCTGACCGATCGCCGCGCCTTGCTGGCGGCTGGATCACGCTGACGCTGGCAGCGATCGTCGCCATGCCGTTTGCCATCGTCGTGCCCGACACACTGCTGCCGATTGCGGTGGCCTTCATTGTCGGGACGGCGAGCCTGACCATGCTGTCGGTGCGGCAGTCGCGGCTGCAGCGGCTCACCCAGCATGTAACGCTGTGGGCGGATCAGCTCGAAATCGCTTCGATCGATGCCAAGGGCGCGCGGACGCTGCGGCGGTTCGATCCAAAGGCGGTACGGCTGGTGCTGCGGCGCAACGAGAACGAGCAGGCCACCGCCATGCATTTGCGCGCCGGCAAGGAAGACATGGAAATCGGCGGCTTCCTCAAGCCCGAGGATCGCTCGAGCTTTGCCAAGGCCTTCGGCACCGCCCTGCGCAAGGCGCGGCAGGCCGCCTGAGCACGGTCAAAACCGGGTCGCTTGCCCCAGTCACACGCCCTACATAGTCATCCATAACGCAATGGGTGACCCATGAACCAGATGACCGCCATGACCCCCGCGACCGATTACGAAACCATCCAGGCCGCCATTCGCTATCTATCCGAGAACGGCCCCGATGTCGCGGACCTGCCCGCCTTTTCGCGCGCGCTCGGCATGAACGAGCGCCAGCTGACCGATCTGTTCCGCCGCTGGTGTGGCCTCAGCCCCAAAAGCTTTGCGCAAGCGGTGGCGCTCGACCATGCCAAGTCGCTGCTGCGGAGCAAGGAGAGCGTGCTCGACACCACCTATGAGGTAGGCCTGAGCTCAACCTCGCGGCTGCACGATCTGTTCGTGACCTATGAAGCCATGCCCCCCGGCGTGTTCCGCGCCGGCGGCGAAGGGCTCGACATGTTCTGGGGCACCGCGCCATCGCCGTTCGGCACCGCCGTGGTGACGGCCACCGAATATGGCATGTCGGGTCTAGGCTTTGCCGATGACCAGACCAGCGTTGAGCAGGCCTTCGAAGACCTGGCCAATCGCTGGCCCAATGCCCGGTTCAGGCGAGACGACGCCCGCGTCGCCCCGATGATCGCCGAGGCGTTCGATCCGGCGCGCTGGTCGGCAGACCGGCCGGTGCGGGTGGTGCTGATCGGGACCGACTTTGAGGTCAAGGTCTGGGAGACGCTGCTCAAGATTCCGGTCGGGCAGGCGACGACCTATCAAAGCGTCGCCAACCATATCGGCCGGCCGACAGCCTCGCGGGCCGTGGGCGCGGCGGTGGGCAAGAACCCGATTTCATTCGTGGTGCCGTGTCATCGCGTGGTCGGCAGCACTGGCGCATTGACCGGATACCACTGGGGCGTGCCACGCAAGCGGGCGATATTGGGCTGGGAAGCCGGGGTGATTTCGGCGGCGCATTGAGGGGGGGCTTCTTCACCTCGCCCCTGAGGGGAGAGGGGGCTGCGTAGCAGCGGGTGAGGGGTTCGGGGGTTGGCGGGGGCAGAGTGGGTGGACGAGCACTGAACCCCTCACCCTGGCCCTCTCCCCTCAGGGGAGAGGGGACTGGTCCGGTGCGTGGGGGAGATGGTGCCTCACCGTTCCAACTCGCACGGCATATGTCCTCATGCCATTCGAGCGTAGCTCTCATGGCCTTCGCGACTAAAATCGCTCCACTGGAGCGATTTTGCCTTTGGCACGTCTCGAAGTTTCACGTGAATCCGCCGCGCGGGGTGGAACAATCACCTCGGGCGTGGCTTAGTCACCCAGGAAACACTGGGGGCGTCCATGCCGGTTACTACGCGGTCGATCATCATCGGGATTTTTCTTGTCGCGGCGCTGATCCTCGCCTGGCACCTGTCGCACATCCTTTTGGTGATCTTTGCCGGCATCCTGATTGCCTGCGTGCTCGACTCTGCCGTGCGGGCATTGGGGCGCATCTTGCCCGCGCCGCGCCCGGTGCTGCTGACCCTTGTCAGTTTTGCCATTTTGATCGCCATCGGCGTCGCGCTGTCGTTTGGCGGTTTCGGGCTGTGGCGGAGTCTCCAGGATCTGTGGCGGGTCCTCGTCAGCGAGGCGACGCGGCTTTACAATCAGCTTGTCGACATGGAGCTGGTCAACGAGGTCAATCGCAGCGACTTCGAAGCCATGCTGCGCAATATGCTGCCCGACCCCGGTGGCCTGCTCAATCAAGCGGGCTCGATCTTTGGCAGCACGATTGGCGTGATCGGCGATGTGGTGATCATCGTCTTCCTCGGGCTGTTCTTTGCCATCAACCCGGTTGGCTATCGCGATGGCTTCCTTCTGCTGATCCCCACCGCGCAGCGGCCCCGCATTCTCAATGCGCTCGGCGCTTCGGGCGAAGCTTTGCGCGGCTGGATGGTGACGCAGCTGGCCATGATGGTGCTGATCGGCTCGCTGGTCGGGCTGCTACTCTGGGCGCTGGGCGTGCCCAATGCGTTCGTGCTGGCGCTGCTCGCCGGCGCGCTGAACTTCATTCCGTTTCTGGGGCCGATCTTTTCGGCTGTGCCGGTGCTGCTGACGCTGGCCGCACAGGACACGCAAGTGCTGCTGATCGGCGCGATCGGGTTGTTCCTGATCCAGAACCTTGAAGGCTATATCCTGACGCCCATGCTGCAGCAGCGCATCATCAAGCTGTCACCGGCCTGGTCGCTGAGTGTGATGGCGGTATTGGGGAGCCTGTTCGGGCTGATGGGCGTCGCGCTGGCGACACCCATTTTTGCGGTGATCCGCACCATGGTCCTCAAACTCTATGTCGAGCCAAGGGACGAAAAGCCGATCCTGTTGGGACCGGCTGAGGATCAGAGTTCGATACGCGCTTCGAGCTGACCGTCGGCGCCAATGTTGTAGATGGTTGGCTGTCCGGTGCCGATTTCGCGCTTGAGGATTTCGTCGGGGGTCAGGCCTTCAATGGCCATGACCAGCGCGCGCAGGGAATTGCCGTGGGCGGCGATCAACACGGTCTTGCCGTCCTTGAGCAGCGGCACGATCTCGGCCTGGTAATAGGGCAGGGTGCGGGCTGCGGTGTCCTTGAGGCTTTCGCCGCCGGGAGGGGGAACGTCGAACGAGCGGCGCCAGATCAGCACCTGCTCTTCGCCCCACTTCTCGCGCGCGTCGTCCTTGTTCAGGCCCGACAGGTCGCCATAGTCGCGTTCGTTGAGCGCGATATTGCGGGTGATGGTGACGTTGAGAATGCCCATCTCTTCGAGCATCAGGTCGAGCGTGTGCTGGGCGCGGCGGAGCGACGAGGTGTAATAGAGATCGGGAACGATGCCCTTGGCCTTGAGCGCCTTGCCGGTGGCACGGGCTTCGCCAATGCCCTTTTCGGTCAGGTCCGGATTGCGCCAGCCGGTAAAGAGGTTCTTGAGGTTCCACTCGCTTTCGCCGTGGCGCACGAGGATCAGGGTACCGGTCATTGCTAGTCTCCGAGATTAAATTGGCTGCCGACATCCATGGCATCGGCGATACGGGAAAAGTCGGCTGCCGTTACCTTGAACAGCGACTTGCGGAAATACATGCCCCAATGGGCCGCGTCCGTGACGAAATCGAACTGCGGCAACAGCAGGTAGATATCGGCCTCCTGCGAGGGCAGGTAATGCGCCTTGCGCATCCAGGCCTCGGTGGCGCCCATCATGGCATTGGGTTCGGGCGGGCTATCGGCCACGGTGCCGATGGCGGTGAAGCGGCGCACCGCGTCCTTGCCGCCCAGCGTTTCGGTTGGTGAGTAATAGGCGAACCAGTCGCCGGGCCGCAGTTGCTTGACCGCTGAATGCTTGCCATGGGCGAACATGACAAAGCCGTCCGCCTGCCCAACCATCACATGGGCGCGGGCCGCAACGCCGATCCAGCAGGTCGGCGCGGCCATCGATCAGAGCCCCAGAACGTCGGTCATGGCGTAAAGGCCGGCCGGTTGGGCAGCGGCCCAGAGCGCAGCGCGGGCGGCGCCATTGGCGTAGATGGTGCGATCCTGCGCCCGGTGATTGAGTTCGATGCGCTCGGACTGGCCGGCGAGAATGACCATATGGTCACCGATGACATTGCCACCGCGCAGGGTGGCAAAACCAATGGTGCCGGCTTCACGCGGGCCGGTATGGCCGTCGCGGACGCGCACCGAGTGATCCTTGAGCGCGATATCGCGGCCCTTGGCGGCGGCTTCGCCCAGCATCAGCGCGGTGCCGGAAGGCGCATCGACCTTCTTGTTGTGGTGCATTTCCAAAATTTCGATGTCGTAATCGGCCAGCGCCGCAGCGGCCTTTTCGACGAGATTGGCCAGCACCACCATGCCCATCGAGAAATTGCCCGACTTGACGATGCGCGCGCCGTTCTCGCCAGCCCTGGCAATCGCTGCATCATCGGCTTCCGAACAACCGGTGGTGCCAATGATATGGACGAGGCCCCGCGCGGCGGCCTTTTGTGCCAGAGCGACGCTGGCGGCCGGGGCGGTAAAATCGATGATGGCGTCGGCGCCGACCAAAGCGGCGTCGATATCGTCGGTGATCGGAACGCCCAAGGCTTCGATGCCGGCAAATAACCCGGCATCAAGACCGATGGCGGGCGTGCCCGGACGGTCGACGGCGGCGTGCAGTTTGGCGACGGCGCCATGCAGTTCGAGGCCCGACAATGCGGCCACGGCGCGGATATTGGCGGCGCCCATGCGGCCACCAGCGCCAGCAACCACAACCTTTAATGCCGTCATGCCGTCTCTCCCGATCGCAAGGCTCGTCCAGTCCGGCGCACCGGACCACAGCGCGAATGCGGGCGCTGCATGCCCGGCTATAGCAGTGCCCCGACAAAACGCCAACAGCACTGCCCCATTGCTGTCACCGTGCTAAGGTTGTGCTTGGCAGAAGCAGAAGGACAAGTGATTTGACCATCACCAACGCGCTCGCCGGTGTCGCGGTGGAAAGCATCGACAACGCCCTCGATTTTTACGAGGCGATCTTCGGGCGGACCGCCGATGCGCGACCGATGAACGACGTCGCAGAATGGAAGCTGACAGGAGGCGGCTGGGTCCAGGTGTTTACCGATGCCGACCGGGCCGGGGCTTCATCCATCACCCTGATCGTCGATGATCTGGCCGAGGAACTGGGCCGGCTGGCGCTGCTGGGCTACAAACCCGTGGCCAAGGCGATGGGCGATTTCTTCAAGACCGCCAAATTCCGCGACCAGGATGGTAATCAGGTGATCTTGAGCCAGCCACAGGCCGGGACGTATTAGGGCAGCTTCACCTCTCCTTTTGGGGGAGAGGTGAAGAAAGCTACACCCGGCGCAGTTGGACCTTCTCGATCATGTGGCTCTTGCCCTTTTTGAGCACCAGATCAGCGCGGCCGCGGGTGGGGAGGACGTTTTCGAGCAGGTTGGGCAGGTTGATGGTCTTCCAGATCTGGCGGCCATAGTCGCCGGCTTCGGCTTCGCTCATTTCGGCAAAACGGCGGAAGAACGAGCTGGGATCGCGGAAGGCGGTGTCGCGGAGGCGGAAGAAGCGCTCCATGTACCAGGCTTCGAGATCGGCATTGTCGGCATCGATAAAGATCGAAAAATCGATGAAGTCCGACGCGAACAGGATCGGCTTGCCATCACGCGGCAATTCGCCGGGCTGGAGGATATTGAGCCCCTCAACGATCAGAATGTCGGGGCGGTCGATGGTGACCTCCCCGCCTTCCACCACGTCATAGACCAGGTGCGAATAAACCGGGACCTTGACCTGACCCTTGCCCGATTTGATGTCGGCGAGGAAGTTGACGAACCGACCGCGATCGTAGCTTTCGGGAAAACCCTTGCGGTTCATGATGCCGCGCTCGGTCAGCACGGCATTGGGATGGAGGAACCCGTCTGTGGTGACCAGATCGACCTTGGGGCTCGACACCCAGCGCTGCAGCAGCGCCTGAAGGATACGCGCGGTTGTCGATTTACCCACCGCGACCGATCCGGCGACGCCGATGATGAAGGGCACCTTCTGGTCGGGGGTTTCGAGAAAACGCGTCGAGACGTTGTGGAGGCCCTGGATGGCCTCGACATAAAAACTCAGCAGGCGCGTCAGCGGCAGATAGATCTCTTCGGCTTCTTCGAGCGAGATCGGATCGGATAGCGTGCGCAGCCGGGCGATGTCTTCGCGCGACAGGGTCATCTTCTCGTC
This sequence comes from Devosia sp. 2618, assembly GCF_040546815.1. Classification (NCBI taxonomy): domain Bacteria; kingdom Pseudomonadati; phylum Pseudomonadota; class Alphaproteobacteria; order Hyphomicrobiales; family Devosiaceae; genus Devosia; species Devosia sp. 2618. The sequence continues at coordinate 3,839,794 of NZ_JBEPOO010000001.1, forward strand.
GGCGCGCAGGGCACCCCATTGCGCCTTGGTGAAGTGGTGGTAGGGCGCAAGGACCGGGGGACGCTTAGCCATCAATTGGTTTCCTTGCGGGCAGCCTTTTCGGCGAGACCGGATTGGCCCGTGCGGGCGTCGAGTTCGGCCATGATCTCGCTCAGGGGCACATTGGCGGCCTTGAGCACGACCAGAAGGTGAAACAGCACGTCAGCCGATTCCTTGACCAGCTCGGCCCGGTTGCCGGTGACCGCGGCGATCACCGCTTCGGTGGCTTCTTCGCCGAGCTTTTGCGCGCATTTTTCCATGCCACGGGCAATCAGCTTGGCCGTGTAGCTGTCCTCGGGCGAGGCAGCGGCGCGGGTCGCGATACGGGCTTCGAGGTCTTCGAGGGTCATCGGATATTCCTTAAGCTCGACATCGCGTTTACCCGCTGTGTCATTCCCGCGAAAGCGGGAATCTCATGGGTGCAACCAAAGGGGGATTCCCGCCTGCGCGGGAATGACATTGTGGCCTAGGCCACCGCGTCCATCCGCACGGCGACACCATGGTCGCGCAGATATTGCTTGGCCTGGGGGATGGTGAAGGTGCCGAAGTGGAAGATCGAGGCGGCCAGCACAGCGCTGGCATGGCCTTCGATGACGCCATCGACCAGATCCTGCAGCGAGCCGACGCCGCCCGAAGCGATCACCGGCACTTCCACCGCATCGGCAATGGCGCGGGTCAGCTTGAGGTCAAAGCCGGACTTGGTGCCGTCGCGATCCATCGAGGTGACCAGCAATTCGCCGGCACCGCGCTCGACCATGCGGGCGGCAAACTCCACCGCGTCTAGGCCCGATGGCTTGCGACCGCCATGGGTGAAAATCTCCCAGTCGGAACGGTTATCGCCACCCACGCCCTGGGTCAGGCGCTGCTTAGCGTCGACCGAAACGACAATGCATTGATTGCCGAACTTGTCGGCGGCCCGCGAGATAAAATCGGGATCGCTGACGGCAGCCGAATTGATCGCGACCTTGTCGGCGCCCGCCAACAGCAGCTTGCGGATGTCTTCGATGGTGCGAACACCACCGCCCACCGTCACCGGCATGAAGCAATGTTCCGCAGTACGCGCCACGACGTCAAAAATGGTGTCGCGGCCTTCGTGGCTCGCGGCGATATCGAGGAAGGTCAGTTCGTCGGCGCCGGCCGCATCATAGGCCATGGCGGCGGCCACGGGATCACCGGCATCGATCAGATCGACGAACTGCACGCCCTTGACCACGCGACCGTCCTTGACGTCGAGGCAGGGAATGAGACGGGTCTTGAGGGTCATTGCAGTGCATCCTTGGCCTGACCATTCCGCCAGGCGAGAAAGTGGATAATCAGCATTATGAGCGCGACGATTGCTGCGCCACCGCCCAGTGGCAGCGTGAGCAGAGCCAGCCACCCAAGGACGAACATGAAGGACAGCGCACCGCCCCAATCCGATCCCATGATGAGGCACGGCTGGCTCTGCGCCTCATTGAGTGTGCAGCCATTGGCATCCGCCAAAAAGGACGCAGCCAATACGGAGAGCAGTGGCAGCAGCGTCAACAGCAATAGGACGGCAAGGATCCACCCATAGCGGGCCCAGGGGAAGGGGCGCGGGGGGATCGCCGCACTCATGCGGCCGACCGCAGCAAAGCGAGTGCTTCACGTGAATCAATGCGGCCGTCATAGAGTGCGCGACCGGAAATGGCGCCTTCGAGCACGGCGGCGTCAGGCTGGGTCAGGCGTTCGATATCGGCCATGGAGGCCAGTCCGCCCGAGGCGATCACCGGGATCGAGGTGGTGCGAGCCAGTTCGAGCGTGGAATCCCAGTTGATGCCAGCGAGGATGCCGTCGCGGTCGATGTCGGTATAGATGATGGCCGCAACTCCGGCGCCTTCAAAGCGCTTGGCCAGCTCGATGATCGAGAGCTCGGAGGTTTCCGCCCAGCCTTCGACCGCCACCATGCCCTTGCGCGCATCGATGCCGACGGCGACCTGACCGGGCCACTTCTGGGCCGCTTCCTTGACCAGCGCCGGATCGCGCACCGCGACCGTGCCGAGAATGACGCGGGCAAGGCCCTTGGCCAGCCAGCTTTCGATATGGCCGAGATTGCGGATACCGCCGCCCAGTTGCACCGGAAACTTCACCGTCTTGAGGATGGATTCGACCGCTGCGCCATTGACGCTCTCGCCGGCGAAGGCGCCGTTGAGGTCGACGACGTGCAGATATTGAAAACCCTGATCCTCGAACGATTTGGCCTGCGCGGCGGGATCATCGTTAAAGACGGTTGCCTGCTCCATGTCGCCCAGCTTGAGGCGCACGCATTGTCCGTCTTTGAGGTCGATGGCGGGGAAGAGGATCATGGGGTCCAGCTCAGAAAGTTTTCGATCAGCTTGAGGCCCAGCGCCTGGCTTTTTTCCGGGTGGAACTGGGTGCCGAAAATGTTGTCGCGGCCGACGCAGGCGGTCACCTGCCCACCATAATCGGTGGTGGCAAGCAGCGTGTCCGGGGTGTCTGTCACGAGATGATAGGAGTGCACGAAATAGGCGTGCAGCCCGTCGGGAATGCCGGCGAGCAGAGCATGGGGGCGGGTGGCCGAAATGGTGTTCCAGCCCATATGCGGGATCTTGAGATTGGCATCGCTTGGCGTCAGGCGCACCACCGCGCCGGGAATCCAGCCCAGGCCTTGGGTCACAGTCTTTTCGCGGCCTTCGCTGGCCAGCAATTGCATGCCGACGCAGACGCCAAGGAATGGCGTGCCACCGCGAATGACGCGTTCCTCGAGCACATCCACCATGCCGGGCACGGCATCGAGGCCCGCCTTGCAGTCGGCAAAAGCGCCGACGCCGGGCAGCATGATGCGGTCAGCCTTACGGACCTGTTGCGGGTCGGCGGTGACCAGGATTTCGGTATTGGTGCCTTCGGCGACGCGGCGGAAGGCATTGGCGGCGGAGGCCAGATTGCCAGCGCCGTAATCGATGATGGTCACGACGCTCATCGCAACGCCTCCAATTGAGCCAGATCGGCAGTGGCCGCAACGCGCTCGCCGCGATAGGTCCAGCCGCGCCAGGTCAGGGCATGACGGCGGAGCCCTGCGGCGGCAAAGCCGAGCCAGATGGCAGCGACGACATAGAGCAGGAACGCCGTGTCACCGCCGATAAAGTTTGACAGGACCACCAGCGCCACCACCTTGAGCAGCCAGGCGACCAGTTCCAGCCACAGGCCATGCACGACCAGAAAAACCGGCGGCAGCAACGCGGCGAGCCAGGAGAAAGCCTCCGGCACGGCAGCGGGCAGGTCGGGCCTGCCGGGCTTGGAATCGAAAATGGCGTAAAGGGTCATGGCGGCGTCCTTGCCGGTACGGACCAAAGATAGGGTGCGTTTAGAGGAATTTTAACGCGGGTGGAAGGGCAAGTGCCACGCCCCCGTGGTTCGAGGGTCGCTCCGCTCCCACCTCACCATGAGGACTACTGAAACACCACGTTGGAAGTAGCCCTCATGGTGAGGTGCGCATTCTTCATGCGCCTCGAACCACGAGGGCGTCGCACGATGCTAAAGCGTACCCTTGGTGCTGGGCACGCGATCGGCCTGGCGCGGATCGATTTCGACCGCCTCACGCAGGGCACGGGCCACCGCCTTGAACATCGACTCCGCCAGATGGTGGTTGTTGTCGGTGTAGAAATTTTCGATGTGCAGCGTGATGCCGGCATTCATCGTGAAAGCCTGGAAGAATTCGCGGAACAGTTCGGTGTCCATCTCGCCCACCTTGTCGCGCGAAAATTCGGCGCGGAAGACGAGGAACGGGCGGCCGGACACGTCGAGCGCGGCGCGGGTCAGCGTGCCGTCCATCGGCAGGTCGCAGGAGGCGTAGCGGCGGATGCCTTTTTTGTCGCCGAGTGCTTTCTGGATCGCCTGGCCCAAAGCGATGCCGACATCTTCCGCCGTGTGGTGGAAATCGATGTGCAGGTCGCCCTTGCAGGTCACGTCCATGTCGATCAGCGAGTGGCGGCTGAGCTGATCCAGCATGTGATCGAAAAAGCCGATGCCCGTCGCCATTGTGTGCGCACCGGTGCCATCGAGGTTGATCGAGACATTGATCTCGGTCTCGTTGGTCTTGCGGGCAATGGTGGCGGTACGCATGGCAAAGGTCTCCGACGTTCGGGGCTGCGTAGCAGATAGACACGATGGCGTGAAGATTGCGTTGCTGCCGCTTCACCTCGCCCCTCAGGGGAGAGGTCGGCGCGCAGCGCCGGGTGAGGGGTGCGATGTTGGTACATCGCGTGATGCTTCAACATCGCACCCCTCACCCTAACCCTCTCCCCTGAGGGGCGAGGGGACGCAGACTGATGGATCAGTTGCCACGCATTGCAATCGGGGCTGCGTGTCCTAAATATCACTCAACAGTTCTGGAGTACCTCCCTATGAGTGATAGCAATTTCCCCGGGTGGCACGGGACGACGATCGTCTCCGTGCGCAAGGGCAACAAGGTTGTGGTGGCTGGCGATGGCCAGGTGTCCATGGGCCCCACCGTGATGAAGCATACCGCCAAAAAGGTTCGGCGCCTGGCTGGTGGCAAGGTGATCGGCGGCTTTGCCGGTTCGACCGCCGATGCGTTTACGCTGTTCGAGCGGCTCGAAGCCAAGCTTGAGCAATATCCCGACCAGCTGATGCGCGCTGCCGTCGAACTCGCCAAGGACTGGCGCACCGACCGCTATCTGCGCAAGCTCGAAGCCATGATGATCGTGGCCGACAAGACCGATACGCTGGTTCTGACCGGCACCGGCGACGTGCTGACCCCTGACCACGGCGTCATCGCCATCGGCTCGGGCGGCAATTATGCGCACTCCGCGGCGCTGGCCCTGCATCAGGCGACCGAACTCGACGCCGAGGATATCGCGCGCCGCGCCATGAAGATCGCCGAAGAAATCTGCGTCTACACCAATGGCAATGTCACGCTCGAAACCATCGAGCTCGGCTAATTACTGGCGCTGGCCCGTCTGGGCGGCGCGCATGGGTCGGCTCCTGAGCGGCCCGGAAAGTGACGAACAATGACCGAAACCAATTTTTCCCCGCGCGAGATCGTTTCCGAACTCGACCGCAATATTGTCGGCCAGCACGATGCCAAGCGCGCCGTCGCCGTGGCGCTGCGCAATCGCTGGCGCCGCCAGCAGCTTGGCCCCGAAATGCGTCGGGAAGTGACGCCCAAGAACATCTTGATGATCGGGCCCACCGGCGTCGGCAAGACCGAAATCGCCCGCCGTCTGGCGCGTCTGGCGCAGGCCCCGTTCATCAAGGTGGAAGCGACCAAGTTTACCGAAGTGGGCTATGTCGGCCGCGACGTCGAACAGATCATTCGTGACCTGGTTGAAGCCGGCATCGCCGTGCTGCGCGACAAGCGCCGCGCCGATGTGCAGGCGCAGGCACATGCCAATGCCGAAAACCGCGTGCTCGACGCGCTGGTCGGCACCTCGGCGACGCCATCGACGCGTGACAGCTTCCGCAAAAAGCTGCGCAATAACGAGATCGATGACAACGAAATCGAGATCGAAATGACGCCGTCGACCAATACCGGCGGCTTTGAAATCCCCGGCATGCCCAATGGCGGCATCGGCATGATCAACCTTTCCGACATGTTCAAGTCCGCGATGGGCGGCCGTGGCGTCAAGCGCAAGATCAAGGTCAAGGATGCCTATGAGCCGCTGATCGCCGAAGAGGCCGACAAGCTGCTCGATCAGGAGCAGCTCAAGACCGAAGCCATCGAGCTGGTGGAAAACCACGGCATCGTCTTCATCGACGAAATCGACAAGGTCGCCCATCGCGAAGGCGGGGCATCAGGCGGTCCATCACGCGAAGGCGTGCAGCGTGATTTGCTGCCACTGATCGAAGGCACCACGGTTTCGACCAAGTATGGTCCGGTAAAAACCGACCACATCCTGTTCATCGCCTCGGGCGCCTTCCATGTCAGCAAGCCAAGCGACCTGCTGCCCGAACTCCAGGGCCGCCTGCCGATCCGCGTCGAGCTCAAGGCCCTGACGCGCGAGGATTTCATCCGCATCCTGAACGACACCGAGGCGAGCCTGATCAAGCAGTATGTGGCGCTGATGAGCACGGAAGGGGTGACGCTCGACTTCACCCAGGACGCCATCGAGGCCATTGCCGACGCTGCGGTCAAGGTGAACAACTCGGTCGAAAATATCGGCGCGCGGCGCCTGCAGACGGTGATGGAGCGGCTGGTGGAAGATATCAGCTTCGAAGCCCCCGACAAGCAGGGCCAGACGATCGAAATCAACGCCGCGTTCGTCGCCGAAAAGGTCGGCGTGCTGGCGCAGGATACCGATCTCAGCAAGTTCGTGTTGTAGAGAGCAAGAATACCCCCACCTAACCTCCCCCTGAAAAGGGGGAGAAATTCTATCGGGGCTTTCAACGATCTGGCCAGAAGCTGGATCAGTCCCTCCCCCTATCAGGGGGAGGCTAGGTGGGGGTATCCGGCAAGAACCCTACCGCCGCTTGCCCGACCGTCGCACCAGTTCATCGCGCAAGAACCGCAAATCCTCGGCATCGAGCTTGCCGATATCGACCGCCAGCCGGTTGGTCAGTTCGGTCGCCTCGGGCACCAGACCGCCGGTGTCGATCGTCACCTTGGGGTCGCTCATTTCGGCCAGGCGCTGCAGTTCTTCGGCTTCGTCCCAGATGACGTTAAAGAACGTGATCATGCGATGCAGCAGAAACCCCGTCGGTTTGCCGCGTTTTCCGTGTTCGAGCGCGGACAAGTAAGCGCTCGACACATTGAGCGCTGCGGCCATGTCCTTGAGGGAAATGCCCCGTTCCTCGCGCAACTGGCGAATTTTGGCGCCCAAGGGTGTCATGCGCGGCGCAGGCGCACGTACCACGCCCCCTCGCCACCATGGCCACGCGCCGCAACGCTCCAGCCAGACACCAGCATGGACAGCGATGGCTCATTGAGCCAGATCGGCAGCATGGTGCGCAGCACGCCGCGCTCGGTCATGGCCGCCACATAATCGTTGTCGGTCTTGATTCCCTTGCCGGTGATGACCAGCACGGTGCGGTCGCCCCGACTATAGCGAGAATGGATGAAGTGATGCAGGGCGCCGCGCGCTTCGGTCTGGGTCATGCCGTGCAAATCGATGCGGCCATCGATCTCGATGCGACCACGACCGACCTTTTTGCGAATCGCGGGATCGACCGCCTTTTCGGGCAGAGTGGCCGAGGGCAGGGGCGCCTGATAGGGCGGCAGGAAAGACGGGCGCGGTGGTTTGCGCTTGGGCGGTGGAGATTTGCTCACCGCCACGGGCGCGGGGTCCTCGGCCGGCAGGGGCAGGGGGACACCCCCCATTTTCAGGAGGCCCTTGCGGCGGAGGGGATCGACCGTCGAGGCGACGGCCGTCCAAAGATGGAAGTCGTGCGGAAGGCGTCTGGGATCACGCTTGGACATGGAATTGGACGCCGAACCGCCGGTTGTCGATCAGTCGAGCTGGCTGGTCGTGACAACCTTCCAGTTCGGATCGCGCGACTTGGGATTGCGGGCAAAAGTCCATTCGTCGGCAACGGTCTGCACCTGGTCGGCATTGCCTTCGACGAGATTTCCGTCCTTGTCGCGGGTGGCCGAAACCACTTCGGCATGGAAGCGGACGGTGACGAGCACGTTCTTCTTGTCGTATTCGGCGTCGGAATATTCGACCTTTGGCAGGCCGACAAAGGTGAAATCGACCGTCTGGCCGGCGGCTTCACGATCGGCAATGGCGCGCTGGAAGCCGTCGAACACGTCTTTTTCGAGCAGGTTCTTGAGCGTCGTCCGATCGCCGGCGGCATAGGCCGTCACGATCATCTCGTAAGCCTGCTTGGCGCCATCTAGGAAGGACTTTGGCGTAAAGGTCGGGTCGGCCTCGACCACTGACTTGAAACCGGCTGCCAGTTCGGCATTGCCCTTGGCAAACTGTTCGATCTCGGCCTCGGTCTTGCGGCTGCGGCGCTCTTCATCGAGATCAGGCGCGGCGGTGCCACGCGGGCGCATCGGCACGACCGTATCATCGGCAACCGTTGTCGTATCGTTGGCAGGCTTGCTGCGGTCCACTGGCGGACGTTCCGTACCGGTGCGGGTGCCGAGCACCGAGCGAAGACGGAACAGCACGAAGACTGCCACAGCAATCACGATGAGGGTGGGCAGATCGAAGAATTCATCCATGGGCTATGCACCTTACCTGAGCGCGTCACATAAAAATCGACGCGGCGACGCTCGTTGAGCGCGTCATTTGGCCTATATATAAGCAAAGCCTCACCCCAAAACCAGTTCACGATGGGGCGAGAGGCCGTTTTTGCCGCAGAGGCGTTAAGAAGGAAACCCAGACCATGGCACGATTTTTCGCTGTTGGCCTGCTTGTTCTGACAATTACCGAGATCGCGCTCTTTATAAAAGTGGGTCAGTGGATCGGTGTATTTCCCACGCTGGCGCTGATTATTCTGGCGGCAATCGCCGGAATGATGCTGCTGCGCCTGCAGGGTTTGGCCGTGCTCAGCCAGTTGCGCAACAATATGAGCAGCGGCCGCATGCCCGGGCGCACCATTGCCGACACGATGATGATCGGGCTGGCCGGCATGCTGCTGATCATTCCCGGATTCTTGAGCGATGCGGTGGCGCTGGCCCTGTTGCTGCCGCCGGTGCGCAACTGGATTTATGGCGGGCTGGCCCGTCGGGTGAAGGTTGTGGAAACCGCGACCTATCGCAACACGACGCGCGGCGATGATCCGCGGCTCAATGATGGCACGATCGACCTCGACGAGGACGACTACCGCCCGCGCTAACCTTGTCGCTCAGGCCCAAAGATGGTAGCCACCCGGCAACAATATCTCCGCAAAGGACCATAAGCATATGGCTGATGAAACTCAGGGCGGCGCTGCCCCCCAGGCTGCAAACCCACCCTCGATGAACCTCGTGGGCCAGTATGTCCGCGATCTGAGCTTTGAGAATCCGGGCGCACCGGCTTCCATCATGGCTGGCGGCGGCAATCCTGCGTTCAACGTCTCGATCTCGGTCGGCGTCAAGAAGCAGGCCGACGACCTTTATGCGGTCGAGCTGACCCTCAATGCCAAGGCTAATCGCGAAGACGCCGTGCTGTTCAATGTCGAGCTGGTTTATGGCGGCGTGTTCCGTCTCAAGAACATTCCAGAAGCCCAGCTCAGCCAGCTGCTAATGATCGAATGCCCGCGCCTGATTTTCCCATTCGCGCGTCAGGTTCTCGCCAGCGTCACCCAGCAGGGCGGCTTCCCGCCACTGATGATGGAGCCGGTGGATTTCTCGGCCATCTATCGCCAGAATCTGGCAGCGCTCGCCGCCAAGGGCCAGCCAGCACCAGCAGCCGATCCAGAGAAGCTGAACTGATCGATTGGTCAGATGATTTTGAAAAACCCCGGCATTGTCCGGGGTTTTTTATTGCGCAGCGACGCTGTCCGTTTCGGCATACTGCGCCCAGACCGATTCATTGCCCAGCGTCGCGACCAGCGCTTCGTGCGCAGCGAGTTCCTCGGCGGTGACGCGTGAGGGCAATGGGCTGGGGCGGAGCGCGACCTGGATGCGGGCGGCAATGGCGTCGGCGCCGGAAACGCGGGTTTCGGAGATTAGCGCCAGGCTCACCTGCTTGCCGCCGATCAGCTCGAGATAAACTTCGGCCAGGATCTCGCTATCGAGCAGCGCGCCGTGCAGCGTGCGGCGGGAATTGTCGATGCCATAGTGCTTGCAGAGCGCATCGAGGCTGACGCGGGCGCCGGGGTGTTTTTCGCGCGCCACCATGACCGTATCGATCACACTATTGCTCAGCCGTGACTGGCCGGCCTTTTCGAGCTCGGCATTGAGAAAGCCCATATCGAATGGCGCGTTGTGGATGACCAGCGTCGCATCGCCGATAAACTCGCGGAATTCATTGGCGACGGCACCAAACAGCGGCTTGTCGGACAGGAATTCTTCGCTCAGCCCGTGCACGCGGAACGCTTCCTCGGGCATCGAGCGCTGCGGGTTGATATAGACGTGATAGTTGCGGCCCGACGGAATGTGATTGATCAGCTCGACGCAGCCGATTTCGACCAGTCGGTCACCCTGGGACGGGGAGAGGCCGGTGGTTTCGGTATCGAGGACGATCTCACGGTTCAACTTTTTGGCCCTCTGGCTTTGATGCTGGCGACGAGCGCTGCGACCATCGCGATGGTTTTCTCGACGGGCATGCCCGTATCGAACAGATAGGTGGCCCTAGTCTTCTTGTCGGCCTGCGGCATCTGGCGGGCAAGGATGGTGTCGAGCTTATCCCCGCTCATTGCGGGCCGGGCGAGGGCGCGCTGGCGCTGGATGGCCTCGTCGACCCAGGTCACGGCAATGGCGTCAAACCCATAGTCGTAGCCGCTTTCAAACAGCAGCGGCACTTCGACGACCGCCAAAGGCTGACCACTGGCTTCGGCATCATCAAGAAATCTGGCGATCTGGGCGCGAACCAGCGGATGTACCACCGCTTCGAGGCGCTTAAAGCCGGATGGATCAGCCGCAAGTTTTTCAGACAGCAGGCCGCGGTCGATAACGCCATTGCGGGTGACGCCGGGAAACAGCGCTTCGACCGGCGCCGCGGCATCGGTGGAATAGAGATCGGCGACGGCCTGATCGGCGGAATAGACCGGGACGCCAAGGTCCGAAAAAGCCTTGAGGACCGTAGATTTGCCGGTGGCGATGGAGCCGGTGACGCCAATCCGCCACATGCTCAATGCCCCAGTGTCGCTTCGATGCGCGCCCGCAGTTCGGGCGTCACGGTTGGCCGCGTGCCAAACCAGGCTTCAAATCCGGGCACCGCCTGATGCAGCAACATGCCCAGACCGTCGACGGTTTTAAGGCCATGGGCCTCGGCGTCAGCCAGCAATGGCGTCAGAAGAGGGGTATAAACGATATCGGTCACCAGCGCCGTGGCAGGAAGGCGATTGAAATCGAGCCAGTCAAAGCGTGAGCCATGCATGCCGATGGCGCTGGTATTGACCACGAGGCTGGCCTGCGGCGCGAGCGTATCGAAAGCTGCAAAGTCATGCGCCTCGAACGGCCCCTCAATGCTATCGACCAGCGTCTTGGCATTGGCCAGTGTGCGATTGAGGACATGCACTTTGCCAAACTTGCGCGCCCGCAGCGCGACGAGGATGGCCCGCGCCGCACCGCCGGCGCCGATGACGATGGCATCGCCGGCATTGTCGGACCAGCCGGCCGCTGCTGCATCGAGATTGCCCAGAAAACCGAGATAGTCAGTATTGCTGCCCGCTATCTTGCCGTCGCGTAAGACCAGCGTATTGACCGCACCAATCGTTTTCGCCAGCGGATCGACGCTGTCGCAGAGCGCAAACACCGCTTCCTTGTGCGGAATGGTGACATTGCCGCCGGCGAACTCGCCGCTGCGCAACCGCTCGAAAAACGCCGGTAGCTCACCCGGGGCGACGTCGATGGCTTCGTAGCTGCCGTCGATCTGGTGTTCGGCCAACCATTGGCCATGGATCAAAGGCGAGCGGGAGTGGTTGATCGGATGTCCGATCACAAAGGCTTTGGTGGTCACGTCAGGGTCTCGGGCGCGACAGTGCTCAGGGCGGCGAGCAAAGCCAGCAGCGGCAGGCCCAGAATGGAAAAGTAGTCGCCGCTCACGGTTTCAAACAGCCGGATCGACGGCCCTTCAAGGCGATAACCGCCCACGGAATCAAGGATCGCATCGCCTTCGCGGTTGAGTACATCGTCGCGCTCGGCCTCGGAAAACTCGCGCATGGTGAGTTCCGCCGTCTGGATATCGGACCACAGCAAGATGTCGTCGCGCACCAAAGCGACGGCAGCGTGCAGGCGGTGGGTCTTGCCGCGCAGATAGTCGAGCTGCTGGGCAGCGGCTGCCCGGTCGACCGGCTTGTGCAAAAGTTCGGCGCCCAGACTCAGCGTCTGGTCGGCGCCGATCACAATGGCGCCGGGATTGGCCGCAGCGACCGCCGCAGCCTTCTTTTGGGCGAGCAATAATGCGACGTCGCGACCATCGCCGCCGGCCTCGATTGCGGCCGTTTCGAGGGCCCTCTCATCGATGGCTGCAGGGGTGACGGAAAACACCAGTCCGGCCTGCTCTAGCAGGGCTTTGCGGGTGTTACTCTGGCTGGCTAGGATCAACATGATGATGATGTTTTCCACACTGTCATCCACAGCTCAAGCCCAAGCTGTGATAATGACTCATGACTTTGGGCTTAGGCTCGACTTGTTCGACTTGGTTATCAAAACGTTAACAGTTCAGCCCGGACCCCGAGCCGTTCAGGGCTATGGATAGCTCTGGGGATAACCTCCAAATGCGTCAATCTCGTTGCCAAGCGTTTTTGCACAGCAGGATTCGAATCGTTGACTCGGGAGTCGTCTGGTTAAGGCTTCGTTAACCATTGTGGCGCGACACCGGAGCGAGGCGGGCCGATCGTTCGTTAACAGAGCATTTACCATTGTACTGCGCGCTTGTGCCGCCGCATGCCCAATTGTGGATGGCCGTGAATTGGCTCAAAACACCGCCATGATAATACTAATACGAAGTAAGAAAGACTCTTTAGGGGTTTTGGAAGGGAAGTAAGACGTGACCCACAAGCCCTTGCTGGCAACCGTTCTTGGCCAACGCCAGGAGCGTCCTCCGATCTGGATTATGCGCCAGGCTGGACGCTATCTGCCCGAGTATCGGGAAGTGCGCAGCCATACCAAAAACTTCCTCGAGCTTTGCTATACGCCAGACCTCGCCACGGAAGTCACGCTGCAGCCACTGCGTCGGTTCGATCTCGACGCAGCGATCCTGTTCTCCGACATTCTGGTCGTGCCAGATGCCTTGGGTCAGAACGTGCGCTTCGAGCAGGGCGAAGGTCCGGTCCTCGATCCCGTTTCAGCTCAAACCATCGCGGCGCTCAAGCCTGAGCGGGCTTTGGAGCATTTGGCACCAGTGCTGGAGACCGTCCGGCGGCTAGGAGCAGCCCTGGCGCCTGAAAAGACGCTGATCGGCTTCTGTGGCTCTCCCTGGACAGTGGCGACCTATATGATCGGTGGTCGTGGCTCGACTGATCAGGCGGCGGCGCGTTTGTTTGCTTTACGGCATCCCGAGGCCTTTGAAGCGCTGATCGATATTCTGGTCGCGACCAGCGTGGATTATCTGGTGGCGCAGTTTGAAGCGGGTGCCGATGTGGTGCAGCTGTTTGAAAGCTGGGCGCTCAATCTGGATGATGTCGCTTTTGAGGAAAGGGTGATCGGCCCCAATCGCCGGATTGTCGAGGGCGTGCGGGCCCGGGTACCCAATGCGCCGATCATCGGCTTCCCGCGTGGTGCCGCCGGTAATCTCGCGCGTTACGCCGCCCGGACCGGGGTCAATGCGCTAGGTCTTGATTATGCAACGCCGCTCGATTTTGCGGTCAAGCATTTGCCGAATACGCTGCCGGTGCAAGGCAATCTTGATCCGCTGCGGCTGGTGGCCGGTGGCGATCAGCTCGATGCCCGCGTCGATAGCATCATCGAGGCGTTCTCGGACCGGCCGCATATCTTCAATCTGGGCCATGGCATTGTGCCGGAAACCCCGATCGAGCATGTGGCGCGGCTGGTTGATCGCGTCAAAAACGGCTAAGGCCGCATTGGACTGTTGAGGAGTTCAAAATGTACGAATGGGTCAAGGCGTTTCACGTCATTTCGGTGATCGCCTGGATGGCCGGCATGATGTATCTGCCGCGGCTGTTTGTGTATCACGCGCAGTCCGAGGTGGGTTCGGACAAGTCCGAGACCTTCAAGGTGATGGAGCGTCGGCTCTATCGCGGCATCATCACCCCGGCGATGATTGCCACCTGGATCTTTGGTCTGTGGCTGGCTTTCGGTTTCGGGATTGTCGATTTTTCGATGGGCTGGATGTGGCTTAAAGCTGTGATGGTTCTGGCGCTGACCGGTATTCACGGCTGGTATGGCGGCCTGTTGCGCGCTTTCCAGCAGGACCGAAACACCAAGCCGCACACGTTCTTTCGGGCGATCAACGAGATTCCTTTCGTGCTCGCCATCGTCATCGTCATCGCGGTGATCGTTAAGCCATTCTGACCAAATCAATTATGACCTAGCAAATCGCGCTCCGGCGCGATTTGTGCTTTCCAACTGGTGGACGTTTCACGTGAATCCGTTCGGGATCGGGCGTTTCTGGCTTGAAAATGCCCCCGGATCACGCTACATGGCATTCAACGCATCCCAAATATCAAGCCGACCTCCCCGGTCGCTGCGCGGTGCCTACCCCTCCCAAAATAGACTAGCCGTCCAGATTTCCCTCAAGGGTTTATCCGCTACATGCAGAATATGAAGCTCAGCGAGCTCAAGGCCAAATCCCCGGCCGAATTGCTGGTGTTCGCCGAAGAACACGAGGTCGAGAATGCCTCGACCATGCGCAAACAGGAATTGATGTTTGCGATCCTCAAGGAACTGGCCGCCCAGGAAGTGGACATCACCGGCGAAGGCGTCGTTGAAGTTCTGCCGGACGGTTTTGGTTTCCTACGGTCCCCGGACGCAAACTACCTGCCCGGTCCCGATGACATTTATGTCAGCCCATCCCAGATTCGTCGCTTCGGTCTGCGGACCGGCGACACGGTCGAAGGCCAGATCCGGTCTCCCAAGGATGGCGAGCGCTACTTCGCGCTGCTCAAAGTAAACACGATTAACTTCGAAGATCCCGAGGCGGTTCGCCACAAGGTCAACTTCGATAACCTGACCCCGCTTTATCCTGAAGAACGGCTCCGCATGGAGTTGCCCGACCCGACCCTCAAGGATCGTTCGGCCCGTCTGCTCGATCTGGTTGCCCCACTGGGCAAGGGTCAGCGCGCTCTGATTGTTGCGCCACCACGTACCGGTAAGACGGTACTGTTGCAAAATATTGCACAATCGATCGCCACCAATCATCCCGAATGCTATCTGATCGTCCTGCTGATCGACGAGCGTCCGGAAGAAGTGACCGACATGCAGCGCTCGGTGCGTGGCGAAGTCATCTCCTCGACCTTTGACGAACCGGCATCGCGCCACGTTCAGGTCGCCGAAATGGTGATCGAAAAGGCCAAGCGCCTGGTCGAACACAAGCGCGACGTCGTGATTCTGCTCGATTCGATCACCCGCCTCGGCCGCGCGTACAACACTGTCGTGCCAAGCTCCGGCAAGGTTCTCACGGGTGGTGTGGATGCCAACGCGCTGCAGCGCCCGAAGCGTTTCTTCGGTGCTGCCCGTAACATCGAAGACGGCGGTTCGCTGACCATCATTTCGACGGCGCTGATCGATACCGGTTCGCGCATGGACGAAGTGATCTTTGAAGAGTTCAAGGGTACCGGTAACTCGGAAATCATCCTTGATCGCAAGGTCGCCGACAAGCGCATCTTCCCGGCGCTGGACATCACCAAGTCGGGTACCCGCAAGGAAGAGCTGCTGGTCGATCCCGATATTCTCAAGAAGATGTACGTGCTGCGCCGTATCCTCAATCCAATGGGGACGATCGACGCGATGGAGTTCCTGGTCGACAAGGTTCGTCAGACCAAGACAAATTCCGATTTCTTCGACTCGATGAACACCTAACACTCGTCGTATGATGTATTAAAAGAGCGGCATGCTGAAAGGCGTGTCGCTCTTTGCTTTATCGGGGGCTCCTGAATGACCGACACAATCGTAGCGCTGTCCTCCGGTGCACCGCCCTCCGGCGTCGCGGTCATCCGCCTCTCTGGCCCCAAAACGGCGGAACTGATCCGTGCTGTCAGCGGTCGCCTGCCGGAACCCCGCAAGCTGACACTACGCGCTATCGGCGCTGACAGTATGCTCGACCGCGGCCTCGTCGCCTGGTTCCCCGGTCCCCATAGTTTTACCGGTGAAGACTGTGCCGAATTACAGGTGCATGGCTCCCCCGCCGGCGTTCGCGCCATTCTCAAACTGCTGACGGAGCAGGGCGCCCGCCTGGCCGAAGCCGGCGAATTCACCCGCCGCGCCTTTGAGAACGGCAAGCTCGATCTGGTCGAAATCGAAGGCCTTGGTGATCTGCTCGATGCCGAAACCGAAAACCAGCGCCGCCAGGCTTTGGCCCGATTTGAGGGCGGGCTGTCGCAACGCATCGACGCCTGGCGAGATCAACTGCTCGACCTTCGCGCCGAGATCGAAGCGCGCCTCGACTTTTCTGATGAAGGCGACGTTGCTGACGAGTTGCCGCCAAGCTTTGGTACCAGCCTTCTATCCCTGAAGGCTGACATCACCGAAGCCCTGGCATCGGTGGAACACGGCCGCATCGTCCGCGAAGGCATCCGCGTCGCGCTGGCGGGTCCACCCAATGCCGGAAAATCCAGCCTAATCAATGCCTTGGCAAAGTCCGATATCGCCATCGTCACCGACGAAGCGGGAACCACGCGCGACGTGCGCGAAGTCCCGCTCGATATCGGTGGCCAGCTCTATATCCTGCTCGACCTCGCCGGCCTGCGCAGCACCGACAGCAAGGCGGAAGCCGAAGGCATTCGCCGCGCGCGGCAAGCTATCGAGCAAGCTGACATTACGCTCTGGCTGTCAGCCCCAGACATTGCCGCCACTGGAGACGAGGTTTCATCGGCCAACGCTATCCGTGTCGGCACCAAGGCCGACCTTTGTACCGTTGAAGGCGTCGACATCACCGTCTCTGCACAATCTGGCGCTGGACTACACGTGCTATTCGAGCGACTTGAAACCATCGGTCAAACTCTCGTCACGGGCGAACCATCCCTGCTGAGCAGAGAGCGCGATCGGCTCGCACTGGACGCAGCTATTTCCGCGCTCGATGCATCGCTCACACAGCTACCGACGCCGGAACTCGCCGCCGAAAGCCTCCGCATTGCATCGCAATCACTGGAGCGGCTGGTCGGGCGGCTGGATGCAGAGCGCGTGCTGGATCGGCTGTTCGCGAGTTTCTGCATCGGAAAATGATTCACGTGAAACACTCACGTGATGCCAGGTGAATTGATTCACGTGAAACATTGGCCTATTGAGCGCGACTGGAGAAAATGACCATGAGCGATTATGCCGTCATCGTTGTAGGAGGTGGCCACGCCGGCTGTGAAGCTGCGGCCGCCTCTGCGCGCCTGGGCGTTCCAACCGCTCTGATCACCCACAAGTTTGCCACCATCGGCGAGATGAGCTGCAACCCGGCTATCGGTGGTTTGGGCAAGGGCCATCTCGTTCGCGAGATCGATGCGCTTGATGGCCTGATGGGCCGCGTCGCCGATCAGGCCGGTATCCAGTTCCGCGTCCTCAACCGCCGCAAGGGTCCCGCAGTGCGCGGACCCCGTGCTCAGGCAGACCGCAAGTTCTATCGTAAGGCTATGCAAGCAGCGATTACATCGCAGGCCAATCTCGACGTCATCGAGGGGGAAGTCGACGATATCGAAGTGACCAACGGTGTTGTCAGTGGCGTCGTCCTGCTCGACGGTCGTCGCTTCGGCACCAAGGCTGTGGTTCTGACCACCGGTACATTTCTGCGTGGCCTCATCCATAGCGGCGATACAACGACGCCCGCCGGGCGCGTTGGCGAAAAGCCGGTACTTGGCCTATCGACGCGACTCGAAGCTCTGGGCCTTAGCCTGGGTCGCCTCAAGACAGGCACACCAGCCCGCCTCGACGCGGCCAGCATCGATTTCTCGGTTCTCGACGAGCAGCCCGGGGATAATCCGCCCGAGGCTTTTTCGGCATTGACCAAGGCGATCACCACGCCGCAGGTCTCTTGCCATCTGACCCGGACCACGGCCGAAACGCACCGCATCATCTCGGACAACCTGCATCGCTCGGCGATGTATTCCGGCCGTATCCAAAGCCGCGGCCCGCGCTATTGCCCGTCCATCGAGGACAAGGTCGTCCGTTTCGCCGACCGTGATAGTCACCAGATTTTCCTTGAGCCCGAAGGGCTTGATGATACGACGATCTATCCAAACGGCCTATCGACGTCCTTGCCAGCCGAGGTGCAGCAGGCGTTTCTCGAGTCCATGCCAGGTCTGGAAAATGTCCGCATTGTCCGGCCCGGCTATGCCATCGAGTATGACTATGTCGATCCCCGCGAACTGCGCCCAACGCTCGAAGTCAAGCGCCAGCCCGGTCTCTACCTGGCGGGGCAGATCAACGGGACGACCGGCTACGAGGAAGCGGGTGCCCAGGGTCTGCTCGCCGGTGCCAACGCTGCCCTGGCCGCCAATGGGGAGGACCCAATGGTTCTGTCTCGCACCGAGAGCTATCTCGGTGTGATGGTCGATGATCTGGTGACACGCGGCGTCTCAGAGCCCTATCGCATGTTTACATCGCGAGCAGAGTTCCGCCTGCACCTGCGCGCCGACAATGCCGATCAGCGCCTTACGGCGCTTGGCCAGAAGTTTGGTCTGGTCGGCGAAGAACGCGCCGACATGTTTGAGCAGAAGGCCGCGGCACTGGCGGCGGGCCGCACTCTGCTCACCAGCTTGAGTGCTTCGCCCAACGCCGCGCGTAAGGTCGGCATTGCCGTTAACGAGGACGGGAAGTCGCGTTCAGCCTTCGATCTACTGTCCTATCCCGATGTAAACGCTGCTGACGTCACCAAGCTTTGGCCGGAAGTCGGGAACATCGAACCAGCGATCATCGAGCAGTTGATGGTTGATGCGCAGTACGCCGTCTATCTGGATCGTCAGAAGAACGACATCGAGACCGTGCGTCGGGATGAGCAGAAGCCGATTCCGGACGCCATGGACTATGATTCCATTCCGGGTCTTTCCATGGAGCTACGGCAGAAGCTGCAGCAGTACCGCCCACAGACTATTGCCCAGGCGCAAGCCATGGACGGCATGACGCCTGCGGCAATCACCCTTCTCCTGGCGGTGATCCGTCGTGGCGAAATGCGCAAGGCCAGTTAATGAGCGAAACCGACATTATTGCCCGCTATGCGGAGCATTTTACCCGACCACTGGCCGACGTTGCTGCCGATCTGGAATCCTATGCTCAGCTGTTGCGCAAGTGGCAGGCGGTACAGAATCTTGTTTCACGTGAAACACTGGATGACGTCTGGACACGTCACTTTGCCGACAGCCTGCAGGTACTATCGCTCTTGAAGCAGGGCGATCATGCCTTTCTAGACTTCGGGAGTGGCGGGGGATTGCCGGCCTTGCCGCTGGCGATCGCGCTCAAAAGCCCGAATCACCATTTTACGCTGATTGAGCCAAACGGCCGAAAGGTCAGCTTCTTGCGGACGGTTGCCCGAGAACTCGGGCTGATTGTCACCGTGGAAGGTCGCCGCAGCGACCAGATTGATTCACGTGAAACACCGGCGCCAGATGTCATTACCTCCCGTGCACTGGCCTCTTTGCCCCAGCTTTGCAGCTGGATGAAGCCGTTTTTCGCGCCCCAGACGCGTGCCATCCTGCATAAAGGCAGGGAACATGTTGAAGAACTCGCCGAAACGAGTACGCATTGGGACTACGACGTGCTAATAACTGAAAGTGACACTGATCCTAGCGGTGTCCTGCTCACGCTCACAAATTTGAGTGCGAAAACAGTTAGTTAGCGGCGAACGAGCTGGAGGCCTAAATTGGCGCCCCGTATCCTGACACTGGCCAATCAAAAAGGCGGCGTGGGTAAGACCACGACTGCAATCAATCTGGCAACGGCGCTGGCCGCTATTGGCGAGCGCGTGCTGATTGTCGACCTCGATCCGCAGGGCAATGCCTCGACGGGTCTCGGAATCTCGCGCACAGACCGCGAAGTCTCGTCCTATGACCTGCTGGTCGGCGAGGCGACGGTTGCGCAGGCCGCGATCATGACCAGCGTGCCCAATGTGGCTATTGTTCCATCGACCATGGATTTGCTGGGCGTTGAGCTGACTATTGCCGGGCATGCCGACCGCGCGTTCAAGCTGCGCGATGCCTTCAAAAAGCTCAATGATCTGACAATCAATGAGCGCCCGGTGAGTTATATTCTCATCGACTGCCCGCCGTCGCTCAACTTGCTGACCATCAACTCGCTGGTTGCCGCCGATGCGGTTCTGGTGCCGTTGCAGTGCGAGTTCTTTGCGCTGGAAGGCCTCAGCCAGCTGTTGCAGACCATCGAGCAGATCCGCTCGACGCTCAATCCGCGTCTGTCGATCCAGGGCGTGGTGATGACGATGTTCGACAAGCGCAACAATCTGAGCGAACAGGTTCTGCATGATGTACGCAGCGAAATGGGAGATCTGGTCTATGACACGGTGATCCCGCGCAATGTGCGGCTCAGCGAGGCGCCATCCTATGGAAAGCCGGCGCTGCTTTATGATTTGAAATGTGCCGGCAGCCAGGCCTATCTGCGGCTGGCTACCGAAGTGATCCGCCGCGAGCGGCAGCTCAACGCGGCATAGGAGCCCGAGATGAACGACAAGCCCACACGTCTAGGCCGCGGTCTGGCGGCGCTCATTGGGGATATGGCGACCGTTGAGGGCGCCCGCGTCACTGAATCGGGTGGCGTCAAAAAGCTGCCAGTTGAATTTATCATTGCCAACCGAGCCAACCCGCGCCGTACATTCGATCCGGATCAGCTCGAAGAGCTGACCAATTCGATCCGCGAGAAGGGCGTGATGTCGCCGCTTCTGGTTCGTCCGAGCGAAGATCCTAATATTTTCGAGCTGATCGCTGGTGAACGCCGCTGGCGCGCGGCCCAGAAAGCTGGGCTGCATGATGTGCCGGTTATCGTGCGCGATGTGGACGACAAGGAAGCGCTCGAGCTCGCCATTATCGAAAACGTGCAGCGCGCCGATCTTAATCCTCTTGAAGAAGCAATGGGTTACGGCCAGCTGATCGAACAGTTTGACTATACCCAGCAGGACCTGGCGCAGGTCATCGGCAAGAGCCGTTCGCATGTCGCCAATACGCTGCGCCTGCTGCGTCTGCCTGAAGATGTACGCGGCATGGTGGCCAGCGGTACGCTGACGGCCGGTCACGCCCGTACGCTGATTACGGCTGAGGACCCAGCGACGTTGGCGCATCAGATTGTGGCCGGTGGCCTGTCCGTGCGTGAGGCTGAGGCTCTGAGCCAGCAGCGCGATATCGCCGGCACCAAGAAGCCAAGCGTGCCGCATGCCGATCGCGATGCCGATACGGTGGCGCTGGAGCGCCGTTTGTCCGACGCTTTGGGGCTTTCGGTGTCATTGGCGCATGGCGATCGCGGCGGAAAGCTGGAAATTCGCTACAAAACGCTGGAACAGCTTGATGGCATCTGCCTCAAGCTGACGGGCTATGCGAACTAGCTAAAATCGCAAATAGTTTCACGTGAAACTGCGACAGAATTGAAAAGGGCGCTCCATTGGGCGCCCTTTTTGTTTTTCCGGATGCCTAGTGCGTCGCCGCCATCATGCAGATGGCGAGGAGGGCGCGCCGCAGCGTGGGTCCGGCCAGGCCAGGGCGGCGGCGGCTGTCAGCGGTTGCCTGCAGAATGCGTTCGCAAGCCATGGCCAGGCGGTCGTCGGACCAGATGCGCAATTGCTGTTCGAGTGCCGAGGTGCGCGAAAAGTGTGGCTTGGGGCGTAGGCCGTCGAGGACCATGCGGGGGCTCTTGCCGGTATCGACTTCGGCACGCCAGCGGCGCAGATTGGCGAAATGGATGGTGCACATGGCAAGCAGGCGCTGCGGGTCGACGGCGGAGGACAGGGCGCGGTTGAGCGCCAGTTCCAGCTTTTCGGCGTGGCCACCGCCCGTCGCATCCAAAATGGCGTCGATAACCAGCATGCCATTGTCGGCACAGAGCAAAATGACGTCTTCGCGGGTCAGTTCCTTGCTCTTGGCGGCGTAGAGAGACAGCTTCTCCAGCTCGCGGCGCGTGATTTCGCGGTCATTACCGAGGATCTCACGCAGGGTGACGACGACATCGGCCTCGACGCGGATGCCCTGCTGGTTGAACGTCTCGCGAATAAGAGCCTGTAGCGTCTCATCACTGTCCGGGTAGCAGGGCAGGGCCCGGCCGAGCTTTGCGGCCTCCACGAGGGCCCGCAGGGCATCCTTGGGGGTGAGATTGCCGGCCTCGAGCACGATGGTGGCCCCACCGGGGTTATCGCGCAGCTCGGTGAGCGTCATGACCAGTGATTTGCCGGCGCCCCGCACGCGAACGATACGTTTGCCGCCAAACAGCGACATGGTGCGGGCCTCGACCGCGAGGATGGATGGGTCTGCGTCCACTTCGGAGCCATCCAGCACGACGATACTGGCCGATTCCGGGTCGTTGCCGCTCAGCTGGCGAATCAGGCGCTGGGCGGTTTCGCGGACCAGGCCAGCGTCTGGACCATAGGCGAGGAAAATGCCTTCGGTGAGGTCGGGACGCGCCAAAAAGCGCGCCACTTCATGCGCTTTAAGGGCTGTCATCAGCGGCTGAGCGACGCCAGAATAGCCAGACGCAGGGATTCCGCGGCAGCTTTTGCGGCCCGCTCGGCGGCGTCGGTCCGGGCAACATTGTTGGCCAGGACCTGGCTACTGGTGGTGTACTGCGCCGTCGCAAAGTGGCTCAAACGCACTGGTTCCACAGTGCGGCCGTCGCGATAGGTGACCACCAAAGTGGCCGTCACCGTCAGCTCGGTCAGCTTGTTGGGATTGTTCGTCCTGGACATGAGCGGCCGGTCGGTCGAAACGCTGACCGATACCCGCGCCAGCGGTGCGGTTTCGGAGTCGGACGAGCCGAACCTTAGGGCTAGTTCCTGATACACCACCTGTTCAAGCCGGCTATTGGGCTTTGCATAGGCGAAGTTCAGTAGGGGTTGCTCCGCCAGAGCGCCGCTATAGACCGGCGAAAAGCTGCAGGCGCCCAGCGCGAGGCTGGCCCCCAGCAGCATTGCGCCGAGTGCGGCGGGACGAGCGAGCCTAGACCACGACATTGACGATCCTGTCTGGAACAATAACGATCTTCTTGGGTGCCTTGCCGTCCAGAATGCGGGTGATCTCGTCCATTGACAAGACAAGTTTCTCGACCTCGGCGGCAGGCATGCCCTTTGCCACGGTGACTTCGCCGCGGCGCTTGCCGTTGATCTGGATCGGCAGGGTGACGGTATCGTCGACCAGCAGCGACGCATCGACTGCTGGCCATGGTGCGTCAGCCACGAGCCCGCTTCTGCCGAGCTCCACCCAGCAGGTTTCGGCCAGATGGGGCATCATCGGTGCCAAAAGCTGGATCAGGCGCTCCACGCCCTCTTCCAGCGCGCCCAGACGGGCGGCGGGAGCGGCGGCGGCGATGCCGGCAGAGCGAACCAGCGCGTTGGTCAGCTCATAGATCTGGGCCACGGCGCGGTTAAAGCGCAGGCCTTCGATATCGGCACCGACCGAATGGACGGCGCGATGCACGATCTTGCGTAGCGCAAGGCCTTCGGCGTCGTCGGAAGTGCGAACAATTCCAGAAGACTGTTTAATGATCTCGATGGTTTCGCCAAGCAGCCGCCAGACGCGCTGCTGGAAGCGGCTGGCGCCTTCGACACCGGCCTCGGTCCACTGGAAATCGCGTTCCGGTGGGGAGTCCGACAGCATGAACCAGCGCGCGGTATCGGCGCCATAGGTCGCGACGATCTCGTCGGGATCGACCACGTTCTTCTTGGATTTGCTCATCTTTTCGATCGAGCCGATGGTGATCGGCGCGCCCGAATTGATGTGCTTGCCGGTGCGCTCGTCGCCCGTGGTGTCAAACAGCACTTCGGTGGGGTTCACCCACTCGCCGGCTTCCGACTTGTAGGTTTCGTGCGTCACCATGCCTTGGGTGAAGAGGCCCTTGAACGGCTCGTCGAGTCCGACATGGCCGGTCGCCTTCATGGCGCGGGTGAAATAGCGCGAATAGAGCAGGTGCAGGATCGCATGCTCGACGCCGCCGATATACTGATCCACCGGCAGCCAGCGATTGGCGACTTCGGGAATGGTCGGGGTGTCGGCCTGCGGCGCGGTAAAGCGGGCAAAATACCAGGACGAATCAACGAACGTGTCCATGGTGTCGGTTTCACGACGCGCTTCGCCGCCGCATTGCGGGCAGTTCACGTGCTTCCAGGTCGGATGGTGGTCCAGCGCATTGCCGGGCTTGTCGAAGGAAACGTCATCGGGCAGCACGACGGGCAAGTCCTTTTTGGGCACTGGAATGGTGCCGCAGACCTCGCAATGGATCACCGGGATCGGCGCGCCCCAATAGCGCTGGCGCGATACGCCCCAGTCGCGCAGGCGATAGTTGATTTCGACCTTGCCCTGGGGCTGGCCATCAACGCTGCGGGCGGCGAAATGCTCGCCAATGGCTTTCTTGGCGGCATCGACGGTCAGGCCATCAAGGAACCCCGAATTGTAGATGGTGCCGGGCTCGGTGCCCGCTTCGGTGCCAACGGCATAGCTTGCCGCGTCGGCGCCGGTGGGCAGCACGACGGGAATGACGGCCAGGTCATATTTGCGGGCAAAGTCCAGATCGCGCTGGTCATGCGCCGGGCACCCGAAAATGGCGCCGGTGCCGTAATCCATCAGCACGAAATTGGCGACATAGACGGGCAGGGTGGCGCCCTCGATCACCGGATGCTTCACGTGAAGCCCGGTGAACACGCCCTTTTTATCGGCCTTTTCCAGCGTTTCGGTCGCCGTGCCCTGACGATGGCATTCGGCGATGAACTCGGTCAGCTCGGGATTGCCGGCCGCCAGCTGAGTGGTCAGCGGATGGTCAGCCGACAGCGCCAGGAACGACGCACCGAAAATGGTGTCGGGCCGGGTGGTGAAGACTTCAAGGCTGGTGGTGTTGGTCTTGTCAGACGCAATCACTTCAAACAGCAGCCGCAGGCCTTCGGACTTGCCGATCCAGTTGCGCTGCATGACGCGCACTTTTTCCGGCCATTCGGTCAGCCCGTCCAGACCGTCCAGCAGCTCTTCGGCCATGTCGGAAATCTTGAAGAACCACTGCGTCAGCTCGCGCTGTTCCACAGGCGCGCCTGAGCGCCAGCCCTTGCCGTCGATGACCTGCTCATTGGCCAGAACGGTCATATCGACCGGGTCCCAATTGACCTTGGACTGCTTGCGCGTGACGAGGCCCGCTTCCATCATGTCGATGAACATCGACTGCTGGTGCTTGTAGTATTCGGGCTCGCAGGTGGCGATTTCGCGCGTCCAGTCGATGGCAAGGCCCATGGATTTGAGCTGCGTCCGCATGGTGGCGATATTGGCGCGCGTCCAGGTGCCCGGATGGGTCTTGCGCTCGATGGCGGCGTTTTCAGCGGGCAGGCCGAAGGCGTCCCACCCCATGGGGTGGAGCACATTCTTGCCCTTGGCGCGATAATAGCGCGCCACGACGTCGCCCATCGAGTAATTCCGCACATGGCCCATGTGGATACGGCCAGACGGATAGGGGAACATCTCTAGGACGTAGTAGGGCTCGCGCGGATCATCATTGCTGCTGACAAAGCTCTGGCGTTCGTCCCAGACCTTCTGCCATTTCGGTTCCATTTCGCGCGGATTGTAGCGTTCGCCGCTCACTGTATTCGTCCCTTGGATTGATTTGCCGCAGACCTGCGCAAAACTGGCGCGCTGCTTGCGTTTGTGGGGTTTTTTAGCTACCGGACCATCACCAGAAATCCCCCCCAAGGTCAACAAGAACAGGGCGAAAGCATGGACTCCGGCGCCATCAGCAGACTTGCCGCCATCCGCGAGCGCATTTTGAGCGCTCATGCCCGGTTTGGCGCGCCACCCGAAAGCGTTGAACTGGTGGCGGTCTCCAAGACCTTTGCCGCCGACGAAATCGTGCCGTTTCTCGAAGCAGGGCAACGCGTGTTTGGCGAGAACCGCGTGCAGGAAGCCAATGATAAGTGGCCGGGGCTGCGCGAGCGCTTCCCGGACGTCAAACTGCATCTGATCGGGCCGCTGCAGACCAACAAGGCGCGCGAAGCCGTGGCGCTGTTTGACGTGATCGAGACGGTCGATCGCGACAAGCTGGCGGGTGTGCTGGCGGCCGAGATGGCGCGGGCAGGGCGGCCTCTGCCGTGCTTTGTGCAGGTCAATATTGGCCTTGAGGACCAAAAGGCTGGGATTGCCCCGGCCGAGACCGTGGCCTTTGTTGAACGCTGCCGCACAGAGCATGGTCTGGAGATTGTCGGCCTGATGTGCATTCCGCCCGATGGCGTGCCGCCGGGGCCCTATTTTGCCCATCTGGCAACGCTTGGCCGGGCGGCGGGTGTGCAAAACCTTTCGATGGGCATGAGCGGCGATTTTGAGACCGGCATTGCCATGGGGGCGACCCATGTGCGGGTTGGCTCGGCGCTATTTGGACATCGGCCAGCGCAGGTCTAATCAAACGCTGCGATAAATTGCCACTGATGGCCCGCTAGACTGCAACTTCTGGTGCCGTTTCTTCGTTCCTACACGAAATAACGCCGATGTGATTGGCTGGTCAAAAACAGGTCGCAATATTGTGACCGTTGGGCAGGTCGACGCAAAAAGACCGGAGAAAACAATGAACAAGCGACGCATCCTGCTGGTGGACGACGACGCGGACCTCCGCCAAACGCTGGTCGAACAGCTCGAAACGCATCGTGAGTTTGAGATTCTGCAGGCTGGTACGGCCAATGACGCCCTCAAGGCGACGCGGGAAAACAATATCGATCTGATGATCCTTGATGTCGGCCTGCCGGATATGGATGGCCGCGAGGCGGTCAAAGTGTTGCGCACCGAGGGCTATAAAAGCCCGATCCTGATGCTGACCGGCCATGACAGCGACGCGGACCAGATCCGCGGGCTTGATTCGGGCGCCAATGACTATCTCACCAAGCCGTTCCGCTTTCCGGTTCTGCTCGCGCGCATCAATGCGGCACTGCGCCAGCATGATCAGAGCGAGGACGTGGTCTTTACCATCGGCCAGTACAGCTTCCAGCCATCGGCCAAGGTCCTTGAGGCCAATGATGGCAACAAGGTTCGCTTGACCGACAAGGAGACCTCGATCCTCAAATACCTCTATCGCCAGGGTCCAAAGACCATCACGCGCGATGTGCTGCTCAAAGAGGTCTGGGGCTACAATAACCGGGTGACCACCCACACGCTCGAAACCCATATCTATCGCCTGCGCCAGAAGATCGAACGCGATCCCTCCAATGCGCGTCTGCTGGTGACGGAAGAGGGCGGCTATCGCCTCGTACCGTGAAAGCGGTGGATGGCGGCCGCGCTCGCCCCATTCCATACAAAATCGAGTACAATTGCTTTTGAAATGCCCTATAGGATGATGTGGCTCCGCTTCGGCGGGGCCAATGCGCATCCGGATTGGGGTATATGATCAGGGACGATGCGGCCGAGGCGCTGGCGCAGGCCGAATTCTTCGATATCTGCGACGACGAGCAAAAGCGCATGTTGGCTTTTGCCGGCGATTTGCGCCGTTTCGAGCCCGACGACGTGGTCTATCAGGCCGGCGACGTCCCGCTGGGCGCATTTGTCTTGACCGAAGGCACGCTCAAGGCCCGCCCGGAAGGCGCCGGGGGCGGCAAGCCCTATGCGGTGTCGGAACCCGGTAGCGTGGTGTCAGCCATGGCGCTGATCCTGGCCAAACCCCGCCCAATCACCATTACCGCCGTCACCCAATGCACCGCGCTGTTCGTGCCGCGCAGCGCGTTCCTCAAGCTGGTGCAGCAATCGCCCGAATTGGCGCAGCGCGCCGTGTCGCGGATCGAGCAGCAGCTCGGCAACTATCTCGGCGCCCTCGAACCCTCGCGCCGCCGGATGAAATCTGACTGATTTTCGGCACCCTCTTCACCTCTCCCTCTGGGGGAGAGGTCGACCCCCTTGGGTCGGGTGAGGGGGCCTTTTCTAGATGCGGTGCTGGGCAAGGCCCCCTCACCCGTCGCTGCGCTCCGACCTCTCCCCAAGGGAGAGGTAAGCAAGATCAAACCCCAGCAAACCGTGCAATCACCGGGACGTGGTCGCTCGGCTTTTCGGCCCAGCCGCGATAGGGCTTGAGGATCTCGGCGCCGATGCAATGCTCGGCGATGTCGGCCGTGGACCAGATATGGTCCAGTCGGCGGCCCTTATTGGCATTTTCCCAGTCCGCGCTGCGATAGCTCCACCAGGAATAGAGCTTCTGGTCATAGGGCACGTGCTTGCGCACCAGATCGGTCCAGCCATGGCCGCCATTGAGGATGGCGTCGAGCGCTTCGGTTTCGACGGGGGTATGGCTGACGATCTTGAGCAGCTGCTTGTGGCTCCAGACGTCGTTTTCATGCGGCGCGATGTTGAAATCGCCGGCAATCAGATGCCCGCGCTGAAAGATGGGGTCGTTGAACCAGGTGGTCAGCTCGGACAGGAACCCCAGCTTGTGCTTGAATTTGGGGTTGATCGCCGGATCGGGCTCATCGCCACCAGCAGGGATATAGAAATCGTGCAGCGTCACCGGGCCGTGGCCGAAATCGGTCAGCGCCGAGACGTGGCGCGATTCCGGGATCTCGCAGAACACCCGGCTCGACACATCGGTCAGCGGGAATTTCGAAACGATGGCGACGCCATGATAGCCCTTCTGGCCATGCACCGCCTGATGGGGATAACCGGCCTCGGTAAAGGCGTTGCGCGGGAACTGGTCGTCCGTGCACTTGATCTCCTGAAACATGATCACGTCTGGCGTGTGCTGGGCGATGAAGTCGAGCACCATCGGCAGGCGCAGGCGGATCGAATTGATGTTCCAGGTGACGATCGAAACGGACATGTGGGACTCGGCTAGCGGGCAGGGGCTTTCTTATCGCGGAGCCGGCCGAACACGTAAAGCCGGAAATGGCACGCTCAATGCTAACAATGTGCTGACCAATTGAGGGGGATTGCGGTGCCGCGCCCTCGTGGTTCGAGGGTCGCGGCGCTCCCACCTCACCATGAGGGCTGCTCTTGGCGCGGTGTTCCAGTAGGCCCTCATGGTGAGGTGCTTTGCCCTTCGCAAAGCCTCGAACCACGAGGGCGTTTCACGTGAATCAGCCAACAAAAAACCCGGCCTTGCGACCGGGTTTTTCAAATTCAAATTGGACCAGGGCTTATTCAGCCTTGGGTGCCTCTTCGGCAGCGCTGGCCTGGGCAGCGGCGGCAGCAGCTGCTGCGGCTTCCGCGTCCTTGGCTGCCTGCTCGATGGCGAATGCCTCGGCTGCTGCAACCTTCTCGGCTTCGCGGGCTTCCTTGGCAGCGATTGCTGCGGAGCGTTCGCCAGCTTCGATCTTCTTGGTGCGCGAGTTGGTCGATTCGAAAATACGAGCCGATTTACCGCGACGATCGCGCAGGTAGTACAGCTTGGCGCGACGAACCTTACCGCGCTTGAGAACTTCGACCGATGCCACGTTTGGCGAGTAAAGGGGGAACACGCGTTCCACGCCTTCGCCATACGAGATCTTGCGGACGGTGAAGCTGGTGGTGATGCCGCCGCCATTGATGGCGATAACAACGCCTTCATAAGCCTGCAGACGTTCCTTGGCGCCTTCAGTGATCTTTACCCAGACCTTGATGGTGTCGCCGTGGGTGAATTCTGGCAGTTCGCGCTTGGCGGTGATCGCTGCGACCTGTTCGGCGCCGATCTGTTCGATGATGTTGGTCATGTCGATTCCGTTCTGAATCTTTTCAAAGGAGCGTTTATTCGACCCGTGAGGGTCGATCGCCCGGTCTTGGTTGGTAACGGAGGTTGGTCGTCTTTTTATTGGTGCGAGCCGGGTCCGATTAGCCCAACGTCGCGATAGTGGCGCGGCTATAGGCGAAAACGGCCCAAGAGTCTAGCGTTTCGGACACTTTTATGACTTTGGCGGCCCAAGTAGATCCGGGCGTCGTGTCCTGGTCAGCCCCAAACTCTGTTCGACGCGCCATTTGCCGATCTTGCCATGGTCGCCCGAGGTCAGCACTGCGGGGATGTCGACACCCTCAAAACTCTGCGGGCGGGTATATTGGGGGTATTCCAGCAACCCGTTCTCAAAGCTTTCGTCGGCATGGCTGTCGGCGCCGCCGAGCACGCCTGGGATCAGCCGTACAATGGCTTCCAGCAGCACCATGGCGGCAACTTCGCCACCGGCTAGCACATAGTCGCCAATCGAGATTTCCTCGAGCCCACGGCCGTCTATGACGCGCTGGTCGATGCCTTCAAAGCGACCGCATACGATCACCGCGCCGGGGCCGAGTGCGAGCTCGCGGGCCCGGGCCTGCGTTAGTGGCTTGCCGCGCGGCGACATCAGGATGCGGGGGCGGGGATCGCCATCGGGCGAAACCGTGTCGATAGCCTTGGCCAAAATGTCGGGCTTGAGCACCATGCCGGCGCCGCCACCCGATGGGGTATCGTCTACCGTGCGATGGCGGTCGGTCGCAAAATCGCGCAACTGCGTCGTTTCAAGCGACCAAAGGCCGTCGGCAAGTCCCCGGCCCAGCACCGAAGCCCCAAGAGGCCCGGGAAACAGGTCGGGAAACAGCGTGATGATGGATGCCGAAAAACTCAATTGGGCTCTTCTTCATCTTCGGGCGCATCGAGTGGCACCACGATGATGAGATAGCCTTCGTCGATCTTGATGGTCGGCACGACGGCCTTGGAGAATGGATAGAGGAACGTGTCGCCGCTTTGCGGATCACGGATTTCGATCAGGTCGCCGGCGCCAAAGTTTGGAATGGCCGACACCTTGCCGATTGTGATGCCGTTTTCCAGCCGCGCATCGAGCCCGATCAGGTCGGTGTGATAGAAATCGTCCTCGTCGTCGATCTCTGGCAACTTGCTGCGATCGACGAACAGGCTGACGCCGTTGAGCTGCTCGGCAGCGGAACGATCGTTGATGCCCTCGATGTGAGCAACGACTACATTTTTCTGCAATCGCGGCTTGATCAGCTTGATGGTCAGGCCCGGACGATCGGTTGCCAATGGACCATAGGTGCCAATCGCCAGCGGGTCCTGGGTGTGTGTGGTGATCCGGACACCGCCCTTGATGCCATGGGCGGCCCCGATCTGGCCGACAAAAATAGAATTGGTCTTGTTGTTCATGCTTGCTCCGGCGCTGGCAGCGGTTCTTAGCAGGCCGTTGCGCCGTTGGGAATTGCGACGGAACCAAGTGTGCGCTGGCGCGCTTGTTCTGCCACAGCAATTTGGAGCGTTACAGATGGCCAAGACTCTTACCGACCGCGAAGACATCCGCCAGTGGGCCGAAGCGCGTGGGGGCAATCCCATGTTGATGGATACCCCGGACGGCACCGGCTCGCGGACGCTGTTGCAGCTGACCTTTGGCCAGCACGCGATCAATACCGATGGCAATGAAGGCCCGGATCGGCTTGGCGGTTTCCAGCTGGTGAGCTGGGACGAATGGTTCGCGGCGCTTGATGAAAACAAGCTGGCGGTCGTCGTATCGGACGATCCGGCCGGCGGTAGTGAAGCAGAATTTGAATTTGTGGCGCGCGATTAGCGCGCTCTGCCACTACCAACCGGCCCCGGAACGACGATCACTGTGGAGTGGCCAGAGAATTCAGCCCATTTTCATAGAGACGCATGGTGGTTTCGATGTCTTCGATATGCATGGTCAGGCCCTGCTCGACAGCTTCATACTGACGGCGAAGCAGGTCACGGCGCGATAGCAGGTCGAAGCGTTCGCTTTCCAGTTCCTTGACGGCAAGGTCGATCCGGTCGCGATGCGAAGCCAGGCGCTGCACCATGGGCGCCGCCTGCTTTGCGGCGTCCTGCATCACGGCTTCCATCTGTTCGAGTTCTGGCTGCACGATCTTGAGGGCAGTCTTTGACCGCATGTTGGTCATTTCAACGAGCTCCATATCTTTACTTGTTGCTGTTCAACGCTCGGAGGGCTGAGAAGTTGAGCAAGGATATGAAGATTTAGCGTATTAAGGGGAAATCCCAAGATTTACCCAATGTTTACCTTAACATTTCAAATGCTAGGCACCTCGGGAACCATATCAATTCTGGGGCTTTTGCGGGTCCTGCCGACTATTAGCGTCAGCGGCGCGCTCGATCTCTTCCATGTCGTCGTCGGAAAAGCCGAAGTGATGGCCCAGTTCATGGATGAGCACATGGGTCACAACTTCGCCCAGCGTATTGTCATCATGCTCGGCCCAATAGTCTAAAATCGCGCGGCGATAAAGAAAGACTGTATTGGGCAATTGGCCGGTATGGGGCACGGCGCCGTCTTCGGTCAGGCCAATGCCGGTGAATAGCCCCATCAACTCGAAGGGGCTCTCCATGCCGAAATGGGCGAGGATGTCGTCCTCGGCAAATTCGGCGACCGAGCAGGTCACGTCAGCCGCCAGCGATTTGAATGGTTCAGGCAGCTCGCTCAGCGCCTGGCTGGCCAGCGCTTCAAGATCGTCGAGGGTGGGCGCGAACCGCGCCCCCCAATC
This sequence comes from Devosia sp. 2618, assembly GCF_040546815.1. Lineage (NCBI taxonomy): Bacteria > Pseudomonadati > Pseudomonadota > Alphaproteobacteria > Hyphomicrobiales > Devosiaceae > Devosia > Devosia sp. 2618. Next base: position 3,872,131 of record NZ_JBEPOO010000001.1, read on the forward strand.
TGGCTGGCTTACTGCCACTCGCGGATGTCGACGAAGTGGCCGGCAATTGCGGCGGCTGCGGCCATGGCAGGGGACACCAGATGGGTGCGGCCCTTAAAGCCCTGGCGGCCTTCGAAATTGCGGTTGGAGGTGGAAGCGCAGCGTTCCTGCGGCTTGAGCTTGTCCGGGTTCATGGCCAGGCACATCGAGCAACCGGGCTCGCGCCATTCAAAACCGGCATCGAGGAAAATCTTGTGCAGGCCTTCGGCTTCCGCCTGATCCTTGACCAGACCCGAGCCGGGCACGACCATGGCGTCAACGCCCGCAGCAACCTTGCGATCCCCGATCACCGCAGCGGCAGCGCGCAGATCTTCGATACGACCATTGGTGCACGAGCCGATGAACACGCGTTCCACCGTGATGTCGGTGATGTTGGTGCCGGGCTTGAGGCCCATATAGTCGAGCGCCCGCCACTTGGAAGCACGCTTGTTTTCGTCCTGGATGTCGTCTGGGTTCGGCACGACGCCGGTGACCGAGATGACGTCTTCAGGCGAAGAACCCCAGCTGACGATTGGCGGGAGCTTGGCTGCATCGAGGATGACGACCTTGTCGTAGACCGCGCCTTCGTCGGTATAGAGGGTCTTCCAGTAATCGACGGCCATATCCCAGGCCTGGCCCTTTGGCGCGCGATTGCGGCCTTCGACATAGTCGAACGTGGTCTGGTCGGGGGCGATCAGGCCGGCGCGGGCGCCGCCTTCAATGGTCATGTTGCAGACCGTCATGCGGCCTTCCATCGACAGCGAGCGGATCGCTTCGCCAGCAAATTCGATGACGTGGCCATTGCCGCCGGCAGTGCCGATTTCGCCGATGATGGCGAGGATGATGTCCTTGGCGGTGACGTGCGGTGGCAGCTGGCCGTCAACACGCACCAGCATGTTCTTGGCCTTCTGCTGGATCAGCGTCTGGGTGGCCAGAACGTGTTCCACTTCCGAGGTGCCGATACCATGCGCCAGCGCGCCGAAGGCGCCATGGGTCGAGGTGTGGCTATCGCCGCAAACGATAGTCATGCCTGGCAGGGTAAAGCCCTGCTCGGGGCCAACGATGTGCACGATGCCCTGACGCTTGTCGAAGGGGTCGAAATATTCGATGCCGAATTCGCTGGTATTCTCGGCCAGTGCAGCGATCTGGATCGCGCTTTCTGGGTCGGGATTGGGCAGCGAACGGTCGGTGGTGGGTACGTTATGATCGACAACGGCCAGCGTGCGCTCAGGATGGCGCACCTTGCGGTTGTTCATGCGAAGACCTTCAAAGGCCTGCGGGCTCGTCACTTCATGGACCAGATGACGGTCGATATAGAGCAGCGAGGTACCATCCTCGTTGTTCTGTACCAGATGGTCATCCCAGATCTTGTCGTAGAGCGTGCGGGCCTTGGTCATAGCGGTATTCCGGCAGGGGAAGTTTGGAGTGGTTCTAAGCCGCAAATGGGCTGAGGGTCAAGTATTACCGTACTCGCCGGTACGGTTGAACTGAAATCGTCTTGTACCGTCCTAGGGTAATCCGGGCGGGCGCACTTAAACAAATTCTAACTGCTCGCCGCGCAGGATCGTTTCGATCCGCCATCGGGACTGCGGACGCGTTTTTTCCGGAGATGGGTGTGGCTTCCTTAGGTCGGATGATCGCGCCGCTGATTGGCCTGATGGGGGCACGACTGGCGGGCGCGGGCTTTGGCTTTTTGAGCCAGCTGGTGCTGGCGCGCGCCTTTCCGCCCGATCAGGTGGGCGTGGCATTTCTCGCCATCAGCGTCACCACCTTCATGAGTCTGGTCATCACCGGCGGCTATCACACCATCGGGTTGACCTATCTGGCGCGGTTTCAGGCTTTTGGCCGTCCGGGGCTGATCGCCTCGTTTCTGGCGGCAGCGCGCAAGGACATGATCATTCTCGCTATGATTGCGGTGATCGTCGCCAGTGGCTTGTGGTTCATTCCGGCCGATCCGGGGCTGGTGGCGGCCGGGTTCTGGGGCACGATTGCTGCGGTGCCGCTGGCAGCGATCCGTCTCAACAATAGTGCGGCCAATGCACAGCGCCGCTTTGCACTCTCTTACGCGCCCGACTTTGTGTTCCGCTCGGCGCTGCTGCTGGCGCTGGTGGGGCTTTTGGTGCTGTTCGGGCTGACGCAATCGACCTGGCCGGTGCTGGTGGCGCTGCCCGTGATCGCTTTGATCGTGGCCATCGGGCAGGCCATGCTGCTGGGTGCCGACAATGCCTGGCCGCTGCAGCCGCAACCGGTCAATCGCGATATGCGCGTATTCTATCGCCGCCGCGCCATTGCCATGCTGGCGGTGACCATTGCCGGCGGGGCAACGGCCGATCTCGTCGTGATGATCGGCGGGCTGTTCCTTGAGGCGGGTGACCTCGCCGTGCTGGGCGTCGCCATCCGCATCGCGGCCCTGGTGGGCTTTTTCGCCATGGCCTCACAACAATTCGTGCTGCGCGATCTGGTGACAGCGCGCAGCTCGCAGGAGCAAGGCGCGGTGGACATTCTGCTGTGGCGCACCAATCTGGCCGGGGCGGGTACCATGCTGGTGGCGATCATCGGTACGGCGGTGCTGGGGCCTTGGATCCTGTCGCTGTTCGGGCCGCACTATGCCGCTGCCTATTGGCCGATGCTGGTGTTCTTGCTCAGCCAGGCGGTGCGGGTTTTGGGCGGCATGAACGCGCAATTGCTGGCGCTGAGCGGTCATCAGGTGCGCAGCGCCGTGCTGTGCATTCTGGCCATCGCTGCTCTGGTGGTTGGCGCGCTGCTGCTGGCGCCGTTCTGGGGCATTATGGGCATTGCCTGGGCAACGCTCGCCGCCGAACTGTTCTGGGCTGTGGGACTGGGCGTACTGACCCAGCGATTGGAGGGGCGCAGGGGCGACTTTCTCGCGGGGTTGTTCACACATCAACTATTAATCCCAAGGCGCTAGTGTTTCGCTGGGCGCCGACTATGAGCGCGATATGGGTGGCGTAGCGTGGTTGAAGCTGGTCGGCAGCATGGCGTTTTGGCAGGCGGGATTGCTCTCGTTGGCAAGGGTCAGGCTTAGCCATGGCGACCGACCATTCCATCGCCGGCGTCATCGTGCTGGGCGGCAATTATGGCAGCCTCGCCGTCATACGCAGCCTCGGCCGGCAGGGTGTGTCGGTGGCCTTTCTGGGCGACAAGCTCACGGTCGCCGCCAATTCGCGTTACATCACCCATTTCTCGCCATGGGCGGGCGTGCAGGAAGCCGATCCGGTCAGCGCGCTGCTCAGCTTTGCGCAGAGCCATGGCCTCAAAAACTGGCTGATCTGCCCCTGCGCCGATTTTGAAGTGCAGTTGGTCGCCGAAAACGCCGAAGTACTCGGCAAGCAATTCATCCTCCAGACCATGGATTGGCCATCGCTGCGGGCGCTCAATGACAAGGGCGAGCTTTACGAGCTGGCCGAACGGCTGGGGCTCGATTATCCGCGCGTCTATGCCTCCGATGCGGCGCCCGATGGGCTGACCTATCCGGTAGTGCTCAAACCCAGTTCGACCCAGACCATCAACGCGCTGACCCGCGACAAGGCGTGGCGCGCCAATACTGCCGAAGAGTTTGCCCATAAGCAGGCCGAGGCGACCCGCCTGATGGGCAGCCATGGCTTTGTGGTGCAGCAGCTCATTCCGGGCGATGGCACGACGCAGCTGTCATACGCCGGGTTGTGGGATCATGGCCGCGAAATCTGCCAGATGACGGCGCTGCGCCTGCGCCAGTTGCCGATCCAGTTCGGCACCGCGCCCTATGTGCAAAGCAAAGAACTGCCGCGCGCCACGAGCGAAGCGCGGCGACTGCTCTCGGCGGTGGGCTACCACGGGCTGGTCGAGGTCGAGTTCAAGCACGACCATCGCGACGACAAGCTCAAGCTGCTCGACGTCAATACCCGGGTCTGGGCATGGATCGGGTTGGGCGAAGCCACGGGTGTGGATTTTCCATATCTGGCGGCGCGGCTGGCGGTGGGCGATGCAGTCCCCTCAGACATCACCCCGCATTACGGCGCGTCCTGGAGACGGGCTGTGCCCAATATCCTCTCGAGCGTGCAGGGCTTGCTGCAGCAGGGACAACCGGGTCTCTCGGCGGGCCGGTCGATCTTTGGTACGGCGCATCCGGCGGTCTTTGCGACCGACGACATGATGCCGGCGATCAGCGAAGTGCCAATGCAGGCAGTGCGCCGGTTCAAGGGTCACAGTCACTAGAAAAAAGCCCTCATGGTGCCGCGCACCACAAGGGCTTTTGTGTCTCGAGTGATCGTAGATTTAGTGGCGGAAGTGCCGCATGCCGGTCATCACCATGGCAATTCCGGCCGCGTCGGCTGCCGCAATCACTTCGTCATCGCGCATCGAACCACCGGGCTGAATAACGGCGGTGGCACCCGCTGCGACGAGGGCTTCAAGACCATCGGCGAAGGGGAAAAACGCGTCGGAGGCGGCGACCGAGCCCTGCGTCAGTGCGCCTTCAATGCCAGCAGCCTTGGCCGCGTCGATCGACTTGCGGTGGGCGGTGAGGGCTGAATCAACGCGGCTCATCTGGCCAGCACCGATGCCGACCGTCGCGCCGGCCTTTACATAGACGATGGCGTTGGATTTGACGTGCTTGGCGACCTTGGCCGCGAGGCGCAGGTCGGCCATTTCGGCGTCGGTCGGCTGGCGCTTGGTCACGACCTTAAGCTCGCAATCGTCGACATTGCGGTTGTCGCGGCTCTGCACGAGCAGGCCACCAGCCACCGACTTGACCACAAGGCCATCTGCCTTGGCATCGGCCAGACCACCGGTCAGCAACAGGCGCAGGTTTTTCTTCGCCGCAATAATGTCCTGGGCTTCCTGCGTCGCCGAAGGCGCCACGATCACTTCGGTGAACACCTTGACGATTTCGGTCGCGGTGGCCGCGTCGATTTCACGATTGGTGGCGACGATGCCGCCAAAGGCCGAGACCGGATCGGTGCGCAGCGCGTGCTGATAGGCGGTCAGAAGATCGCCACCAACGGCAACGCCGCAAGGGTTGGCGTGCTTGATGATGGCAACGGCCGCGACTTCATTGGCATCGAATTCCGAGACCAGCTCGAAGGCCGCGTCGGTGTCGTTGATGTTGTTGTAGCTCAGGGTCTTGCCCTGCACCTGGGTGGCGGTGGCGACGCCACGGCGGTCGTCGCCATTGGCGTAAAAGCCCGCCCATTGATGCGGGTTTTCGCCATAGCGCATGACTTCGCGCAGGGTGCCGGCAAAGCTGCGATAGGGGATTTCGGGATAGTCGATGGCCTTGGCAAACCAGGTCGAGATGGCGCTGTCATAGGCTGCCGTGCGGGCATAGGCCTTGGCCGCAAGCTTCTGGCGCAGCTCGAACGGCACGCCGCCGGTGGTAGCGATGGCTTCAAGGATTGCCGGATAATCGGCAGGATCGACGACGACCGTCACATAGGCGTGGTTCTTGGCGGCGGAGCGCACCATGGCCGGGCCACCGATGTCGATGTTTTCGATGATCTCGTCATAGGACGCGCCCGAGGCGACGGTCTTTTCAAACGGGTAGAGGTTGACGGCGACCAGATCGATGGCGCCGATCTGGTGCTCATCCATGGACGCGGCGTGGTCGGCCTTGTCGCGCACGGCCAACAGGCCGCCATGCACCTTGGGGTGGAGCGTCTTGACCCGACCGTCCATCATTTCAGGGAACCCGGTCAGGTCGGCGATGTCGCGCACGGGCAGGCCGGCATCGCTGATCAGCCTATGCGTGCCGCCGGTGGACACCAGCTCGACGCCCGCCGCGCTCAGTCCCTTGGCAAACTCGGCCATGCCGGATTTGTCGAATACCGAAAGCAGCGCCCGCCCGACCTTGACTGTCTTGCTCATGAGATATGTCGCCCTGTGATGAGATTTCCGCGCTCGCTAGCACGAAGCGGGGGTGGAGCCAACCGGATATGTCGGTATGAGCACCATGCTTGTTTTGCCGCTGGCGCTTCCCTCGGACTTGATCCGAGGGCCTGTCGCCGCTTGTGCCGTGCTGACAGTGACCCTCGGGTCAAGCCCGAGGGAAGCGCAGGGGCATATATAGGCAGGTGGTGAGCTAAGCCTGCTCCAGCGTAAAGATCCACGCCACTTCAGCATCCGCCACAGCATCAGTCTCCAGCACCAGCTGGCGGGTTTTCTGCAGGCCGACATAGGCGGACTGGCGCACGCTTTCTTCATCGCGCAGGCTCGCGCCTTCCCAAAGGAAGCTCCACACCGCGCCATTGGGCAGCACCAGCCGCACGATGCCGTCACCCCTATTGCGGCGCACCATGATGCCGGGCGCCAGATGGAAGCGGATCGACAGCAGACCGGAGGGCGTGCCCTTGCCGACCACGCGGTCCTGTCCGACCAGCGTCGTGCCGCCCGACAGCAGGGTAATGTGGCGATCAAGTTCGACGCCGTGGCGCTTGGCATAGCCATCGGTGGCCATGGTCAGGTGATTGTCGGTGGGGTCCAGCGTCATATTCGACACTTTGGCACCCTTGGCGTCTTCGGCGTCGATGGTTGGCGCCGAGTGGGCCACGCCCTGGCGGAACAGGGCTTTGCTATCGGGCAGGTCGGACGGAGCCGGACCGCAATTGCCGACGATCAGTTCGCTGCCATGCGAAAATTCAAAGGCCAGTGCGCCAGCGTGGATGTCGCCGGCAAATTCGGGTTCGGGCAACAGCCCCGAATCAGCGATCACCACGCCATCGCCTTCGCGCAAAATGCCGTAGCCGCCGAGCAGGCGCGAGCGGCGTTTGCGGTTGGGACCATTGGACTGAATGGCGATCAACACGTCATGCGGCAGCTGGCCGCCGCCATTAAAGTAGCCCGGCTCGCCGCTCGAAAGGGTAAGCGCATCGAGGCTTTCATGCATGCGGTCGATCTGGGCGGCCAGTTCATTGGCGGCTTCCGATTTCACCGTTCCTGCCACACGGCGGACGCTGATCAGATCAACGATCAGCTGCAGCTGCAGCTTTGGATTGCGCGACAGGTGAAGACCATCGCGGTCGATCTGGGTGGCCAACAGCTTGTTGAGCTGTTCGACGCGCAGCGGCACATCGGCGCGCTCGTCCTGATCGCAATATTCGGCACCGAGCAGCGCGATGGAGGCAAACAGCGCGTCGGCGGGATCGCGCGCCAAACGGCCGCGCACCTTCAAACTCTGGATTTGTGCGCCGAGCACACGCTGGATGGTGCGGCCTTCCTGAACGCTGGCGCCATCGAGCAGCAGCGGCAGATGGCGCAGCCAGTTCAGCACGCGTTGCGCGCAGAGGCCCGGCGCCCAGCTTTCATGGTCGAACTGGCCTTCGCGGCCAATCCAGTCGAGCACCAGCATGCGGGCGAACTGGCGTTCACCGGCGTCGCGCACGTCGCGGAAATGACGCAGCCAGGAAAAGCCATGCAGGTTCAGCCACCAGTCGAGATGATCGACATCGAGGCTGAAGGGCGAAGCGCCGCCGGTTTCGACCAGCTTTGAGGCCAGCAGGTAGCGGCCCGACATCATGTCGCGCACCGCTTCGCGGTCGGCGGGGCGGAATTCGGGGAGTTCACCGGCAAAGGCATTGTCCGCCAGACTACGCCAGCTCCAGCGCAGAATGGGCAGGGTCACCATGGCATCGGCAAAGCCCAAGGCGGCACGACGCAGGGCACTGGGCAAACGGGGCGCCATCAGCACTCCCGCACCTGCTGCGCGCTAAACGCCAGCTTCACATCGTTCGTGCCCGTCAACGACCCATACCTCGTTCGGCGCTGTCCCCCGATAGCGCTCGATCTTACACTTAAAATTGAAGTCCGTCAGAAGACTTCGGTGACTGCAAAAAGCCTTACGTGATTTGGGTCATCCAAATCGCGGAATTTAGGCTTCTTGTCACAAGGACTTGGGGATAAGCCGGGCGCTGGCCTTTGCGCGAGTCTTAGCGGCGACGGAAACGCGCCACGAAGAACCCATCCATGCCGCCGTCCCGACCGCCTGGCGCCATGCCCGGATGGGTGCGCACCAGACCGCGATCGGTCACGGCAATCTCAAGACCGGGCAATTCGTCCTTGCTGACGGGCCAGAGTTCGAGCCCCGGCAGGGTGTCGAGTGCCCACTGCACCTGCTGCTCGCCTTCGGCTGGCTCGAGCGAGCAGACGCAATAAACCAGCGCGCCACCCACTTCGAGGCAACGGAAGGCATTGGTGATCAGCGCCCGCTGCAGCCGCACGCGGCCGGCGACGTCGCCCACCGAGCGATGCCAGATGACCTCTGGATGGCGGCGGAAGGTGCCGGTGGCCGAGCAGGGCGCATCAAGCAGCACGCCGTCATAGGGCGAATTGGGCGCGAAAGTGCCAGCGTCAGCGACGATGGTTTCGGCCTGATAGTTGAGCCGGGTCAGGTTCTCTTTGAGCCGGGTCATGCGGTTGGCGTCGCTATCGAGCGCCGTCACCAGATAGCCGGCCTTGACCAGCTGGGCGGTCTTGCCGCCGGGTGCGGCACACAGATCGAGCACGCGGCCACCAGCCTTGGCGCCGAGCAGGCGTGCCGGAATAGCCGACGCTGCGTCCTGCACCCACCACTGGCCTTCGGCAAAGCCGGGCAGGGCGTCGACCGGCCGGTCGCGCTGTTCGATGCGCACGGTGTCGGCAATCACGGTTTCGGCGCCCAGCGCGTCCTTGAGGTCGGCATCGTCGGCCTTGAGCGTCAAATCGAGCGGCGCGCCGTCCAACAAAGCGGTGGAAAAGCCGTTGATGGCGTCCTCGCCATAGGCCTCAAGCCAGGTGTCGCCAAAGGTGTCGGGAATCAGCAGGTCATCGCTGAGCATGCCGAACTTGGCCGAATTGGCCTGCGCGCTGCGCAGCACGGCGTTGACCAGACCCGACAGATGCCGTGCCTTGGGATCGCGTTTGACGGCTTCCACCGCGAGGAACAGCGCCGAATGGGCACCGATCTCAGGCATGAAGACCAGCTGCGCCAGCGACAAGCGCAGCACGGCTTCAAAGGTACCGGATTTGCCCGGCATACCCTTTTCGAGCAGCGCGTGAATGATGAAATTGAGCTGGCCCTGGCGGCGCAGAGCGGTGGTGATCAGCCGGTTGGCCAGCGCACGGTCGCGCCCATCCGCCAGATCGGCAGCGGTCAAAGGAACGAAGTTATCGCCGGCCAGGACGGCCTTGAGCCGTTGAGCCGCAACGAGGCGGAGCTTGAGCCCCGCCGGATCAGGTTTGTTATGCGCCACGCTTGTTCTTTATCCCCAGGGACCGCGTTGTCCGCCGTCATCGTCGGTCCGTCCGACGGTCGGCACGCGCCAGCCGCCGCCATTGGCGCGACCGGTATTGGTCGGCGCAGGGCGAGGCTGAGGCCTGCGGCCCTTATCGTCCACCTGCATTAAAGCTGCAAGCTTGCGCAGCGCTTCGATGCGATTGCCGGTGTCGGGATGGGTGGAAAAGAGGTTGTCCATCCGCGCGCCCGACAGCGGATTGATGATGTACATATGCGCCATGGCCGGGTTGCGCTCGGCGCCGACATTGACGGTGCGGCCTGCAATACCGGCGATTTTCTGCAAAGCCGAGGCCAAGGCCAGCGGATCGCCGGAGATTTCGGCGCCGCCCTTGTCGGCTTCGTATTCACGCGTACGGCTGACCGCCATCTGCACCACCATGGCAGCGACCGGGGCGAGAAAAACCATCAGCAGCGAACCAATGCCGCCCAGCGGATTGTCGCGATTATTGCCGCCGCCAAAGAACAGGCCGAACTGCGCCAGCGCCGAAATGGCACCGGCAAAGGTCGCCGTGATGGTCATGGTCAGCGTGTCGTGATTGCGGATATGGGCCAGCTCGTGCGCCACTACCGCCGCGACTTCGCGGGTTTCGAGCTGCTGCAACAGGCCGGTCGATACCGCAACAGCAGCGTTTTGCGGATTGCGGCCGGTGGCAAAGGCATTGGGCTGGTCGGACTGGATCACATAGACGGCGGGGGTCGGCAGGCCAGCCTTGCGCGACAGGATATCGACCATTTCATAGAGTTCGGGAAAGCGGCTGCGCTCGACGGGCACGGCATTTTGCATGCGCAGCACCATCTTGTCGGAATTCCAGTAGCTGAAGGCGTTGGTGCCCAGCGCAAAGATGAAGGCGATCATCATGCCGCCCGTGCCGCCGATGAAATAGCCGACCGCCATGAACAGCGCCGTGAGCGCTGCGAGCAGGACAGTGGTCCGAACAGTATTGAACATCTTGAGCCCTTGGGTTCGCGTTCCTAAGCAATTATGTTGTGTGCCCAAGGGTTCCATGCAAGCGGCATGGGCAAATCGTCATTTCGGATTTCTTGCAATGAGCGACGACATTCCACAAGAGGCGCCAAAGCCGCCTCTCACCGAAGCTGCCAAGCGCGCCCTCGCCGAGGCCGAAGCGCGCCGCCGCGAGATCGACGCCAAGGGCGCTTTCGCGCCGAAGGAACAGGGCGGCCGCGGTGGGCTGGAGCCCGGCCGCTACGGCGACTGGGAAATCAAAGGGCTGACCAGCGATTTCTAGGGGGGGGCCCCAATCTATCGCGCGGCTAACCGCGCTAAGTTTTCCAGAGATGCGGTCATGCCATCGGCGTGATCCTTGGCGCTGATACCTTCGGGCACATTCTCCGCAATGATCTCGACCACTGTGCCGCCTACGGCGGGCGTCAGTACCCAGTGCATGGTCATCGTGCCGGCAAAATCCGGATCATCCGATTCGAAATCGACCGCCTGTGTCACGCGTTGATTAGGCACCAGATCAATTAACTGTGCCTCCACGATATCCTGATTGTCGCCGCTCTTGCCCGTAATCGCGGTGTCGTCATAGCGCAGCGACATGCGGTAGTGGCCGCCGGGGCGTGCGTCGAAGCTGAGCATTTCGCCGGTCATGCCGGTGGGCGGAAGCCACTTTATCAGCGCGTCGGCAGACACCATCGCGCGATAGATCAGTTCGGGAGAAGCCTCGATGAGGCGGCTGGCTCTGTCGGTGCGACGGGACATGCTGCAAGTGTCCCTGACGGTCAGGCCCGAGTCAAAGCCTAAAACCCCACCACATCGCCGAGGCTATAGCCGGCGGCGGAGACGGCGACCGTCATGGCGACGGTGAGGATGGCGGCGATCAGGCCGTATTCAACCGGGGTAACACCAGCTTCGTCAGAACAAAAACGCAGTACAAGATTGAGCATGGAGACTTCCGGCACTTGATAACGGAAGCGACACTGCCTGACCGTAGCTGAACGAAATCTGAACAGTGTCAGCGACGTGCGGCCGCAATGGCGGGCAGCAGTTCGGCCTCAAGCGATTTGGCGTCGAGCGGGCCGACATGCTTGAAGGTGATGATGCCTTGCGCGTTCACCACGAAGGTTTCCGGCACGCCATAGACGCCCCAGTCGATCGACACGCGACGGTCGCGATCCATGCCGACGGCGTCATAGGGATTGCCCAGTTCGGCCAGGAAAGCCCGCGCATTTTCGGGCGCATCAGCCTGATTGATGCCAAACAGCCGCACGCCGGTGACGTCCTTGAGAGCGGTCAGCAGCGGGTGTTCGGCACGGCAGGGAATGCACCAGCTGGCAAACACATTGACCACAGTGACTTCGCCACTCAGGGTTGCCGTATCAAAGCCCGGCACGCCCAGTTCCGGCACCGGCGCCATGGCAAAGCTTGGCGCGGGTTTATCGATCAGCACCGAGCGCACCAGACCCGGATCGCGGTCGAGCGACATGGCAAACACGGCCACGAGGCCCACGAGCAGAATCAGCGGCAGGGCAAACAGCAGATAGCGCATCAGCTGGCGGACCGGCGCGGATCGCGCGCTTCGAGTTCACTAAGCTTCTTGCCCGTGTTGCGGGCATCGAGCAGCGTCCAGGCGATCAGGCCACCAACGGCAATAGCAACGCCGAGATAGGCCCAGATGATGAAAACGGCATGCGGCCCGAGGTCGATCATGCTGACGCTCCCTGTGCCAGACGGCGCTGCATGGTCATGACGCGACGGCGCTTGATCTCGGTATGCATGGCCTTGAGCTGCAGCGTGACGAACAGGACTGTAAACGCGAAAAACATCACGAAAAGTGGCGTCAGGATCGAGCCTGGCATGGTCGGGCCATCAGCGCGGAAGACGCTGGCGGGCTGGTGCAGGGTGCTCCACCAATCTACCGAGAACTTGATGATCGGAATATTGACCGCGCCGACAAGCGTGAACACCGCGATGACGCGGGCGGCGCGCAGCTGGTCGTCAAAGGCGCGCCATAGCGCGATAATGCCGAGATAGATGAACAGCAGGACCAGGGTCGAGGTCATGCGGCCGTCCCATTCCCAGAACGTGCCCCAGGTCGGGCGACCCCAGAGTGAACCGGTGAACAGGGCCAGCGCGGTGAACAGCGCGCCCAGGGGAGCAGCCGCCTTCATCGAGACGTCGGCCAGCGGATGGCGCCAGACCAGTGTGCCAATCGCCGAGATCGACATGGTGACGTAAACGAACTGGCTCAGCCAGGCATTGGGCACGTGGACATACATGATGCGCACGGTGTCGCCCATCTGGTAGTCCTGCGGCGAATTGAAAAAGGCAAACCACAGCCCGACCGCAAACAGCACGGCTGTCAGGATGGTCAGGGGCCATAACAGGGGTTTGGTCCAGGCAACGAACTGCCCCGGATGCGCGATCCGGTTCCACCAGCTCTGTTTGGGTGCGGTGTCTATGCTCATATGTTTAGGTAGACCTCATCCTGAGCCTGTCGAAGGACGAGGTCGTGGCACGCAGGCCTCCACTCGCCCGACCTCGTGGTTCGACAAGCTCACCATGAGGTCTCGGGGCAGTCATGCTCTAATCTTCAGCCGAGCTTATCGCAAGGGCGGCGGCGAAGGGAGCCAGTGCGACCGACATGAGGCTCAATGCCGCAAGAAACAGCAAAGCGGCGTTCGATTGGGTCGCGGTGATGCTGCCCACGCCAAAGATCAGCACCGGAATCGAGAGCGGCGCGATCAGGATTGGGGCGATCAGTCCGCCCCGGCGAATGGCCACGGTCACTGCCGCGCCCACGGCGCCAAAGGCCGCCAAAGCGGGGGTCCCCAACAGCAGCGACAGCAGGGTGCGCCAGAAGGTTGCCATATCCATCGCCAGCAGCACGGCGAGCAGGGGGCTGGCGACAATGAGCGGCAAAGCGGCGATCAGCCAATGGGCGATCAATTTTGCGGCAACCACGGCGCTGAGCGGCAGATCGGCATGGCGCAGCAGCACCAGCGAGCCATCCTCGTGGTCGGGGCGGAACAGGCGGTCGAGCCCGAGCAGCATGGCGAGAAACGCCGCGATCCAGACAATGCCCGGCGCAATGCGGGCCAATAGCGCCTGATCGGGCCCCACGGCAAAGGGGACGATGGCGCCGACGATGACAAAGAACAGCACCAGCGTCAGCACGTCGCCGCCGCCGCGCAGCGTCAGTTGCAGTTCGCGCATCAGCATGGCCCGGAACGCGGTCATGACCTTTCCCCCAGAACAAGGGTCTTGATGCGGTTCGGGTCGGGTAAGGTGATCGGGTCATGCGTCGCCGCCAGCACCAGCCCGCCCATATCGAGATGCCGGTCGATCAGCCGCGTGACCAGTTCATGACCCTCCACATCTAGCGCTGCGGTGGGTTCATCGAGCAGCCAGAGGGGGCGATAGCTGACCAAGAGCCGCGCCAGAGCGAGGCGACGGGATTGGCCCGCCGACAGATAGCCCGCATCAAGCGTTGCCAAGGGGCCAAGACCCACTTCGGCCAGCGCTTCAGCCACCGACATGCCGGTCGAACCGTTGACCTCGGCCCAGAAGGCCAGGTTTTCCGACACGCTCAGGCGCGGCTTGATGGCGTTGCGGTGGCCGCAAAAATGCAGTTGTGGTCCAGCATCGTCCTCGACGCCTTCGAGCGCAAACGATCCGGTCAGCGGGGCGACGATGCCCGCCAGCGTCAGCAGGAGCGTCGTCTTGCCGGTTCCATTGGGTCCGCGCAGCAAAAGGCATTGCCCTGAGGCCACCGAAAAGCTCAGATCAAGGCCCAAATCCATACCACCACGCCCATGGCTCAGGCCTTGGGCGCGCAGGAGAAGCGGTGGAAAGACTTGCCTATGCGTCATGGCCCCATCTCGTAGTGAACCAGTGGTCGGGCTGGCAAGCCCAATCGCAACCTTCTATATGTCCTTGTAGTTTGGAGTCATTCCAGCAAAGGCGGCGCTGTTGAGCGGTGAGTGGGACTTTGTCCCGGGCCGGCGCGCCTGCCGCAACCGACACAAAAGGGCGGAACCTATGACCTCGGTAAACAGCTTCAAGTCGAAATCGACCCTGACGGTGGGCAGCAAGACCTACACTTACTATTCCATCGCAGAGGCGGAAAAGAACGGCCTCAAGGGCGTTTCGGCGCTGCCGTCGTCGATGAAAGTGGTGCTGGAAAACCTGCTGCGCTTTGAAGACAACCGAACCGTCACCAAAGCCGATATCGAGGCGGTGGCGACGTGGCTTGTGACTCGCACCTCCGAACACGAAATTTCCTACCGCCCAGCCCGCGTGCTGATGCAGGATTTTACCGGAGTGCCCGCCGTGGTCGATCTCGCCGCGATGCGCGACGCGACCGCCAAGCTCGGTGCCGATCCGCAAAAGATCAATCCGCTGGTGCCGGTCGATCTGGTCATCGATCACTCGGTGATGGTCGATAGCTTTGGTACGGCCGCCGCCTTCGGGCAGAACGTCGAGCTCGAATATGAGCGTAATGGCGAGCGCTATGAATTTTTGCGCTGGGGCCAGTCTGCTTTCGATAATTTCCGCGTCGTGCCCCCCGGCACCGGCATTTGCCACCAGGTGAACCTGGAATATCTGGCTCAGACCGTCTGGACCAAGGACGAGGACGGCGAAACCGTTGCTTACCCCGATACGCTGGTGGGCACCGACTCGCACACGACCATGGTCAACGGCATGGCCGTGCTCGGCTGGGGCGTGGGCGGCATCGAAGCCGAGGCGGCGATGCTCGGCCAGCCCGTCACCATGCTGATCCCCGAAGTCGTTGGCTTCAAGATGACCGGTCGCATCAATGAAGGCATTACCGCCACCGATCTGGTGCTGACGGTCACCGAAATGCTGCGCAAGAAGGGCGTGGTCGGCAAGTTCGTCGAATTTTACGGCCCCGGTCTCGACTATCTCAGCCTCGAAGATCAGGCGACCATCGGCAATATGGCGCCCGAATATGGCGCCACCTGCGGCTATTTCCCGGTCGATGCCGATACGCTCAAATATCTGACCACATCGGGCCGCAGCCCGGAGCGCGTGGCGCTGGTTGAGGCCTATTCGAGGGCGCAGGGCATGTTCCGCGAGACTAATTCGCCCGATCCAGTGTTCACCTCGACGCTTGAGCTCGACCTCTCGACCGTCGTGCCATCCATCTCCGGTCCAAAGCGTCCGCAGGACCGCATCGAACTGGCTTCGGCCAAGTCAAAATTCATTGAACTGCTGCCCAAGGAATTCGGCAAGGCCGACGATCCGGCCGTCGCCGTCGATGGTCAGGACTATACCCTGACCCATGGCGATGTCGTCGTGGCCGCCATCACGTCCTGCACCAACACGTCCAACCCCTCCGTGCTGGTCGCGGCAGGTCTGCTCGCCCGCAAGGCGCGGGCGCTGGGTCTCAATCGCAAGCCATGGGTCAAGACCTCGCTGGCGCCCGGTTCGCAGGTTGTGACCGACTATCTCGATAGCGCTGGGCTTTCGGCAGATCTTGATGCTGTCGGCTTCAACCTTGTCGGTTATGGCTGCACCACCTGCATCGGCAATTCCGGTCCGCTGCCGGCCGAGATTTCCAAGGCCGTGCAGGCTGGTGATCTGGTCGCGACGTCGGTTCTGTCGGGCAACCGCAACTTTGAAGGCCGCATCAATCCGGACGTGAAGGCAAACTTCCTCGCCTCACCGCCGCTGGTTGTCGCCTATGCGCTGGCCGGGTCGGTCAAGGTCGACATCACCACCGAGCCGCTCGGCATCGGCAGCAATGGCCAGCCGGTCTATCTCAAGGATATCTGGCCGACCAATCAGGAAGTCGCCGAGATCGTGCGCACGCATGTGACCAAGGAGATGTTCCAGGGGCGCTATTCGGACGTCTTCAAGGGCGACACGCACTGGCAGAACATCGCCATCGAAGGCGGCGAGACCTATGGCTGGAATTCGAGCTCAACCTATGTGCAGAACCCGCCATACTTTGAAGGCATGACCATGGAGCCAAAGCCGGTGACCAATGTCGTCGGGGCCAAGGTTCTGGCACTGTTCCTTGATTCGATCACCACCGACCACATTTCACCGGCCGGTTCGTTCAAGGCCTCGACGCCCGCCGGCAAATATCTCGAGGAACGCCAGGTCGCGCCACGCGATTTCAACTCCTATGGCGCCCGTCGCGGCAATCATGAAGTGATGATGCGCGGCACCTTCGCCAATATCCGCATCAAGAACCAGATGCTGCCCGGCGTTGAAGGCGGCTACACCAAGGGTCCCGATGGGTCGCAGATGGCGATCTACGATGCCGCCATGGCCTATCAGGCTGCCGGCACGCCGCTGGTGATCTTTGCCGGCAAGGAATATGGCACCGGCTCCTCGCGTGACTGGGCGGCCAAGGGCACGAACCTGCTCGGTGTGCGCGCCGTCATCGCCCAGTCGTTCGAGCGTATTCACCGCTCCAATCTGGTCGGCATGGGCGTCATTCCGCTGCAGTTCAAGGATGGCGAAAGCTGGCAGACACTGGGCCTTGATGGGTCGGAAACCGTCGACATCGAAGGCGTCACCGAGATCGCGCCGCGCGCCAAGGTCAACGTCAAGATCACCAAAGCCGATGGCTCGGTGCTCAATGTCGAAACGCTTTGCCGCATCGATACCGCCAATGAGCTCGACTACTACAAGCATGGCGGCATTTTGCAGTATGTGCTGCGCAGCCTCGTCGCGGCATAGGTCCAAAGATGATTTGAAATGGCGGCCTGCGGGTCGCCATTTTCGTTTCGGCCACGGCTCCTGACACGCTTTGGCGTGTCCGGATGCGACCAAGGCCGCTCAATGCGAAAGGCTTTCCATGCTCGATCATATCGTTCTGACCGTTTCTGATCTTGAGCGGTCCAAGAAGTTTTACGAACTGACGCTCGCGCCGCTGGGCATTGCGCATGGCGTCGATTATTCGGGTCCACATGGCCATGCCGATATGGTGGGCTTTGGCAGCCAGCGCCGGATGTATTTCTGGCTCAAGCAAGGCGAGGCCAAGTCGAGCGCCGTGCATTTCGCCTTTGTCGCCGAAACAGCCAAAGCATTGCAGGCTTTTTACGATGCGGGGCTTGCCGCAGGCGGTCGCGACAATGGCGCGCCGGGGCCGCGCGACAAGTATGATCCGCGCTATCACGCCGCCTATGTGCTTGATCCTGATGGCTATAATCTTGAGGCGGTGTTTCGCGACTATTGAGGCCTTGTCGCCGCGATAGGACATTGTGCCCATAATTTGGGCCTCTCACCCTCTTTTGACTGGCGAGTGTCTGTGATCGCGGCTTACAACCTTGGCCATGACGATCAGACCTCTCCTCGGCCCGGTTCTGGGCATTGTCACGCTCGCGCTGCTGGCCCTGCCGGCTGGGGCCGACACGTCGCAAACCCGTCCCAAGGCGGTGGTGGAACTGTTCACCAGCCAGGGCTGCGCCTCATGCCCACCGGCCGACGCCCTGCTGACTAGCCTTGCTTCGAAGGGTGATATCGTCGCACTGGCCTATCACGTCGACTATTGGGACTATGTGGGCTGGGAAGACACCTTTGGTGACCCGACCTATTCGGATCGCCAGCGCGCCTATGCCAAGGGCTGGGGCTCGACCCGCATCTATACGCCGCAAATGGTGGTCAATGGCGCCGAAGGCGTCGTCGGCTCGCGGCGCGACGAGGTGCATGACGCGCTTGATGGCGTCAGCCTGCCGCTCGACGTGACGATCACCCAAAGTGGGGACATGCTCAAGATCGACGTGCCGGCCAACCGGGCGCTCGGCAATGCGGTGATCTGGATGGTCAGCTATCTCGACCGCGCCGATGTCGCCGTCGAGAAGGGCGAAAATGCCGGCAAATCCATGGTCTATACGCAGGTCGTGACCGGCCGTCAGGCGCTGGGCATGTGGGAAGCCTCCACCGGCGCCAATCTCAAATTGCCCCTGCCTGCCGTGCTCAATGACGGCAGCACCGGTATTGCCATTCTCGTGCAAAAAGAGCGCAACGGCCTGCCGGGTCCAATCCTGGGCGCTGCCACCTTCGAGCGATAGGCCAAAAAAATCCCGTCCTTGGGGGCAAGAACGGGAGTGACTGACTGGTCAACTAGATAGGGTTGGCTGGCACCCGGACGTCTGGGTTTGGGGGCTCGGTCGGCCCGGATGCCAGCCCTGGAGGCAATGGTTGTAGGGTGACCCTGCATTCGGGCGGGCTCAGGGAAAAACTGTGACCAAATTGGGGTATTTGCATTTCCCCGAACCGGCCTTGCATAAGCCGCCAATTCCCGCAATCATGACAGTCGTTTGACACCACGTTGTCCTGGAGTGACCCCAAGTTGCAGGGCCGCACGCCGAATGACCGGACGGTAAGTCTCTCGCTGGTGCAAGCCAGTGACGCTTCAGCGAGCCCGGCGCAGAGCAAAGTTCCCGCCATTGTCGCCTTCGATCGCAAGGAACTGGCGCTGATTCTCAATGTCTATGGTCGCAAGGTCGGGCTGGGCGAGTGGCGCGATTACGCCATGGATTTTTTGCGCGAACGGGCGGTGTTTTCCATCTATGCGCGCGTCTCCGAACGCCCGCTCTATATCGTTGAAAAGACCCCCAAGCTGCGCAACAAGCAGGGGCAATATGCGGTGACCAACCAGCAGGGCCGTATCCTTAAACGCGGGCATGACCTCGCTCTGGTGCTGCGCGTGCTCGATCCGCAACTGGCAATCGTTGGGTGATGCTTGGCTGATACGATGCTAGTCCGTCCCGCCAGGCGCGATGACGTCGCGGCCATGAGCCGGGTGCTCAGTGCGTCCATTACGCAATTGTGTGCCGCCGACCATCACGATGATCCCGACGCCTTGGCCGCCTGGACCCGCAACAAGAGCGTCGAGGGCGTCACCGCGATGCTCGACAATCCAAACCTTGAAATGCAGGTGGTCGAGCGCGACGGCGCTGTCATCGCAGTAGGCGCAGTCACCCATGATGGCAGCGTGGCGCTCAACTACGTATCGCCACAAGCGCGCTTTACGGGCGCCAGCACGCTGCTGCTGACCCAGCTTGAAGCCTCGCTCAAGGCACTGGGTCATGCCGAAGGGCGCCTTGAAGGCACCCAGACGGCGATGGACTTTTACCTCCGCCGCGGCTGGCTGCCCGATGGCCCACAAGCCGTCGGCCGCAAGGTCAACGGCTACCCGATGCGTAAGGTGCTCTAAAGCGTCAGCTGCATGTGGACGATATCGAGCCAGCGGTCGAACTTGAGGCCGAGTGCGTTGTAATAGCCGACCTTGTGGAAGCCGAGGCGTTCGTGCAGCACGACCGAATTGGCGTTCTCGGCGGTGATGACGCCGATCATCTGCTTAAAGCCCTTGGCGCGGGCCTGGGTGATGATTTCGCCCAGCAGCACCTTGCCCAGGCCTTTGCCGACCGCGTCCTTGTGGAGATACAGCGTTTCCTCGCAGGTGAAACGATAGGCCGGGCGCGGGCGGAACACCGAGGCATAGCCATAGCCCAGCACGCTGCCATCAGCGCCTTCCACCACGATTGTGGGGTGGTCCAGATCGAGCATGGTGCCGAACTTTTCCGCCAGCTTGTGTTCGCTGGCCAGTTCGGTGTCGAAGGTGGCCGTCGAGTGCAGCACGTAGTGATTGTAGATGGCGGTGATGGCGGGGACGTCGGCCCAGCGGAAGGGGCGCATTTGATAGTCGGTCACGGCAGCAATCCAGGCAAAAGAAAAGACCGCAGCCTTTGTAGGCTGCGGTCCGAATATTCGTCCAACCAAATTGCTTGATCCTGCGATCAAGCGAACATGGCTTACTCGCGGTTGCCGAACAGGCGGAGCAGCATCATGAACAGGTTGATGAAGTCGAGGTAGAGGCTCAGTGCGCCCATGATGGCGCCCTTGGCGAGCACGTCAGCGCCGTGCGACTCCGAGTAGCCTTCCTTGATCTTCTGGGTGTCGTAGGCGGTCAGGCCCACAAAGATCAGCACGCCAACAGCCGAGATGATCCATTCCATCATCGAGGACTGCAGGAAGATGTTGACCACCGAAGCGATGATCAGGCCGATCAGGCCCATGAACAGAAAGCTGCCGATCTGGGTCAGGTCACGCTTGGTGGTGTAGCCGTAAAGGCTCATGGCACCAAAGGTCGCGGCGGTGATGAAGAACACCTTGGCGATCGACGCGTCGGTATAAACCAGGAAGATCGAGCTCAGCGACAGGCCCATGATGGCTGCGAAGGCCCAGAAGGTGGCCTGTGCGGCTGGCACGGAAAGCTTGTTGATGCCAAAGCTCAGCACCAGCACGAAGGCCAGCGGAGCAAGCATGACAACCCACTGCAGCGGGCTTGCGAACAGCAGGTAACCCCACTGGGTGACATACTGGCCATTGGCCAGCTGGCCCACGGCGGCGGCAGGATCGGTGGTGATGGCGGCAGCAGCGGCAAAGTATGCCGCAACGCCGGTCACGATCAGACCGATGCCCATGTAATTGTAAACGCGCAGCATGTAGCTGCGAAGGCCCTCGTCGATGGCCAAGGCCGAGCCGGCCCGCGCACCGAGGGTCTGACGGTCATATTCAGCCATAGTCGGTTTCCTTTCCCAATTGGAATGCGGCTCTAGCACCGCCGGTGGGCATTGGTTTGCCACTTGCCGGTCAATATGGATGCGAGCACAAGTGTTTACAAGACTTCATGCCGCACTGCGACGAATCGACTGGCCGGCCAAGGCCACTGTGCTAGGCTCAAAGGCGAATCGCGTCACTGAATCCTTGCAGAAGAGGAGGGCCTCATGCCCCGGCTCTTTACCGGCCTCGAAATTCCGGCCGATGTTGGATTTGCGCTTTCCCTCAAGCGCGGTGGGTTGACTGGGGCGCGCTGGATCGACCCCGAAAACTATCACATTACATTGAGATTTATCGGCGATGTGGACCACCATGTGGCCGACGATGTGGCCGATAGCCTTGACCGCTTGTCGAGTTCGCTGCGCTTTTCGGTGCGGCTGACTGGCCTCGGCAGCTTTGGCGGCGACAAGCCGCGTTCGCTCTATGCCGGGGTCGAGCCGAGCGAGGCTTTGACGCGGTTACAGGCCGCGCAGGAGCGCGTGCTGCAACGGGCGGGCCTGCCAGCCGAGGGGCGCAAATTTGTGCCCCATGTCACCCTGGCGCGGCTGCGCGGGGCAGGGCCGGAAGAGGTGGCGCGGTTCCTCTCGGAAGCGGGGCGATTCGAGCCTTTGGCCTTCCAGGTCGGGCGGTTCGTGCTGTTCTCGAGCAAGGATTCGGTGGGGGGCGGTCCCTATGTGGTGGAACAGAGTTATCCGTTGGTTGCCTGATCACAGTCACGCAAGTGTTAGCTGATTGTTAACCCCAACGGCGCAAACCGGAGGTAACGGGGCTGCGTTCGCCAAATTCCCGCCGCGATTGCCTCGCTATTGATGCAAATACGGTTGGATGTGGCGGCATTTGACATCTTGGTAACCATGTTCGGGGCAGACTTCGCGGGCAGCCTCCTCCAAACCCGGGACCTTCAAGAATGGGGAAGACTTTGGCAATGACGACGAAAACCGGTGGCCTTGCAGTTGGGCTCGCGGTCGGCGCGATCATGATTATGGCACCCGTTGCGCAAGCGCAGCAGGCGACAGAACTCGGCACTTTCAATGCATGGACAGCCTGGCGGGCCACCGACGCCTCGGGCGTGATCTGCTATGTGTCGGCCACGCCGCAGAAAAGCGAGCCAGCTGGCGCCAATCGCGATCCGATCCACTTCATGATCATCCACCGCAAGGGGATGGGTACCAAGAATGAAGTGCAGACCATTATCGGTTATCCCTATAACACCACCAATGCAGGCGCGAGCGCGTCTGTCGATGGTCGATCCTATCCCATGGTCACCGAAGGGTCGGCTGCATGGCTGGCGTCGACCGGCGATGAGAGCGGGTTCGTGACGGCATTCAAGGCCGGCAGCAGCCTTGTGATCAAGGGCACCAGCCAACGCGGCACCAATACGACTGACACTTATTCGCTCTCGGGCGCCACTGCGGCGGTCAACGCCATCGACGCGGCCTGCAAGTGATTTTTGGGTTGCCCCAATCGGGCGATCAGCCATATCTGGGTGGAGGGTCCGCGCGGCCCTTCGCCCTTTGCCGTTTCGAGAGGCCCTGATGTTCAAGTCCGCCGTGGCGCTTTCCCTTGTCGCCAGCCTGAGCTTTACCGCCGTCGCCCACGCGCAGCAGGTGCGGCTATTGGGTGAGCATCGTGCCTGGTCCAGCTATGCGGCCAACGACGCGAACGGCGCCGTTTGCTTTGCCATGGTCAAGCCCGATACCGTGACGCCACGGCCCGATGGCTATACCCAGGCCTATATCTACATCACCAACCGCCCGGCCGAGCGCGTGACCACCGAGTTCAACCTCGTCGCCGGTTTCACCTTCCAGCCCGACAGCATGGCGACGATCAATGTCAGCGGAAAAGTGTTCAACCTGTTCACCCAGAACGACGCCGCATGGCTCGACGACACCAGCCAGGCCTCAGCGCTGGCCAGCGCCATCCGCGCTGGCTCGTCCATGGTCGTCGAAGGCACCACCTCGGCCGGCATCAAGGTGACGCAGAATTACTCGCTCTCGGGCGCCACTGCCGCCCAGCAGTCGGCTGGTTCGGGCTGTTAAGCGTTTCGCATCCGCGATCGGTCCCCTCGCCCCTCAGGGGAGAGGGCTAGGGTGAGGGGTGAAGGCCCCTCGGCTTAAGCACCACGTCTGAACCCCTCACCCGGCGCTGACGCGCCGACCTCTCCCCTCAGGGCGAGGTGAAGGGCGCTCCGCACCTGGCGCACATCGGCCTCCCGCTAGCGTGACTTTGCCTAAACTCTCCCCATATGCTATTGGCCGCGCCACTCCCGCAGTTTCCGGACCTTTCGCCACGCCATGAGCATTGCGCTGAACCTTGACCATTCGACCGCCCTTCGCCCTGCTGCGACCAGCCGGCCGTCGCTGATCGGCCTCAGCAAGCCACAGCTGGCCGAGGCGCTGACCACAGCCGGTATCGCTTCCGACAAAGAGGCGCGCATGCGCGCCAACCAGTTGTGGAACTGGCTCTATGTCAATGGCACCACCGATTTCGAGCGCATGACCAATGTGGCCAAGCCCGTGCGTCAGCGGCTCAGCGATACGTTCAATCTCGACCGCCCGGAAATCGTCACCGAACAGGTGTCGACCGATGGCACGCGCAAATGGCTGTTCCGCTTCCGCGATCCGGCAAATCCGAACTACCCGCCGGTTGAAGTCGAAACCGTCTATATTCCCGAGCAGGATCGCGGCACGCTCTGCGTCTCTTCCCAGGTTGGTTGCACGCTGACCTGCTCGTTCTGCCATACCGGCACGCAAAAGCTGGTCCGCAACCTGACGGCTGGCGAAATTCTTGGCCAGATCCTGATGGCGCGCGAGCGTCTCGGTGATTTCCCCGGCGGTTCGCGTCCCGACGATGGCGGCCTTGTGCCGGCCGAGGGCACCCGCGCCATCACCAATATCGTGATGATGGGCATGGGCGAGCCGCTCTATAACTATGACAACGTCAAGCAGGCGCTGCTGATCGCTTCGGCTGGCGACGGCATGAGCCTGTCCAAGCGCCGCATCACGCTCTCGACTTCGGGCGTCGTGCCCTTCATCGAGCCGACTGGTCGCGAGATCGACGTCATGCTGGCCATTTCGCTGCATGCCACCAACAATGATCTGCGCGACGTGCTGGTGCCGATCAACAAGAAGTGGCCGCTCGAGGAATTGCTCGAAGCCTGCCGCACCTATCCGGGCGTGTCGAACGCCCGCCGCATCACTTTTGAATATGTGATGCTCGACGGCATCAATGACAGCGATGCCGAAGCGCGCGAACTGGTGCGGTTGCTGGCTGGCATTCCGGCCAAGATCAACCTCATCCCGTTCAACCCCTGGCCCGGCGCCAACTATGGCACCTCGCCGTCGTCGCGCATCGAACGCTTTGCCGACATCGTCAACAAGGCCGGCTATGCCAGCCCCGTCCGCACCCCCCGCGGCCGCGATATCTTCGCCGCCTGCGGCCAGCTCAAGAGCGAAAGCGAACGCCTGAGCAAGAAAGACCGCGAAGCACTGGCTGGGTAGGATTGTTCCCTCTTTTCACCTCGCCCCTCAGGGGAGAGGTCGACGCGTCAGCGTCGGGTGAGGGGTGCAGTGCTTCAGCATCCACCCCCCATCAGCATGGCAATGATGCCAAGCTGAGAGATATCGCGCCTTGTGACCCCTCACCCTAGCCCTCTCCTCTGAGGGGCGAGGGGACCTGTTCGGTGGCATCCTACTTCCGCGTGATCACCCAGACAGCGTGGATCAGGCCCGGAAAATACCCCAGCAGGGTCAGCAGGATATTGAGCCAGAATTGCAGGCCCAGGCCGACCTGCAGGAAAACGCCAACTGGCGGGATGATCACCGACAAGATGATGCGAACGACGTCCATGGATTGCCCCTTGTTTTAGAGCGAGGCAAACGAATGGATCGGCGAAACGTTCCTACTTGCGACCTTCGGCCAGCAGAATAGTTGCCGCGAACGCCAAGAACACCGCAGCAAAGCTCCAGTTGAGCGCTTTGGCCACCCATTTGTTTGTCTGCAGCGTTTTGGTCAGCCATTCGGCGAAGAGCACGATGCCGATGACAATCGGCAGCGAGATCAGCACGAATTCAAAGCCGAGGAAGACCAGCTTGCTGGCGGCGGCCGGATCGTCGGCCGAAACGAACTGGGGCAGGAAGGTCACGAAAAACAGCGCGACCTTGGGATTGGTCAGGTTGATGCCCAGCCCGGTCATGTAGCTTTGCGCAAAGCTGGGCTGTTTGCCGCCGGCCTTGGGCACCAGCATGCTGCCGCTATCGCGGATCGCCTGAATGGCCAGCCAGATCAGGTAGAGCGCGCCAACGATCTTGAGGGCCCAGAAGGCAGCAGGGGCGGCAACGATCAGCACCGAAATACCAAAGGCCACCAGCATCGTGTGGACCGCAATGCCGGTCAGCGCGCCCAGCACCGTCGCAAAGCCATGGCTGCGCCCCCAGTTGATGGTGCGCGAGATAAACAGCGCCATATCGGGGCCCGGGGTGATCGCCAGCACCAGCGCGGCGACGGCAAAGGTCAGCATAACCGACAGATCGGGAAGAAAGGCCATAGTCTACTCCAGCGCGATCGTCCGCCTAAATCGGCAGCTCGTTGCTTTTCTTGATGGTTTCCATCGGCACATCCGTCTTGACGCTTTGCACGCTGGGAATGCGGGTCAGGTGGTCGGACTGGAAGCGCCAATAGGCATGCAGATCTGCTGTAACAACTCGCATGATCGCGTCGCATTCGCCAGTGGTCAGATAGCACTCGACCACCTCGGGGAATTTGCGCACGGTTTCGGCAAATTGCTGGGTAATGGCGGCGTCCTGCGTCTTGAACCAGACGCGCACGAACACCGTCAGCCCCAGCCCGACAAGCGGGCCGTTGAGCACGGCGACATATTGGCCAATGACGCCGCTTTCTTCGAGCAGCTTTACCCGACGCAGGCAGGGGGAGGGGGAGAGCCCCACTTCATTGGCCAGCTCAACGTTGGAGATGCGGCCATTGCGCTGCAGGGAGCGCAAGATACGGCGGTCAATGGCATCCAGTGTTTCTGGCATGAAGTGCGGCCTATCAATAAACTATTGGCATATTCTGCCAGAAAGTTCCGCCAATGTGAAGGAATCGCAAGATTGTTGCGTGGCGTCTGGCTTATCCTGTCGGCATACTAGTTCTGGGGACTTAAATCTCGTGGCAAAAGACATCAAGAAGGTCGTGCTGGCCTATTCGGGCGGGCTCGACACCTCGATCATTCTCAAGTGGTTGCAGGAAACCTACAATTGCGAAGTGGTGACCTTCACCGCCGATCTGGGGCAGGGCGAAGAGCTCGAGCCCGCGCGCAAGAAGGCCGAAATGTTCGGCATCAAGGATATCCGCATCGAGGACCTGCGCGAAGAGTTCGTGCGCGACTTCGTGTTCCCGATGTTCCGCGCCAATACGGTATATGAAGGCCAGTACCTGCTCGGCACCTCGATTGCCCGTCCACTGATCGCCAAGCGTCTGGTCGAAATCGCCCAGGAAACCGGCGCCGATGCCATTTCCCATGGCGCGACCGGCAAGGGCAATGACCAGGTTCGGTTCGAACTGACCGCCAATGCGCTCGATCCCTCGATCAAGGTCATCGCGCCATGGCGCGAATGGGACCTGCGCAGCCGCACCCAGCTGCTCGACTATGCCGAGCGCAACCAGATCCCGATTGCCAAGGACAAGCGCGGCGAAGCCCCGTTCTCGGTCGACGCAAACCTGCTGCACACCTCGTCGGAGGGCATGGTGCTGGAAGATCCAGCCGTGCCGGCGCCAGACTATGTCGCGCAGCGCACGGTCAATCCGGAAGACGCACCAAACGAAGCCGAAATCATCGTCATCGGTTTTGAAAAGGGTGACCCGGTCTCGATCAATGGCGAAAAGCTGTCGCCCGCCGAATTGCTGACCAAGCTCAACGAGCTGGGCGGCAAGCATGGCGTCGGCCGTCTCGATCTGGTTGAAAACCGGTTCGTCGGCATGAAGTCGCGCGGTCTTTACGAGACCCCCGGTGGCTCGATCATTCTGGTCGCCCATCGCGGCATCGAATCGATCACGCTCGACCGTGGTGAAGCTCACCTCAAGGATGAGCTGATGCCAAAGTATGCCGAGCTGATCTATAATGGCTTCTGGTTCTCGCCAGAGCGCGAAATGCTGCAGGCCCTGATCGACAAGAGCCAGGAATATGTGACCGGCGACGTGACGGTGAAGCTCTATAAGGGCAGCGCCAATGTCATCGCCCGTAGCTCGCCATACTCGCTCTATTCGATGGATCTGGTGACCTTCGAAGAAGGCGCAGTCGCCTACGACCATAAGGACGCCGAGGGCTTCATCCGCCTCAATGGTCTGCGTCTCAAGACCTGGGCGGCCCGTAACGCCAAGGCACGCGGCTAAATCTGGCGAATTCGTGGTGGGCGGCAGTCACTTGTTGCCCATCACCCATCCCGCTTAAATACTCGTTAACGGGTAACGTCTAGCGTTCGCTCCAGCGTCGTGCCCAAGCATTGGTACTGGAGAAGAACGAGTGCGCGCAGAAGACGCCGTTAGCGTTGGAGAGTTGGCCGAGGCCGTGCTGCTCGATGCTGCGCTCGAAAACATCCCTTATGGCTTTTGTGTTTGGTCCCCCCAGTTCCGACTGGTGATGTGGAACAAAAACTGGCGCGACATCTATGGCTTCACCCTCGAAGACGTACGCCGGGGCATGACGCTCGAAGACGTGGTGCAGCTGTCCCACAAGCTGGGCAACCACGCGTCGCAGGATGCCAGCGCCTTTTACGAGAGCTATACCAGCGAGCTGCTGGCCAATCGCGATGGCGAGCGGGCGCGCAGCCGCGAAGTGGTGCATGGCGGGCGGACCATTGAAACCGCCAATATCTATTCCGACAGCCTTGGCTGGGTGGTCACCCACGAGGACATTACCGACGAGATCAAGCGCACCGAGGTCGTTCAGAAGCGCAAGCTGGAGCTGGAACGGCAAAACATCCGGCTCGACGCCGCCGTCAATAATATCAGCCAGGGCCTGTGCATGATGGACGCCAAGGGGCGGTTGGTCATCTGCAACGAGCCCTATGCGCGGATTTACAATCTTCCGCTCAACCTGCTCAAGCCCGGCACCCAGCTCGAACGCATCCTTGGCCATCTGTTTGATGAGGGTATGAGCGCTGGCGGCACACGCGAGGAGTATATCGCCTGGCGTCGCGACGTGATCTCACGCCGCGAATATGGCAAGACCGTCCATGAGTTGGGCAATCGTACCATCATGATGCAGCACCATCCCATGAAGGATGGCGGCTGGGTCTCGACCCATGAAGACATTACCGAGCAGCGCCAGAACGAAGCGCGCATCCGCCACCTGGCGCGGCACGATGCGCTGACCGACCTGCCCAACCGTATCGAATTTCTGGAGCAGATGGCCAAAACCGAAGCTGGGCTCAGCCGCGGCGAAAAGGCGGCCGTGCTCTATATCGACCTCGACCACTTCAAGGCGGTCAACGATACGCTGGGCCATGCGGTGGGTGACGAGGTCATCAAGCAGGCCTCGGCCCGCCTATGGGGCACGACGCGCGAGACTGATGTTCTGGCGCGGTTGGGTGGTGACGAATTTGCGCTCCTGATGCGGCCTATTGAATCGGCCAGCGATGCCGCCAAGATTGCCGATCGCATCATCAAGTCGATCGGTACACCAATGGTGATTGGTGGCCAGCAGATCGAAATCGGCGCCAGCGTCGGCATCGCGGTGGGGCCGGGCGACGGGGTCAAGACCGATACCCTGGTCAAAAATGCCGATCTGGCGCTCTACAAGGCCAAGAGCGAAGGCCGCTCAACCTACCATTTCTTTGAATCGGGCATGGATGCAGAACTCCAGCAACGCCGCTCGATTGAAGCTGGCTTGCGGCTGGCGCTGCAGCGCAATGAACTGCGCCTGATGTATCAGCCGCTGCTGGGACTGGACGAAAACCGCGTCACCTGTGTCGAGGCGCTGCTGCGCTGGGATCACGAGGGGCGCACCATTTCGCCCACCGAATTTATCCCCATCGCCGAAGAAACCGGGCTGATCGTTGCCATCGGCGAATGGGTGCTGCACGAAGCGATCCGCACCGCCGCGACCTGGCCGGGCGATGTCCGCGTGGCGGTCAACCTCTCCTCGTTGCAGTTCAAGAGCCGCGAACTGCTCAGCGCCGTCAAAACCGCGCTCGCCGATGCCCGCCTGCCGGCAACGCGGCTGGAACTGGAAATCACCGAGTCGCTGCTGCTGGCCGAAAACGACGCCAATCTGCAGGTGCTGCACGAATTGCGCGCCATTGGCGTACGCATCTCGCTCGATGACTTCGGCACCGGCTATTCATCGCTGAGCTATCTGCGAAGCTTCCCCTTCGACAAGATCAAGATTGACCGCTCCTTCATGCGCGATCTGACCAGCCGGGTGGATAGCCAGGCTATCATCAAGGCCGTCATTGGTCTGGGTCAGTCGCTGGGCATGTCGACGACCGCCGAGGGCGTCGAAACCCAAGAACAGCTCGATATGGTGCGGGCGCAGGGCGCTTCGGAAGTGCAGGGGTTCCTGTTCTCGCCGCCGCTGCCACCAGCGGCTCTGGCGCATCTGCTGCATTCCGATGCCGTCAAATCGCACCTCAACCAGAAAAAAGCCTCCTGACGCGGGCGTACGGTTCTGGCGCGGGTTTAGTTTCGCGCACATTGTCACATAAGCCTCTGTTCTGACCGAAACCTGCCGGCGGGCGATCCCGTAGCTTTGCTTAGTTGCACAGCTCCACGGGAGAATTCGACCATGACCAGCACGTTCAGCCTATCCCGGCGTCACCTGCTAAAATGGACTGGCGCTGGCGCCACCATTGCCGTTGCAGGCTCGCTTCTGCCCAATTTCGGTATTTCGGCGGCGCTTGGTGCCGAACTCGGCGACGGCGATATCGGCGTTCTCAATTACGCCTATGCGCTCGAGCAGCTGGAGGCGGCTTTCTACACGCAGGTGCTGAAAACCCCCTTCAACCGCATGGAGCCCAATGATCAGGTCATCCTGACGCAAATCCGCGACCACGAGATCGCCCATCGCGACTTCCTCAAGAAGGCCCTTGGCCGCAATGCCATCCCCGGCCTTGAAGTCGATTTCTCGGCCGTCAACTTCTCCAGCCGCAGCAGCGTGCTGGGCACGGCCGATGTGTTCGAAAACCTTGGCGTCGCCGCCTATAATGGCGCCGGCCAGCTGATTTCCAACCCCGCCTATCTGGTTGCCGCCGGCTCGATTGTGTCAATCGAAGCGCGCCATGCTGCCGCCATTGCCGATCTGATCCGGCCTTACAGCGCCGAGTCCGTCGGTCGCGGCAATGTCGATGCCAAGGGCCTCGATGGCGCTTTGCTGCCGTCCAAGGTGCTCAAGGCCGCCGCGCCGTTCATCGTGACGCCCGTCACCGCTGCAACCCTGCCGTAAGGATCGTCATCATGACCAACCAGAACCCCATTCTGCACGATATCGA
Source organism: Devosia sp. 2618 (assembly GCF_040546815.1). Classification (NCBI taxonomy): domain Bacteria; kingdom Pseudomonadati; phylum Pseudomonadota; class Alphaproteobacteria; order Hyphomicrobiales; family Devosiaceae; genus Devosia; species Devosia sp. 2618. The sequence continues at coordinate 3,902,462 of NZ_JBEPOO010000001.1, forward strand.
ACCCGAACTGGCCGATACCATCGTGGCCAGCCGTCGCGACATCTTCACCAAATACGCCAAGGCCGCCGGTATTCTGACCAGCGCGCCGCTGGTGCTGGCGCTGGCCTCCAACCAGGCCTTTGGCCAGTCGCTGCCCAAAAAGATCGAGGATGTGCTCAATTTCGCGCTGACCCTCGAATATCTTGAAGCCGCGTTCTATGCGCAGGGCAACAAGGCGCGTGGCCTGATCCCGTCGAAATATCGCACTGTGTTCAAGACCATCGGCCAGCACGAAGACGCCCATGTCAAACTGCTCAAGGGCGTGCTCGGTTCGGCAGCGGTCGCGGCGCCTGCCGTCGATTTTACCGCCGGTGGCAAATATGCCGACGTGTTCTCCAACTTCGACACGTTCCTGGCCCTCAGCCAGACGTTCGAAGATCTGGGTGTGGCTGCTTACAAGGGCCAGGCCGGCAATCTGATCGGCTCGGGCGAAATCCTCACCGTGGCGCTGCAGATCCATTCGGTCGAAGCCCGCCACGCTGCCGAAGTCCGCCGCATCGGCCTCAAGATCGGCTGGGACAGTGCCTTTGACAAGCCACTGAGCAAGAGCGCCGTGCTCGCTGCCGCGACGCCGTTCCTCGCCTGATCCCTCTAATCGACCTGTGGTTCGCCTCCCAGGTTGTGTGTGTGATCGCCGCGTTCTCTCCGGGGACGCGGCGATTGCGTTTTTTTGCTAATCGTGGGTATTTCGGCGCGCCAGCGAGTAACCAAACGCGACACAATCGTGGCTTTGCAACCCACCTCTGCGTCTCGGGCGCTTGTCGATTTGGCTTTGATGCTGTAATAGCCGCGCAAATGCGCCAGCCTGCCCCTATTGCGGCTGGCGTTCATGTTTCCGCATGATTTCAGCCAAGCCGCGCTCCGAACCACTTCCGGGGCCTTTTTTTGGGATCATGCCACCAGAGGCACTATCCCTTATGTCCTTGCGCAATATCGCCATTATCGCCCACGTTGACCACGGCAAGACCACGCTGATCGACGTGCTGCTCAAGCAGTCCGGCTCCTTCCGTGAAAATGAACGCGTTGAAGAACGCGCCATGGACAGCAACGATATCGAGCGCGAGCGCGGCATCACCATTCTGGCCAAGGTCACGTCGCTGCTTTGGAAAGACACCCGCATCAATATCGTCGACACCCCCGGCCACGCCGACTTCGGCGGTGAAGTCGAGCGCATCCTGTCGATGGTTGACGGTGTGGTTCTGCTGGTCGACGCGGCCGAAGGCCCGATGCCTCAGACCAAGTTCGTGCTTGGTAAGGCTTTGGCCCAGGGCCTTCGTCCCATCGTTGCGATTAACAAGATCGACAAGTCCGACGAGCGTCACCTCGAAGTTCTCGAAGAAATCTTTGACCTGTTCATCGCGCTCGACGCGACCCCGGAACAGCTCGACTTCCCAGTGCTGTACGGCGCTGCCAAGCTCGGCTGGATGGCCAATGAGCCCGATGGCGCGCGCGAAAGCCTGGCACCACTGCTGGACAAGGTCATCGAGCACGTTCCAGAGCCAAAGGTCGAAACCGGCCCGTTCCGCATGCTGGTCACCACCATCGAGCGCAATCCTTTCCTCGGTCGTATTCTGACCGGCCGCATTTTCTCCGGTTCGGTCAAGGCCGGCGAAGCGATCCACACGCTCAACCGTGATGGCAAGATCGTCGAAAAGGGCCGCGTCTCCAAGGTTCTGGCCTTCCGTGGCCTTGAGCGTACCCCGATTGACGAAGGCGTGGCGGGCGACATCGTCGCTATTGCAGGTCTTGAAACCACCACTGTGGCCGACACCATTTCGGTGCCACAGAACATGACCCCAATCCCATCCAAGCCGATTGATCCGCCAACCCTGTCGGTGACCTTCCGCATCAATGACGGCCCGCTGGCCGGTCGCGAAGGCGACAAGGTGCAGTCGCGCGTTATCCGTGAACGCCTGATGCGCGAAGCCGAAGGCAACGTCGCCATCAAGGTGACGCCAGGCGACGACAACGACTCCTATGACGTGGCTGGCCGTGGCGAATTGCAGCTCGCGGTTCTGATCGAAAACATGCGCCGCGAAGGCTTTGAGCTCACCATCGGTCGTCCGAAGGTGCTGTTCAAGGAAGAGAACGGCGTCAAGCTCGAGCCAATCGAAGAAGTCATCATCGACGTTGATGACGAGCACACCGGCGCGGTCGTGCAGAAGCTGACCGAGCGCAAGGGTGAACTCACCGACATGCGCCCGTCCGGCGTTGGCCGTACCCGTATCCGCCTGCTCGTGCCAACCCGTTCGCTAATCGGCTACCAGGCTGAACTGCTGAGCGATACGCGCGGCACCGCCATCTTCAACCGTCTGTTCCACGACTTTGCCCCGTTCAAGGGTGAGCTGGCCAGCCGTCGTACCGGCGTTCTGATCTCGAACGGCACCGGCCAGTCCGTTGCTTTCGCGCTGTGGAACCTGGAAGATCGCGGCCCGATCATGATCGACGCTGGCGTCGACATCTATGAAGGCATGATCATCGGCGAGCACAGCCGCGAAAACGACCTTGAAGTGAACGCGCTCAAGGGCAAGCAGCTGACCAACATCCGCACCACGTCCAAGGACGAAGCGGTTCGCCTGACCACGCCAAAGAAGCTGACCCTCGAGCAGTCGATCGGCTACATCGCCGATGACGAGTATGTGGAAGTGACCCCCAAGTCGATCCGCCTGCGCAAGATGTGGCTCGATCCAAATGATCGCAAGCGCATGAGCCGCGCCTCGAAGTCCGCATAATATCAAAGGGCCCCACGGAAACGTCGGGGCCCTTACTCTTTGTTGGGGTTTGATCGCCATGTTGCCGACAAACGCACAAGGAGAATGACCGCATGACTGATTGGATTATCCAGACCATTTCCGAACTCGGCTATCTGGGTATCTTTCTCGTCATGCTGGCGGAATCGATTTTCCCCCCGATCCCGTCCGAGCTGATCATCCCGTTTGCCGGCTATGCCGCCGCCAATGGTGATCTCAACCTCTTCGGCGTGCTGGCTGCCGCCACCATCGGCGCCGTAGTGGGCATGTTGCCTTGGTATTATGCCGGTCGCCTGTTCGGGCTCGACCGTGTCCGCTACCTCGCCGACCGCTTTGGTCGCGTCATGGCTTTCAATGCCGACGAAATCGACCTGGCCGTCGGCTGGTTCACCCGTTTCGGGCCCATCATCGTGCTGTTCGGCCGCCTGATCCCGCTGATCCGCACGCTGATTTCCATTCCGGCAGGCCTGTCGCGCATGAGCCTGCCCGTGTTCCTCGCCGCCTCGACCACCGGCGCCCTGATCTGGAACATCTTCCTCACCATGGCCGGCTATATCCTTCACGAACACTACGAGATGATCGAAGTCGTGCTCGACCCGCTGAGCTATATCGTTCTGGGCTTGGTCATCGTGCTCTACCTGCTCAAGGTCGCGTTCTGGAAGCCGAGCAAGGCCAAGGTTTGATCGCCTCTTTTTCACCTCGCCCCTGAGGGGAGAGGTCGACGCGAAGCGGCGGGTGAGGGGTTCAATGCTGGTGGCGACACCGAGACTCCCACAAGCTCTGAACCCCTCACCCTGACCCTCTCCCCTCAGGGGAGAGGGGACGACGGAGCCGATGCTCGTCTCGCAAAATGCAACGCCCCTCGCATTCTGCGATGCAGCCCAGCCTCGCAAAACGCGAAAATTCACGACACCTTAATCTCTGCCGCCCGATTTCCGGCACACCCCCACTTGGCACGGCAGTTGCAATGATGTCGGTGTCCGGAGTTTGTATTGCGTCCCGGATGTCAGTCATTGGGGCCTCGTTCCGTGCGACCGGAGCGGGGCCCTCATGTCTATAGGCCGCCCTTGCCGCCGGGCGCGTCAGCCATTAGATAAATCAGCGCAAATAGGGAGACTGCAATGAAGGCCGTACTCGACGTGATCATGGTCATCCTCCAGCTCTATTGGTGGGTTCTGCTGATCATGATCATCATGAGCTGGCTGATCTCGTTCAATGTGATTAACACGCGCAACCAGTTCGTTGCCGCCGTGTGGCGCATCGTCAATCAGTTGACCGAGCCGCTGCTCAATCCGATCCGCCGGGTCATGCCGAATTTCTCGGGGCTCGATATTTCGCCGATCATCCTGTTCCTGGGAATCTTCTTTATCCAGCAGCTCATCGTGCGCTATGGCTATGCCTACATGCCTTAAGGTATTGGCAGCATGAGCGCCTGCTATGGGCTCAGCCCCACGGGGCTGAGCCTTTTTGTTCGGGTCACCCCCAATGCGGGCCGCGATGTCATCGAGGGCGTTGAAACCCGCGACGATGGCACTGCCGTGCTGCGGCTGCGCGTCAAGGCGGTGCCCGACAAGGGGAAGGCCAATGCGGCGGTGGTGGCGCTGCTGGCCAAGGCGCTGGGCGTGCCCAAATCGGCGGTCAGCGTCGTCAGCGGCGAAACCGCCCGGCTCAAAACCATCGCCATTGTCGGCGAACCGGATCTGACGATCTTACAGTGACGGCCGGGATCTCTTATATGATGGGTAGCATCATTGAGGAGCCTTGCCATGAAAGTGTCCCGCGAACAGGCCAGCAAGAACCGCGCCCATGTCGTTGACGTGGCCGGCGAGCAGTTCCGCGCGCATGGCTTTGACGGCATTGGCGTTGCCGATCTGATGAAGGCGGCCGGCCTCACCCATGGCGGGTTCTACGCCAATTTCGGCTCCAAGGATGATCTGGCGGCAGAGGCGGCGACCCATGCGCTGCTCCAGACCACCGAACGCCTCAAGGCGCGGGTGACCGACGCGCCGCAACCGCTCGATGATCTCGTCGATGTCTATCTGTCGGCCACCCATCGCGATGACCTTGCCGATGGCTGCGTGCTGGCGGCGCTGGCCAGCGATGCAGCGCGCGGCAGCGACAAGCTCAAGGCCAGCTTTGAGGGCGGGGTGGAAGGCTATCTCGACCTGCTGCTGCCAATGATGTCGGGCACAACCGAGGCCGACCGCCGCGAACAGGCCATGGGCGCGCTGTCGACGCTGATCGGTGGGCTGATCCTGTCGCGCACGGTGGTCACCCCGGAACTCTCAAAAGACCTGCTTGCAGCAGCTGGAAAAGCCGCCCGAACAAATTCGCGCTGAGACCTTGCCGTTATAAATTACGATCATCATATAAACAAAGCGGGACGCGAGCCCGCTCTGATTTATGGAGTGTATGATGACGTCCCCCCTTCTCCCCGGCACAGCATTGGTCACCGGCGCATCGTCCGGCATTGGCGCGGTCTATGCCGAAAAGCTGGCCCAGCGCGGCTATGATCTGGTGCTGGTTGGCCGCAACGCCGCCAACCTGACGCTGCTGGCCGAAAGCCTCACCGCCCAGACCGACCGTCGCGTCGATGTGCTGGTGGCCGATCTGGCCGATAGCGCCGGCATTGCTGCCGTCGAAGCGCGGTTGCGCGACGATGCGAGCCTGACGCTGTTGGTCAACAATGCCGGCCTTGCCGCCAACGGTCCGCTGACTGAAGTTGCTGCCGACGCCCTCACCGATATGCTGACCGTCAATGTCGTGGCGCTGACCCGGCTGGCCGCGGCCGCTGGGGCCGCCTTTTCTGCCCGCAAGCGCGGTGGCATCATCAATCTCGCCTCGGCCATGGCGTTCCTCGATACGCCGCGCACCGCCGCTTATGGCGCGTCCAAGGCCTATGTGCTCAATCTCACCCTGTCGCTCGATCTCGAACTGTCGCCAAACGGCGTGCAGGTGCAGGCCGTGTTGCCCGGCTATACGCGCACGCCGATGATTGCCGGTGGTGCCAATCTGCCGCCCGAAGCCGTCATGGAAACCGCCGATCTGGTCGATGCGGCCCTGACCGGGTTTGACCGCCGCGAACTCGTGACCATTCCCTCGCTCGAAGCGGTTTCGGCCTATGACACATGGGCCAGTGCGCGCACAGCGCTACAGCCATTCCTCTCGCTGGCCCGTCCGGCAGCCCGCTACGCCGCCTGAAACACCTCTGCCCCCTCCTGCGACAAAACAACGCATTTTCCATTGCTTAACCAGGCAATCGCGCTAATCTCGGCGCTGGAGGGGGCTCCGACGAGAGCAGCCCGCGACGGGTTGGAGGAGACCCGCCACGGTTTGCGTGGATCCCCTGGAGGCAATCTAGAGGGACTATTCTATGACTTTGGCACTTTGGCTGATCGTCGTGTGTGGCGGTCTGTCTATCGTTTATGGCGTGATCACCACGCGGCAATTGCTGGCGGCTGATGCCGGCTCGGCGCGGATGCAGGAGATTTCGGCGGCGGTGCGTGAGGGTGCATCGGCCTATCTCAAGCGGCAATACACCACGATCGCCATCGTGGGCGTCGTGATCCTGATCGCGGCCTATTTCCTGCTCGGCATTTATGCCGCCATCGGCTTCCTGCTCGGCGCGGTGCTGAGTGGCGCGGCCGGCTTTATCGGCATGAACGTGTCGGTGCGGGCCAATGTCCGCGTGGCACAGGCGGCCATCGGCTCGCTCGCCAGGGGGCTCGATCTGGCCTTCAAGTCGGGCGCGGTCACCGGCATGCTGGTGGCGGGGCTGGGCCTGCTCGGCGTCACGCTCTATTTCATCGTGCTGACCCAGTTCCTCGGCTTTGCCCCCACCAGCCGCACCGTGATCGATGCGCTGGTAGCGCTGTCGTTTGGCGCCTCGCTGATCTCGATCTTTGCCCGTCTCGGCGGCGGCATCTTCACCAAGGGTGCCGATGTCGGCGGCGATATGGTGGGCAAGGTCGAAGCCGGTATTCCCGAAGACGATCCGCGTAACCCGGCCACTATTGCCGATAACGTGGGCGACAATGTCGGCGACTGTGCCGGCATGGCGGCTGATCTGTTTGAAACCTATGTGGTCACCATCGTTGCCACCATGGTGCTGGCCGCCATCATCCTGCCCGAACAGTTCAAGCTGATCGGCATGGTGCTGCCGCTGGCCATTGGCGGCGCCTGCGTCGTCACCTCGATCATCGGCACCTATTTCGTCAAGCTCGGCGCCTCCAACAACATCATGGGCGCGCTCTACAAGGGCATTATCGCCACCGGCGTGCTGTCGCTGATCGTGCTGCTGCCGGTGCTGTGGCTGGTGTTTGGCGATCTCAATGTCGTCATTGCGGCCACCGACAAGACGTTTACCCCATGGAGCCTGTTCTGGTGCGGCGCAGCGGGTCTGGTGATTACCGGGCTGATCATCGTCATCACCGAATATTACACCGGCACCAATCGGCGCCCGGTCAATTCCATCGCCGAAGCCTCGGTCACCGGCCATGGCACCAACGTCATCCAGGGCCTCGCCGTCTCGCTGGAATCGACAGCCCTGCCGGCTCTGGTCATCATTGCCGGCATTATCGTCACCTATAATCTGGCGGGCCTGTTCGGCATCGCCTTTGCCGTGGCGACCATGCTGGCGCTTGCCGGTATCGTCGTGGCGCTCGACGCGTTCGGTCCCGTCACCGACAATGCCGGCGGCATTGCCGAAATGGCCGGGCTCGATGCATCGGTGCGGCACAATACCGACGCGCTCGACGCGGTGGGCAATACCACCAAGGCCGTCACCAAGGGCTATGCCATCGGTTCGGCGGGTCTGGGCGCATTGGTGCTGTTTGCCGCCTATACGCAGGACCTGATCTACTTTGCCAACCTGCCCGACGCTCCGGCCATCTTTAAGGGCATGGGCACGCTCACCTTCTCGCTGGCCGACCCTTATGTCGTGGTGGGTCTGCTGTTTGGTGGCCTGCTGCCGTTCCTCTTTGGTGGCATGTCGATGACCGCCGTGGGCCGCGCTGCCCAGTCAGTGGTGGTCGAGGTTCGTCGTCAGTTCAAGGCCGATCCCGGCATTATGGCCGGCACGTCCAAGCCCGACTATGCGCGGGCCGTCGATATGCTGACCAAGGCTGCCATTCGCGAAATGATCGTGCCTTCGCTGCTGCCGGTGCTGTCGCCCATCGTGGTGTTCTTCCTGATCAACTGGATCGCCGGTCCCGCCGCAGGCTTTTCGGCGCTCGGCGCCATGCTGATGGGCGTCATCGTCACCGGGCTGTTTGTCGCCATCTCGATGACCGCCGGCGGCGGCGCCTGGGATAACGCCAAAAAGAGCTTTGAAGATGGTTTCACCGACAGCCACGGCGTCGTCCACCACAAGGGCAGCGACGCCCACAAAGCCTCCGTCACCGGCGACACCGTCGGCGACCCCTACAAGGACACGGCAGGCCCTGCCGTGAACCCCATGATCAAGATCACCAATATCGTGGCGCTGCTGCTCTTGGCGGTATTGGCGCACCTCGGTTAACGCGGCATCCCTTCCTTCACCTCTCCCTTCGGGGGAGAGGTCGGCGCGCAGCGCCGGGTGAGGGGGCCTTGGTCGGTCGAAAAACAAGAAGGCCCGGAGCAAACTCCGGGCCTTTCTTCAATTCAACAGATCAAAAATTAAAAGCCTCTTGCTCAGTTGCATCCACTCTCAGAACGCCAAGTAGCTGCCACGTTTGGGGTCTTTTAGCCTGATTTCCGACCGCGAATAACATCCCACGCTGCGGGTACTCCACATTGAATGTGTGGTCCATCCAATCGAGTACCTCCGCTTCTGACATGCCGCGTTTCCGGCCAGCAAAATACATAGCGTGCGCTTCCCAATCACCGTTTGAAAAGTTGTGCGCGCTGTCTGCGTCTTGGAATTTGAACCGAAATTCGTACGGTGTTGGTTCGAGGGCCGCTAGGTCTTCGTCGAAGAAAGAAGTCTGAGCAGCCGCAAGTTTGTAAGATGCGCGCTCTTCTTCCAGTTGATCGACGGTCTTCTTCTTATAGATAAATTTTGGAAGTTTCGGGCGGACCAGCGCTAACGAATTACCTCTCGCCGCCGCCTGCTCGACCGAAGGCATAACAAGTGGATTTAATAGCTTGGAGCGTTCCGACTTAGGCATCTCTTTGCCCACAGAAATGCTGTCCTCATATACGCGACAGCTCTCGCGCCTATTGTCGTGAGGTGGAGGTCCATAGCTGAAATCTACAAAATCCCATCTCTTGAACGCATTTCCTTCTTTCAGATGTCTAAACCGAACTGGGTATAGTCGCTTAAAATAGCCTTCGGGAGTTACACCAGCGCAACAGACCGTCTCGCCGTGCTTGGCGCTACGCTGCGGCAACGCCTTCACGAGTATGGTAACTCGGCATTTTTGCAGCGTTCCGGATGTATCGCTGGGGATCATCTGCAAACAAATGAAGAGTTTCGAAATCTTGCATAGCTTGCGCAACCAGCGATCGGTGGCATGTTTTTGGATCGCGTTCGAAGCATAGCAAGCACGTAGGCTTTTCTCCAGCAGCAACTACCAAAAGCTCAAGTGCCGCCCTTGCGGCAGTTGAATTTAGATGAGTTGAGTATATCGAACGAAATTCATCAAACAAGCCAGCTCGAGCTGCTTCTCTGCCTGGCTTTGGATCGCCAAGATCGACGTAGTGAATGTATTCAATACCTTCGGCTTCGAGCCTCGCTGAAAGCGATTTTTTGGAGAAACCCTTTTTCCGGGAGAGGGCGATCGCTCTGACATCAGCAAGCCGGCGCACGCCCACTGCTTTGAGGGTCGCAACGAACTGATCTATGTCGGTTCCTTCGTATCCCACAGTGTAAACGACGCTCATAATAGTCCCCAGTACTGTACTTCTGTAGGCGGCCCGAAGGCGCAAAAAATCTGCAAATCAAAATTTGACAAGCGAACGTAAGAAAGTGGTCTCATAAAAGAAACCTCTGTTACTGGTGCATATGCAAATTGCATAAGAATGGAACATCTATGCCACTGCTACGTGCCAAGCCAGTGCCTCACGTGGGCTTGGCCGCTCGGGCCGCAACATCCAGACCGTGGATGACCTTCAGCATGGATTCCGGCCTGCGCCGGAATGACCCGGTGGGGAAATGGACCTTAGGAGTTCACCTCAGGGCGCTCCATTGGAGCGATTTGCCCTGCGGAATGGCTGCAAGCCCGCAACGGGGCGACGGGAGCCCGTGGTTTGCTCCAGAACCTCCCCACCCCCCCAAAAACACGCCGGTTGACGAATCCCCTGCTTTGCCCTTTGCCTCCCCGCAACAGCAGGGGGCCGGTCTATGCGTCAGAAACTCGTGGGAATCTTGAGTTCAAGCCAGTGGGAGCGGGTGATCATTGGGGTGATCCTGGTCAATTCCATCGTGCTGGGGCTTGAGACCGATGCGGGGATGGTGGCGCGGTTCGGGCCGTTGCTGAAGGCGCTGGATATGGCGATCCTGGGCATTTTCGTCGTCGAGATCACCCTGCGCATCTATGCCTTCGGGCCGCGCTTCTTCCGCGATCCGTGGAGCCTGTTTGATCTCAGCATTGTGGTCGTGGCGCTCATTCCCGCCTCGGGGCCGTTCCAGGTGCTGCGCGCCTTGCGGATTTTGCGCATCCTGCGGCTGATTTCGGTGATGCCGTCGCTGCGCCGGGTGGTGGGCGGGTTGATCGCCGCGCTGCCGGGCATGGGCTCGATCATGGTGTTGATGCTGATGCTGTTTTACGTGGCGGCGGTGATGGCCACGAACCTGTTTGGCGCCAGCCATCCGGACTGGTTCGGCAGTCTTTCAGCCTCGTTTTATACGCTGTTCCAGATGATGACGCTCGATTCCTGGTCGTCGGGGATCGTGCGGCCGATCATGGAAACCTATCCGTTGGCCTGGCTGTTTTTCATCCCGTTCCTGCTGCTCTCGACCTATGCGGTGCTCAACCTGTTTATCGGTGTCATCGTTTCGGCCATGCAGGAGGAGACCGAGGCCACAGCTTCCGCCGACCGGCAGGCGCTGCAGAATGAAAGTGCGCTGGTGCTGGGCGAGCTCAAGGCGTTGCGCGGCGATGTTGCGGCGCTGCGGGCGCAGCTGGAGCAGCCGCCGCGCCAGAACTAAAATACGATCTTATCCTCGCGGGCAAAAGCTGCTCCATACTGGCCCCCATCTTTCCGGGATACGAGCGGCGCTGCAGCGACCGGTGTCCGGCAAGACTGCCGGGAGGGGGAAGGTCGCGCTTCGCCCTGGGCTGTGTGGATGCGCGTTGGGGCATGGGCTACGGCCGATGCCCGGCGGCAATCCGCCTTCCGAGTAAAGACCCGGCGCCCCGAGGCGGTTTGCGTCTCACTTTTTTATCTTACCAGAGGCGAAAGCCGCCTCGGGGCTCCGCTCGTTGTCACCCGGAAGCCATTGGCTCACCGGGCATTCAGCATGGGCGAAACAAAATTGTTGCGCCGCAATGTCGAACACTTCCCCTGCCATTCGTCGTGTTGTCAGATGGCCCGCGCGCCGCGGTCGAAATATTTGGGAGAAGCCTATGCGTAATGTCACAGCCGGACTGTTCTATTCGATTGATGGCGTTGCCGAAGCGCCCAACGAGTTTCAATACGACAGTTTTGACGCCGAATTGGGTGCGCTGCTCGGCGCCACCATGGCCGATGTCGATACGGTGCTGATGGGCCGCGTCGGTTATGAGCAGTGGGCGAGCTATTGGCCCAATGCCACCCAGGACGGCGATTTCGCGGGCTTCATCAATAATGTGCCCAAATTTGTCGCCTCCGACACGCTGAGCGGGCCACTGGCCTGGAGCAATGCCACTTTGATCGATGGTGATCTGACCAGCTTTGTGACCGATCTCAAGGCGCAGCAGGGCGGCACGATTGCGGCCATGGGCGGCATGTCGCTGGTGCGCCAATTGCTGCTGGCCGGGCTGATGGATGAGATGACGCTGATCATTCACCCTGTGATTGGCGGCAGGGGACGGCACCTGTTCCTGCCCGATGATCCGCGCACCCGGCTGGTGCTCAAATCCAGCCAGCAGACCAGCAAGGGCAATATCGTGGCCACCTACGCCAAGCGCCCCGACTGAGGTCTAGCGGTGGTGGGCGGCGTCCTCATGGGACTGCAACCCGTCGATCACGCGCTGCATCAGGCGCAAGAACTGGGCGCGCTCGCCAAGCTGTAGCGGGGCGAGCGCCAGAGCGTTGATGCCGGCCACGACCGCCTCGACCGTTGCCACCTTGCCCAGGGCCAGCGGCGTCAGCGCCACCAGCGCGCTGCGCTTGTCCTCGGGCGCGGTGCGGCGGGTTATCATGCCGTCGCGTTCCATGCGCTTGAGGGTTGCGGCCATGGTGGGTTGTTCGACGGCGGCGCGATGCGCCAGCTCTTTTTGTGTCATGCTGCTGCCATCGGCCAGGGCAAAGATTACCGGCATATAGGCGGGCGCAATGCCACTCGGCGTCAGGCGCCGCTCCAGTTGGTGGGTGAACAGGCGGGCCGCCCAGTTGGTCATGTAGCCGGCGGAAGTCTCGCGCGTCAGGGCCATATACATAGCTTGCTATTTAAATAGATAGTGTGCTATTTATATGACTTCGGAAGCTGTACCGCAAGGAGTCGCCATGTCGCTCAAAAGCAGTTCAACCCGTTATGGTAGCGTCGCCATCACCATCCACTGGCTGACCGCTTTGGCGATCCTGGGCATGTTGATCAGCGGGCTGTCCGCCGGCAATACGAGTGATCCACAGACCGAATTTGCGCTGCTACGCGGCCATGCCGTGATGGGCAGCGTGATCGGGGTGCTGACGCTGTTCCGCATCATCTGGTGGGTGTTTATCGACCGCCGCCCCGCCGATCAGGTGGGCATGTCGCGCGCACAGGCGCTGGCGTCCCATGTGGTGCATTACGGGCTTTACGTGGTCGTTTTGGTGCTGGTGTCGAGCGGTCTTGCCACGGTGATTTCGACCGGAGCCAATCTGCAGCTGTTTGGCGCAGCGCCGTTGCCGCTGCCCAATTTTGAGCTGGCGCCGCCCTTCACGGTCCATGCCATTCTGGCCTGGCTGCTGATCGTGTTGTTGATCGGCCATATCGGCGCGGCGCTTTATCACCAGTTCGTCAAGCGGGATCGCCTGCTGGCCCGCATGGGATGGGGTCGCTAATTCTGGTGGCGATAGGTCCACCACAGTGTGGCGATCCCCGCCAGACCGACCAAGATGCCGATATAGAGCCACTGGCTCTGCCCGGACATGGCGCTGCCCGCCATCACATTGGCGCCCTGCAGGGTCCACAGCACGCCAAAGCCCAGCAGGACGAGGCCGACGATCATCAGCAAGATTTTCATGATCACTCTCCCGAGTTGAAAGGAGAGGCTGCGCCCGGTCAGGCCCGGGCGCAAATCACGAAAGCGGTGTCAGCGCTTGCTGCCGGGAATGTCGAGACCGTTCTGATGCAGCACAAGGCCGGTGGCCGCGCCATCGGGGCCTGTCTCGAAGGTCAGCTGCGCATCGACCACCTTGTAGAAAAATTCGGTGTCGCTTTCGGGGAAGACTTCAAACGGGTCCTGCCCGGTCAGCTGGGCAAACAGCTTGTTATCCTCAGTGGTGATTTCCATGGTAAATTCGGGGCCAAGCACATAAGTGCCGGCATAGTTCTGGAGCAGCGCCGGATCGATTTCGACGGCGACGCGCGGCGCCGGGATTTGCGCCATCGGCAGGCTTGGGTCGAGGATGTGCATGCCGATATCCTCGATGCCGAAATTGCCCGAGACGTTGGACAAAACGACCACGGCATTTTTGCTGGCCGGGTCATAGCCGGTGAAGCTGCGATAGCCGTTGGTTTGGCCGTTGTGCCAGATGATGGCATCGTCGCCGCCCTGCGCGATGATCCAGCCCAGTCCGATCTTGCCGCCGGGGCTATCGGTGGGACGCGTACGTTCCAGCATTTTGGCAAAGGCGGGCGCGAGGTCGGTCTGGGTGGCGCCGCTGGCGGCGGCGATGAATTTACCCAGATCGGCGGCCGAGCTGCGGATCGCCCCGGTCGGCGCAAAGACATCAAAATCCCAGTTGCTGACGGCATTGCGCTCGGCGTCGTGGCCCGGTGTCAGCCGATCCTCCAGACCGGGTGGCGTGCCGACCGCTGACTCCGTCATGCCGAGGGGCGCAAATATCCGCTGCTCCACCAGTTCGGCATAAGGCTTGCCGGTCACATGCTCCAGCGCTTGCCCAAGCAGGCCAAAGCCGAGATTGGAATACTGGAACTTCTCCCCGATCGGCCGGGTCAGCTTATAATCGGCCAGAAAGGCATAGAGTGCCTTGGCGTCATAGTTTTTGTAGGGGTTGTCGAGACTGTCGGGCAGGTCGGTGGGAATGGCGGGCAGACCCGAACTATGGGTGGCCAGATCAAATGCGGTGATCTGCTTGCCGTCGTATTCGGGCAGCACGGTGCCTTCGGGCAGATACTGCACGATGGGCGCATCGAGGTCGACGCTGCCATCAAGCGCCAGTTGCGCCAGAATGAGGGTGGTAAAAAGCTTGGTGATCGAGCCCGCTTCAAAAATGGTGTGCTCGTCGATCTTGCGGGGATCGTCCAGCCCAAAGCTGCCGCTTGAGACAAAGCGGGTCTGGCCGTTTTCGATAATGGCGGTGGCAATGCCGACGCTCTGCTCATCGCGGACGATGCGGTCGTCCAAAATCTGCTGGATGGTGGCGTCGTCGAGGCGGTCCTGAGCGTGGGTCATGGTGGGGACCATCAGCAGGGCCAGGGCGGCAAGGGCGAATCTCATAAGGCCTCCGTCATCGGTTGGCCGATCGTGGCGGCCCGATGCGGCGAGGATGAGGCAGGCGCCGCGCGCTGCCCGGATGAACGGGCAGGGCGCGACGCAGATTGGCTTACTTGGACTTGTTGTGCAGTTCGATGGAGTCGAGAATCACCTTCTTGGCGTCCTCATAGCCGCCGACATGGGAAATCTTGGCCCACTTGCCGGGCTCGAGATCCTTGTAGTGGGTGAAGAAGTGCTTGACGCGTTCGACCTGGATTTCCTGCATGTCGCCGATGTCCTTGATGGCATCATACATGCGGGTCAGCTTCTGGACGGGCACGGCAAGGATCTTTTCGTCCTGGCCACCATCGTCTTCCATAAACAGCACGCCGACCGGGCGGCAGCGCACCACGGCGCCGGGCACCAGTGGACGCGAGTTCATCACGATGACGTCGAGCGGGTCGCCGTCGCCGCACAGCGTATGGGGCACGAAGCCGTAATTGCCGGGGTAACGCATCGGCGTATAGAGGAAGCGGTCGACGAAAAGCGCGCCCGATGCCTTGTCGATTTCGTACTTGATCGGCTCGCCGCCCATCGGAACTTCGATGATGACATTGAGGTCGTCGGGTGGGTTCTTACCGGTTGGGATGGCGTCGATGTTCATTTTGGCTGTAAATCTCGTTCATCGGGGGAGACGATAAAGTGGCTGCGTTGTGCCCAACACCGGCCGCAAAGGCAAGCCAGTTTCCCATTTTGCTGCCGATCTGGCTTTGCGATCAGAACGGTTCACCCTTGCGGAGAAATGCCGGATGAAACTGTTGCTCGCCGCTTCCATCGCCGTTCTTGGCCTCGCGACCCCCGCCTATGCCGCCTTTAACAGCGCCTATACCGACATCAATCTCGATGAGTGCCTGGTGCTCGACGCCGACGATTTCGGCGTCGTCTGGGCCTGTCCGGGCTATAAGGGCTATCCCCTGATGGTGACCGAAGGCGACCTGCGCTACTCGCTGATCTATGGTTTTGGCGCCAAAATGGGCGATGGCCAGACGCTGTCGCCGTTCAACACTATCGGGGCAAAGCTGGAATGGCGGCTGTCCAATGCGCTGGGCCGCTGGATGCCGGTGGCGACCATTGTGCGCTATCACACCGCCGATCCTGAAACGGGCGAGGACAAGGGGAAGGTGCTGGTCGTCACGCAACTGGTCGAGGGCAATACCTGCCACATCGCCTATGTGGACGCGGTAGCCAATGCCGATGCCAATGTGCTGGCGCGCGAGGCGGCCGATAAATCCGGCACGTTCGACTGCGACAAGGACGAGATCGAAACGATTGGAAAATTCACCGCCTGGTAGCAGCGGGGCGGATCAGGCCTTTTCGGCCTTGCCGATCTGATTGCGCAAAATGGTGCGGTCACGGCTCGAGACGCCAATCAGTTCGGCAATGCGCCAGACCAGATTGTCTTCAAGCTCGTGATTGTTCTTGTCGGCAAACACCACCAGCCACATCATGCGGATGATTTCGATACGGTCATCCATTTCGAGCTGGGTGATCGACGAGGTGAATTTGTAAAAATCCACCGCCTCGGCATCGCGCAGCGCCGCTTCCTTGATCAGCTTGTCCACGGACGGCTCGTCCATGTCATAATGATCCATCAGCGCGGTTTTGATCGCCTGGCGTTCTTCATCCTTCATCTGCCCGTCGACGGCGGCCAGATGCACCAGCAGCGCAGCGACGGCCAGCTTGGGGTCGTTGTTGGACAGGGCGGTTTCTGGCTTGTTGAACAGGCGGGTAATGGCCTCGAACATGGCGCAAGCCTCCTTGCTGGAGCGGGTTGAACGGCGATGAGGTGCACGCCGGAAGGCAAGCCATCCAGCGTTAGCAGCCTGCCCGATTTCCGTGAATGGGCTGTGACCCCTGTCACGCGGTCTTGACCGGGCTTGATGCGGAAGGGTCACACAAGGACGGATGGGGACACAACAAAAAGGACTCGACTCCGGGAACATCAGGAGTCATCATGTTCCTGTTTTGTTCACATCAGAAGGTGGTGCGCATGTCCGCCCCCGACCGCCTCCAGCGCATCGCCGCGCTGCGCGACACCATTGCCGATATCGAGCGCAAACCCGCGCTGGCCGAGGCACGGGTGGTGGTGGAGGCCGAGGACGGACGCTTTCCCAAACTGGCCGGTGGCCTGCTGCAGGAAGTGTTCACCGATGACCGGCGCAATACCGGGGCAAGCCTTGGTTTTGCTCTGGCGCAGATGGGAGGGTTGCTGACGCAAAGGCGTATTGCGGTGATCTATCTGCAGCTGGCCGACGAGGCGCAAAAGCTCGGTCTGCCCTATGGGCCGGGTCTTGGCCATTTCGGCATTGATCCCGGCGCGATGGTGCTGGTGCGTCCGGCCAACATGGCCGAACTGCTCTGGGCCGCCGAGGAGGCCATTGCTTGTCGGGCGGTGGCCGGCGTGGTCGCCGACATTGCCGGGCACCAGAAGCTGCTCGATTTTACCGCCAGCCGACGCCTCAGCCTCAGGGCTGCTGAGGCCGGCAGTTCGATAT
The DNA here is from genome assembly GCF_040546815.1 of Devosia sp. 2618. Lineage (NCBI taxonomy): Bacteria > Pseudomonadati > Pseudomonadota > Alphaproteobacteria > Hyphomicrobiales > Devosiaceae > Devosia > Devosia sp. 2618. Next base: position 3,919,568 of record NZ_JBEPOO010000001.1, read on the forward strand.
TTCTGCTGCGCTACGGCACGCAACGACAAAGCAGCGCGGCGCAGTTGCGCTGGCATCTGCTGCCGGGGCGCAGTGGACGAAAACAATATGATGATCGGGCACCCGGCCCGGCGCGCTGGCAGGTGCGGCTCGAACGCGGATCGCTTGTCAGACAGCATGCCGAATGGGTGCTCGGATGGACTGAAAATGGATTTTCAAACTTCACTCCTCGACATGGGCAACCGGTCCGACCGGCCACGCCGCTTTCTGGTGCTATTCCTGCCAACCTGGCCCACCGACTACCTGAAACGGGTTGATCCAACGCTTGCCGCCCCCTTGGCGCTTTACGAAAAAATCAAGGGCGGCCTCAGGATCGTTGCACTGGATAGCCAATCCGGTCAGGCCGGGGTCAGGCTTGGTCAAAGTCTGGCCGATGCGCGGGCTCTGGTGCCGGCGCTGGTCGCCAAGGAGATCAATCGCCCGCAGCTTGAGGCCGGCTTTGCCGATTTCGTCGACTGGCATTCCAATGCCAGCCCCATGGTCGCGGTGATGGAGGATGTCGGCCGGTTTGGCGACCTTGTGCTCGATATAACCGGGGTGGATCACCTGTTTGGCGGCGAGGCGCCGATGCTGCGCCTGTTGCTGACGCGGTTGCGCCTGCTGGGCTATACCGTGTCTGGCGCCATTGCACCGACGATTGGTGCGGCCTGGGCGATCAGCCACTTTGCCCGCAGCCAGGTGGTTGCGCCGGACGGCCTTGCCACATTGCTCGATACACTGCCGGTCGCGGCCCTTCGGCTCAATGAGCAACAGGTGGCGACACTGGCCCAAATGGGGCTGACGAGCATCGGGCAATTGCGTCAGCGGCCGCGCAAGCCGCTACAGGCCCGGTTCGGGCTATCGCTGCTGACCCGCATCGATCAGGCCTATGGTGCCATCAAAGAGCGGATGACGCCGCGCCTGCCGATAGCCGAATATCATGTCGAGCGCCGCTTTGCCGACCCGATCGGGCTGATCGACGATGTACTGGCCTGCGCCAATGATCTTGCTATTCAACTGAGCTATCGGCTTGAGGCGGAGGGCAAGGGCGCACAGGCCTTTCACCTGTTCCTCTATCGCGTCGACCACAAGGTCATGTCGCTGTCGGTCAATTCGGCCCGGGTGACGCGCGATCCCCATCACATAGCAAAGCTGTTCGCCCATCGGGCCGAGCGGCTTTCGGGCGAATATGATGCGGGTTTTGGCATAGACATGATCCGGCTGGCAGCCAGTTCCATTGACGGGCTCAATGCTAGCCAACTTGGTGCCTTTACCGACGAGGAGGGCACCGAGGATCTCGATCAGCTCAATGATCGCATGGCCAGTCGTCTGGGTCCCATGGCGGTGTTGCGCACCCAGATGGTGGCCAGCCAGATGCCGGAGCGTGCGGCGCGACTGGTTCCAACTCAGGCCGGCAATCCGGTTATGGCGCCTATACGGCCGCTTGTCCGCCCGCTGCGGCTGCTGCCCTCGCCGGAATATGTTGCGATCAGTGCCGAAGTGCCCGATGGCCTGCCCGCGTCGATGATCTGGCGTCGCCAGCACTATCGGCTGGTCAAGGGCGAGGGGCCGGAACGGCTCGAAGCGGAGTGGTGGCGCTTTGCGGAGCGGCTGGAACTGGTGCGCCCACCCCTACCCAAGACACCTGAACCCGGTGATAAACCGGTCACCCCGCCTTATCTGCCCGACCTGCCCTTGCATGAGCCGGAGGGACGCGTGCGCGACTATTATCGCGTCGAAGACGAGGACGGTCGCCGTTTCTGGGTGTTTCGCTTGGGATTTTACGGCGGCGAGACAATGCCAAGCTGGTACCTGCATGGGTTTTTCGCATGAGCCAGGTCATCGCTCTGCCGCGGAACCGTTCTGTCTCCGTGCCGCCCAGGCCGGTGGCCGATTATGTTGAGCTGATCGGCACCAGCAATTTTTCCTTCCTGCGCGGAGCATCTCACCCCGAAGAGCTGGTTTCGGCAGCGATCCATCTGGGCATGGCCGCTTTTGGGCTGTGTGACCGCAATAGCTTTGCCGGCGTGGTGCGTGGTTATGTGGCGGCGCGCGATCACGAGAAGCGCCCCGACCATTTCCGTTATCTCGTCGGTGTTCGGCTTTGCTTTGTCGATGGCACGCCCGATATCATCGCCTATCCGACAAATCGCGTCGCCTATGGACGGCTGTGCAAGCTTTTGACCGTCGGCAATCAGCGCGGCGAAAAGGGCAAGCCGGTGCTGCATTTCGCTGATCTGTTTGGCGCGGGCAGTGCTTCATTGGGTGAGCAAGGGCCGCCGGAGAACTACGCCCAGGGCCAGCTTTTCATCCTGATGCCCGATGAAACAGATTGGGGCCTGACCGAGAAAACTCTCGATCAGCTCAGCCGTGCAGTTCCCGGGCAGGTGTGGGTTGCTGGCACGCCGCGTCTCGACGGGCAGGATCGCGCAAGGCTCAACCGCGTGGCGGCCCTCGCCCGACGGCATCAGGCCCAGATGATCGCCAGCAATGACGTGCTCTATCACGAGCCAAGTCGGCGTATTCTCGCGGATGTGGTCACCTGTATCCGCGAACACACGACTTTGGAGGAAGCTGGCTGGCTGTTGTCGGCCAATGCCGAACGCCATCTCAAGCTGCCGTCCGAAATGGTGCGGCTGTTCGCCGAACATCCCGATGCCATCGCCCAGACCCGACTGTTTGCCGACCGGATCGGATTTTCACTCGGCCAACTCGAATACAACTATCCCGAGGAAACCATCGGCAATGGGGAAACCGCCCAACAGACGCTGGAGCGCCTGACATGGGCGGGTGCCGCCATGCGTTTTCCCGAAGGGCTGCCGCCGGGTACCGGCGAACAGATTCTTGATGAACTCAAACTCATCGATGAAAAGGGCTATGCCGCCTATTTCCTGACCGTGCAGGATATTGTGCGCCATGCCCGCTACGACCTTGGCATTTTGTGTCAGGGGCGCGGGTCGGCGGCCAATTCCACGGTCTGCTATTGCCTCGAAATCACCGAGGTCGATCCGCGCAAAGCGACGTTGGTGTTTGGCCGTTTCATCTCCACCGAACGCGATGAGCCACCCGATATCGACGTCGATTTCGAGCACGAACGGCGCGAGGAGGTGATGCAATATGTCTACAAAAAGTATGGCGGAAAGCGCACGGGCCTGACCGCCAACGTCATCTCCTACCGCTCCAAAAGTGCCATCCGCGAAGCGGCCAAGGTGTTTGGTGTGTCCGACGATACGGTCGCCGCCTTCAACCAGCTGCATTGGGGCTGGGGCTCGGGTGTCGATCTGGCCAAGGTCAGGACGCTGGGGCTGAACCCGGATGATCCGGTGCTGGCGCAGATGTTTGAGGTGGTCAAAGTGTTGCGCGGTTTTCCGCGGCATCTGTCCCAGCATGTAGGCGGCTTTGTCATCACCCGGGATTCGCTCGAAAGCCTCGTGCCGATCAGCAAATCGGCCATGGATAGCCGCACCATCATCGAGTGGAACAAGGACGATATCGACGCGCTCAAGATCCTCAAGGTCGATGTGCTGGCACTGGGCATGCTGACCTGCCTGCAGCGCGCCTTTGGCCTTTTGGACAAGCACTATGGTCGCAAGGTCAAATTGGCCGAGCTGCAAAACGAGGAATACAAACACTCCGAACGGGCCAAGCCTGTCTATGAGATGACCCATAGGGCCGATACGATCGGGGTATTCCAGATCGAAAGCCGGGCGCAGATGACCATGCTGCCCCGCCTCAAGCCCAAGGAATTTTACGATCTCGTCATCGAAGTCGCCATCGTTCGGCCCGGTCCGATCCAGGGCGGCATGGTGCATCCCTATCTCAGGCGCCGCGAGGGCAAGGAGCCTTGGCAAGCCGATCCCGATGACCCGCTAGACCAAGTCCTGAAAAAGACCTTGGGCATTCCGCTGTTTCAGGAACAGGCGATGCAGATGGCGATCAAGGGCGCTGGTTTTACCGCCGGCGAAGCAGATCACCTGCGCCGCGCCATGGCGGCTTGGCGGCGCACTGGCAAGATCGGAGTTTTCCGCGACAAGTTCATCAATGGCATGATGAACAATCCGCGGGCCTATAGCCGCGAATTTGCCGAGCGCTGCTTTTCGCAGATCGAGGGTTTTGCCGAATATGGCTTTCCCGAGAGCCACGCGGCGAGCTTTGCCCTGCTGGTCTATGCGTCCTGCTGGGTCAAATGCCACTACCCGGACGTCTTTGTCTGCGCGCTGCTCAATTCGCAACCCATGGGCTTTTATGCGCCAAGCCAGTTGGTGCGAGACGCCACCGAGCATGGCGTCAAGGTGCTGCCGGCCGACATCAATGTGTCCGAAGAGGACTGCGCGCTGGAGGAAACTGATCATGTCGCCGCCGACCATATCTGGCCGCGACATGCCGCAATGGCCACCGATATCCATACACAGAAGGCGCTGCGTCTAGGCCTACGCATGGTTGAGGGACTGCCCAAGAAGGATAGCGAAAAAATCGTTGCCCAGCGCGGCACGGGCTACACTTCGGTGCGCGATTTGTGGCTCAGAACCGGTGTGCCGGTGGCCAGCCTTGAAAAGCTGGCGCGGGCCGACGCCTTTTCCTCGCTCGGTCTTAATCGGCGTGAAGCGTTGTGGGCGGTCAAAGGCCTGATCGGCACCTATGGCGCCGATACGCTGCCACTATTCGAGAATAGCGGGCCGGTCGAGACGGCGCTCGATCAGTCCGCCGACTTACCGCTGATGGCGCCGGGCGAAGAGGTGATCCACGATTATGCCACCATGTCGCTGTCGCTCAAGGGGCACCCGGTGCAGTTCCTGCGCCCCATGCTCAATGCACGCGGCACGACACGCAGTGCCAATCTGGACACGGTCGATCCCGACGTGCGTATTGAAGTGGCCGGATTGGTGCTGGTGCGGCAACGGCCGGGCACGGCCAGCGGGGTGATTTTCGTCACGCTGGAAGACGAAACCGGCGTTGCCAATATCGTGGTCTGGCCAAAACTGTTCGAAAACGACCAGCTGCGCAAAACCCTGCTGTCGAGCCGCATGCTGGCGATCAAGGGCAAGGTGCAGCGCGAGGGATTGGTCATCCATGTCATTGCCGAAGACATGGTCGATCTCACCCCTGACCTGCTCGAACTCTCCCACGGCCAAGATATCGGCGATGCGGTGGTTGCCCGAGCCGATGAAGGTAAGTCGGGGCCACCTGAAGGACATAGCCGCGACCGCAGCGTGTTGCGCGAGATCGAAATGGCGCGCCGTCGCGCTTATGCCGCTTTGCCGGGAGGGCGGAATTTTCACTGATCGGGAGGTGGGCCTACGCCAGGATGGCGTCGATGGTTTTGGCCAATGCAGTGTCCTTGGCGGTGATGCCGCCGGCGTCGTGGGTGGAGAGGCAGATGGTGACGCTGTTGTAACTGTTGGACCAATCGGGGTGGTGGCCGGCCTTTTCGGCGGCCAGTGCGACGCGGCTCATGAAGGCGAAGGCTTCGGAAAAATCCTTGAACTTGAAGACGTGCTCGATGGCGCCCCTCGTCTCGTCCAGCACCCAACCATTGAGGTGTTCCAGGGCCTCGTCCAGTTCCTTGCGGTTCAATTTGGTGACCATGGCGTCCTCCTGTTGTGTTGCTGGCATTCAGAAAATTATCCGTCACTGTTAGGGAGATAAAGCGACACCAACATGGCAAGTTTCGTTGCGCATTATCCACGCCCTTGCCGTTAAGCGCATATTTACCCTGCTCCTAGGAATAAAGCCCGAACAGCACGCTAATGCGCCTCGGCAAGGCGTTCTTAATTCCTGACTGGTTCTGATAGGAGCGAATAAGGGGACGTGTGTGTTTACCTCGGCGCGAACTACAATGCCGGCGATCGACTATGTATCGATCATCCGTTCGGTCTATAGCGACCGGCGTGCGCTGCTGGCTGCCGCTTTTGGCACGGCTTTCGCCGCAGGCCTGTCTGCCTACAAGACCGATTCGCTGCCCCTATGGATCATCGCCGTCGCCTTCGTGCTCGTTGGACTGTTGCGTTACGCCACCGCCCGCGCCTTTCTCCGCGCCGCAATCGATAGTGACGATGCCGATGCCGCCGAACACTGGGAACACCGTGCGGTGTTTAATGGTGCCATTGCTGGCGTCGTTTATGGCGCCTGGTGCTTTATCTCGATGGTGTTCGTGCGCGATCCGTTCGTCGAACTGACCGCCGCAACCCTGACCACGGCCGCTATGGTGGGCTTGGTCGCGCGCAATTTCGGGCTCGACCGTCTAGTCACCATCCAGATGGCGCTGGTCATGCTGCCGCTCTCGGCCGGCTATGCGCTGCATGGCGATTTCTACCACATCATTCTGGCGCTGCTGCTGGGCATCATGCTCACCAGCTTTCGCAAGCTGGCCGCCGATACGCGCTCGATCTTGCTCAGCGCTGTGCATGGTCGGGTCGAAGCATCGCGCCTTGCCACCGAACTCGATATGGCGTTGACCACGCTTGAGCATGGCCTTTGCATGCTCGATGAACGCGGCGTTATTTCGATTGCCAATGAGCGGGCCGTGCGTCTGTTCACGTTGCTGGGCGTCAACGAGCTCGTCGGCATGCAATTCTCCGGCGTGCTCGGTACTCTGGGCGCCAATGGTCATCTGCCGCGCACCTCGGTCGACCGCCTGCTCGACATGGTCGCACAGGGCAATTCGGGCAAAGTCCTGCTCTGCCTTGCCGCCGGTACCTATTACGAAGTCACTGTCAGCACGCGCCTTGAACGCAGCGTGCTGCTGTTTGAAGACATCAGCGATCGCATTGCTTCCGAAGAGCGCATCAATTTCATGGCGCGCCACGATACGCTGACCGGCCTGCCCAATCGGACCTATTTCACCGAGCTGGCGACCGAAGACATGGATGCGCGCCGCTTTGCCAATGCGCCGGAGCGTCTCGTTTCACTGCTGCTGATCGACATCGACGACTTCAAGCACGTCAACGACACGTTCGGCCATATCGTGGGCGACGAGTTGCTGATGAAGGTCTCCAAGCGCCTGCGTCAGGCGCTGCCACCAGAAGCCGTTCTGGCGCGACTGGGTGGCGATGAATTTGTCATCTATCGCGGTGCCGTGGGCGATGTGAACCATGCCGAAGCCGATGCGGCTGCGGTCCTCAAGGCGTTCACCAACCCGTTCCTGCTCGATGGGCTGACGCTCACCGCCACGATCAGCGTGGGTCTGGCGACCAGCACCATCGCCAAGGAAAGTCTTGACGATCTGATGACCAAGGCCGATCTGGCGCTCTATTCGGCCAAGGGCGAGGGCAAGGCGCGCAGCCAGGTGTTCCACGCCCAGATGGACATCGACTATCACTATCGCCAGCGGCTCAAGGCCGATCTGCGCGAGGCGGTCCGGCTTGGTGCGCTGACACTGGCCTTCCAGCCGCTGCTCGATATCAACAGTCGCAAGGTCGAGACCTGTGAAGCGCTGGCGCGCTGGAACCACCCTGAACTGGGGATGATCCCGCCCTCGACCTTCATTCCGCTCGCCGAAGAGATGGGGCTGATTTCCGACATCACCGCCTGGGTTATCGACCGCGCTGCTGCCCAGTGCAGCCAGTGGCCGGGCGATGTGGGCGTGGCCGTCAATATTTCGGCGCGCGACTTCCGGGCCATCGATCTGTGCCGACTGGTCGATCTGGCGCTCAAGAACTCCAATCTCGATCCATCGCGCTTTGAGATCGAAGTCACAGAAACCGCTGTCATTGAAGAGCGCGAGATTGCCCATCGCGTGCTGACCAGCCTGGCCGCCAAGGGCGTGGCCATTGCGCTCGATGACTTTGGCACTGGCTATTCGTCGCTGAGCTATCTCAATGCGCTGCCGTTCACCAAGCTCAAGATCGACCGCTCGTTTGTCTCCGAGATCGCCACCGATTCGCGGGCGCTGCGACTGTTGACCAATGTGGCTCGCCTTGGCCGCGATCTGGATCTGACCGTGATCGCCGAGGGCGTTGAAACCGAGGCACAGCTTAACGCCATGCTGGAGCACACCCAGGTGCAGCAGGTGCAGGGCTATTTCTTCAGCCGGCCGCTGACCGAACGCGACATTGGCGAGCTGATTTCGCGGCTAAATGCCGGGCAGGTGGTGCCCCATGCAAAACGTCGGCATGGTTAACGCCCCTTAAGATATTCCGCGTACTGGGAATTTCCCCCTAGGCAATACACCTAAACCGCGCTGCGACAGCGCGCCGCGTCATTTTCCTGATTCAGTTATGGCTAACGAAAGGTTAACATGGCTCCCACGACGGGGGCATTGGTAATGAGTGCGGCTAGCCAATCGAACGGTGCGACTTCACGCTTCGCACTAACACTTATCGATCTTCTCGATCGGGTTCAGTATCGACGCGTATCCGTCGATGAGCAGCTCGACCCGGTCTATCGCCTGCGTTACGAGGCTTATCGGCGCGAGGATTTTATTCCGATCAACTCGCAGGAGATCACGCGGGACGCCTATGACGCGGCGGAGAACTGCTACTGCTTTGGCGTCTATATCGACGACAAACTGGTCAGCTCGATTCGCCTGCATTTCGTCACGCCCGAACAGCGCACCTCGCCGAGCCTGACCATCTGGCCCGATGTACTGGGGGGAATTCTGGACAAGGGTGAGACCTATCTCGATCCAAGCCGCTTTACCGCCGACCGCGATGCGACCCTGGCCTTCCCGGCCTTGCCCTATCTGACATTGCGCACGGGCGTGATGGCGAGCGAATATTTCGGGGCGACCTATTGCCTGTCATCGGTCCGCCCGGAGCATGCGCCATTCTACAAGCGCGTGTTCGGCTCTACTCAGTTGGCCGGCGAAGGTACCTGGGGCGAGCTGGCTTTCCCGGTCTGCCTCTACGCCACCTATTTGCCAGTGACGCTGCCGCGCATTATCGAGCGCTATCCGTTTTTCATGTCGACCCCTGAAGAGCGCGAGAGCCTTTTCGGCACGCAGGCCAGCGCCGTGCAAGCCATCGCCCCCACAGCCCGGCAGGCCCATCGCCTGCGCCTCGTCGGAGCCGAAGGCTACTGATCGTCGCCTTCGTCCTCGTCGTCGTCTTCAAAGCACTGCCAGAAAAAGCGGTTCAGCTGCTCGTCGGCAGCGGACTGTTCGGCGCGCGCCCTAATCAGCTCAGCCTTTTGGACCGCGTATTTCTGGCGATCGGCCGGGGACAGGCTCTTGGCGGTCGTGTCGTGACTGCGGAAATCGATTGGCATGCTGTTCCACACAAATGGCGTTCACGGCAGGGTTGTCTACTGCCCCAAGCCTGATGATGCTCGTTATGCAAGAAAACGACAGCAATTTCAGGGGGAGGAATGGTGCCGCATAGGTGACTCGAACACCTGACCCCATCATTACGAATGATGTGCTCTACCAACTGAGCTAATGCGGCAACGGGTGGCCTTTTACGTCGGCTTTATGGCCGGTGCAAGAGGCAACGGAAGCTCTGCTGGCAATTGAGTGCTCGGAGCCTGTTCCGCTAGCCGTCCGGTGACGGTCACCGGCACTTTCCATTCAAAGGCGTCGAGCTTGCCGGTGATGGGGGAAATGGGCTCCCATTCGTCGCTCACGAGGCCATCCGCGGTCCATGCCGGGTCGCGCGGGGCGCGGACGGCGCGGGCCAGCCATTCGCGCGACTTGCCCTGATCGCCGCTCTGGCCTTCCTCGATTTCGGCCATCAGGCTGGCAACGCCCTGCGTCGCATCGGCCCCGGCAAAGGGGATAAGCGCGCTGCGGGCAGCCGGCCAATCATAGGCGTCGATGGCGGCGCGGGCCAAAGCCATGCCGGCGGCGCGGTGCGGCGGTGGCGTATCAATGATTTCGCCCATGCGCTTGAGCCGGTCGACAGCCGATGCGCCGGGCTGGGCGTGAGCATAGAGTGCGGCAATGTCGGGATGGCCGGTGGCGCGCCAGATGCGGCGCAGCAGGCTCATCGCCTTGCGGGTTTCGCCACGATTGATGTGGATGCGCGCGGCGATCAGGGCGGCCGGCACGAAGTCTGGCAAAAGCTTGAGAGCTGTCAGCGCATGGTCGAGCGCGGTCAGCGGATTGCTGTTCTCGGCTTCGCGAGCCCGGGCGGTTTCGATTACCGCCTGACGACGACGCTTGCGGGCGCGGTCCTCGCGGCTGGTGGCATTTTCCACGTTGACCATGGCTACGGCCTCGGCCCATTGGCCGCGTCGGGTCAGGTCATCGAACACCGCATTGGCGGCCCATGCGGTCTGTGGCGCCAGCGCCAAGGCCTTGCGGGCAAAAGTCAGCGCCGCGTCGGGGCGGTTCTGCACATTGGCCTGATCGTAAAGGCCGGTGAGGGCGGCGACGGCGGTCTTTTCGCTGGCGATCAGGGCGCGGTAATGTTCGCGGGCAGCGGGCATGTCACCCAGCGCCAGATCGGCACGTGCTTCGAGCAGACGCGCTGCGGTATTGGTTGGCAGGCGGGCCTGTGCGTCACGGGCCAGCGAACGGGCGCGGGCAGGGTCGCCAGCCTGCAGCGCCACAAAGGCGTCCGAAAGCGCTTCGACGCCCTGTTCGCGACGGCGTTCACGGCTGCGACGTGCCATGTGCCGCGGCGCAGAAATGACCCGGCGGACGATGGCCCAGATGGCGATGACCACGATGGCGATCAGGATGAAGATAAAGATCGCGGCGCCGAGGCTGGGCTGCATGCGATAGCCGGCCGCTTCGAGCGTCAGGGTGCCGGGCAGGGAAATCAGCCAGGCAGCGAGTGCGGTCACAACCAGGCTGCCAACAATCCAGGAGGCGAGTCTGATCATCGGGCGGCCTCACCGGAAAGGGCGCTGTTGCGCAGGCTGTCGAGGAAGCGCGTGGCATCGGCCTGCGTCTTGACGAGGCTTTGCAGGTCACCCCCAGCGCTGATCATCGGCGCGGGCAGGGACGCGAAGAGGCTCTCGGCGGTCACGAAATCGCGGCGGGCAATGGCGCCGTCGAGACGCGACATGATGGCTTCCGGGGTATCGCCCTCGATTTCGCCGGTCGGGCGCAGGGCGATGGCCGAGCGGAACCAGTCGAGCGCACCATCCTGCCACTGGGCCTGCGGATCGGCCGGGCGACCGGCCAGCATGGCGGGCAGCGCATCGGCAAAGCGGCTGGCAATAACGTCGGGGCGGGTGAGGCCGGTCTCGGCGGCATTAGCGATGGCGGTGGGAATGGTCGCACTCGGCACTGCAGCGCGCAGCGCACCCAGTTCGGTGCCATAGGGACGACCGGTGGCGAAGGCGGTTTCAAAGCCGGAGAGAATCAGCGGGAGCTGCAGCACGGCGCCAATGTCGGTGGGCTGCGCGGCGAGCGTGGCCGTTGTCTCGGTCATGGTGGTGTCGAGCGTGCGCAGACCCGCTTCTGCCGTGCCGACGCGGGCACCAAGTTCGTCCAGCCTTGTGCCAAGCGCGGCGAGGTCGCTGCGCAGGCCATCGAGCGTGGCGGTGTCGGCCGCTGGAGCCGGCGTTGCCGCCAGCGTATCCATCCGCGTCATCAGAGCGGCGATTTCGGTCTCGATGCCGGTCAGGTCAGTCGGCTCGGAAGGCGCGGCGACTGGTGTTGCTGCTGGCTCTGCCGATTCGATCGCGCTGATGCGCTGGTTGAGCGTCGCCAACTCGCTTTGGGTGGTCTGGGTGACGGTTTCCAGCTCAGGGATCGAGGAGGCAAACTGGGCAATGCGCGGGTCTGCGGCTGGCGCCGGCGCGGGTGTCGTTGGCCAGAGGCCGACTGAAGCCAGTCCATAGGCAGCAACAAGACCAATCGCGCCACCAGTGATGGCGGCACCAAAGGCAAAGCCGGACGATTTGGCAGGCGCAGCAGGCGTAGGCGCAATTGGGGGCGGTGGCAAAGAGCTCGGCATTTCGGCGGTCTTGGCAGCAGCAGGCTGGCTCGCCCGGGTTTCGGCTGGCTTGTCCTTGGGCTCGGTGGCGGCGGGCTGATCCTTGGCGTCCGTCTTGGCAACGGTTTCGCGCGCCTTGAGATCGAGGACGGGCGGCTTGACCGGTCCGGTCTTGGGATCGGTTGGCTTGGATTGAGTGCCCTTGGTATCCGCCATCGCAGCTTTATCCTCTTCGTTCGGGCCGATCATGGCCCAGTTTGCTCGCGGGCAAAAGCCAAAGCCAGCGCCATCATCGCATCTTCGTCGGGCCAGTCGGCCAGGCTGATGCGATTGAAGTGCGCGCCGAGCAGCGGTTCTGCCACCGCTTCGGACATGCACAACATGGCAACCCGGCTGCGTCGTTCGCGTTCCAGCCCGTTTGCCAAATCGGCAAATATCGCCGCCGACCGCCGAGAATAAGCGAGCACGGCGGTAATATCGCCGCCGAGACCGGCCAGAACCGCCTCTGGCAGTGTATCCACGGCGACCATTTCGTAGAGCATTGAGGTCGCGACCATGACGCCCAGCGGCGCCAGCGCCTTGGCAAGATCGGCACTCTGGTGCTTGCCGGCGGGATAAAAGATCGGGCCCGGCACGCGAGCGATGGTCATGGCGTTGATCAGGTCCTGAAAGGCCCCGGCGGCGCTGCTGACGCGGGCAAAGCCAGCCTGATTGGCCTCCATCGCCGTGCGATCACCCACGGCAAACACCGGCAGGTGGCGATAGTGGTCGACCACGCCGCGATCGGTCATGGCGCGGACGGCATTGGCGCTGGTCAGCACCATGGCAGTAAAGCCATCGGGCGGCGGCAGGCTGGTGTCGAGCGTCTGGCGCACCATCAAAGGCGCGGCGACGGCGTCGATCCCCAGCGCCGTCAAACGCGCCAGCGTCGATTGTGCATCGGGTTCCGGCCGCGTCACCAGCATTTTCATGATGTGGCGGCCCATTGCGCCAGCCATTCCGTGCCGGCCTGCGCAATCAGGTCGTCGCCGACCTGGCGGCCAATGACCAATGGATCGCTGCCGGTGGCCTCGCTATCGAACGCCGTCTTGCCATCAAGGCTGAGGATCTGGCCCTTGAGGCTCAGCACGCCGTTCTCAAGGCGGCTGAGGGCGCCGACCGGTGTGCGGCAGGAGCCATCGAGCACGGCCAGCATAGCGCGTTCGGCGGCAATGGCGGTGTGGGTTGGCTGATGGTCAAGCGCGGCGATCAGCCCTTCCATGCGCGCGTCATCGCTGCGCACGGCAATGCCGATGGCGCCTTGCGCCGGGGCTGGCATGAAGATTTCGGGATCGAGCAGGGCTGTGGCGCGGTGGCCTTCGCCAAGGCGATTGAGCCCGGCCTGCGCCAGCATGGTTGCGTCAGCCACGCCATCGAGCAGCTTTTGCAACCGCGTACCGACATTGCCGCGGAACGGCACAATTTCGAGATCAGGGCGCTGCCGCAAAACCTGCGCGGCGCGGCGGATCGATGAGGTGCCGAACTTGGCGCGCTCCGCAACGTGATCAAGGCTCTGCACCTTCACCGACATGAAGGCGTCGCGCACGTCTTCGCGCTCGAGGAAGGCCACCAGCTTGATGCCCTCGGGCAGGCGCGTTGCCACGTCCTTGGATGAATGCACGCCGATATCGACGCGGCCCGACAGCATGGCTTCGTCTATTTCCTTGGTGAACAGGCCTTTGCCGCCGATTTCGATCAGGCTGGCATTGGAGGCCTGCGTGCGGTCGCCGCCGGTCGAGATCACTTCGATGGTGATATCGTCCTCGGGCACACCATGGGCCTGGCTCAGCAGCTTGCGCACCAGCCTGGCCTGCGCCAGAGCGAGGGGGCTACCGCGAGTTCCGATGCGAGCGAAGGGTGGTGGCGATTGCAATGTCTTTGCGTCCTATAGTAGGCAGAGGCACGAATTCTAGTCGCGTCGCTGCTGCGGAAAAACGGTTCCCATTTTAAGCGCGATGCCCCTCAGGGAGTAACCAGTTCGTCGTGACCGGGCAAGCGCCAGCCACCATCCTTGGCATAGAGACCAGCTGCGACGAAACCGCGGCGGCCATCGTCGTGCGCGATGAATTCGGCAATTCAACGATTCTGTCCAATGTGGTCCGTTCCCAGCTCGATGAACATGCGGCATTCGGCGGCGTGGTGCCCGAGCTCGCGGCGCGGGCTCATGTGACTTATCTCGATCATATCATCGCCCAGGCCTGCCGCGAGGCCAATGTGAAGCTGGGCGATGTCGATGCCATCGCAGCAACGGCCGGTCCCGGCCTGGTCGGCGGTGTGCTGGTGGGGCTGACGACCGCCAAGGCGCTGGCGGCTGCACTCGACAAGCCGCTGATCGCCGTCAATCATCTCGAGGCCCATGCGCTGACGGCGCGGCTGACCAATAATGTGCCGTTCCCCTATCTGATGCTTTTGGTGTCGGGCGGCCATAGCCAGTTCGTTCTGGTGCGTGGTGTCGGCGACTATGAGCGCTGGGGCACGACGATCGACGACGCGCTGGGCGAAGCCTTTGACAAGGTGGCCAAGCTGCTCTCGCTTGGTCATCCCGGCGGTCCGGCAGTGGAGGCCATTGCCAAGAGTGGCGACAAGCTGCGCTTTAAATTTCCCAAGCCATTGCTGCGCGAACAGCGGCTCGATTTTTCCTTCTCCGGCCTCAAGACCGCGGTGCGGCTGCAAGCGGAAGCGCTGGCGCCGCTGAGCAATCAGGATGTCGCCGATATCGCGGCCAGCTTCCAGCATACCGTCGCGACCATTATCGAAGTGCGGTCGCGCCAGGCGCTGGAGCGGTTCAGGGCAGAGTTTCCCAACGAGCCGATGCGGCTGGTCGTGGCGGGTGGCGTTGCCGCCAATCGCAGCATTGCTGCAGCGCTCGATGGTTTGTGCCGCGCTGTCGGCGCTGACCTCATCGTGCCGCCGATTGCGCTCTGCACCGACAATGGCGCGATGGTGGCCTGGGCCGGTGCCGAACGCTTTGCATTGGGTGGCCATGATGGCCTCGACTTCGTGGCGCGGCCACGCTGGCCGCTTGATCTCGATGATATGAAGGTGACCGCAGATGGCATTTGATCGGGTCAGCGTCATCGGCGGTGGCGCCTGGGGCACGGCATTGGCGCAAGCTGCCGCAATGGCGGGGCGTCAGGTATCGCTGGTGGCGCGTGATGCCGCGCAGGTCGATGAGATCAATACCAGCCGCACCAATCGCCGCTATCTCGGCGAACAGCAACTGCATGCGGCCCTGACCGCAACGACTGAAGCGGGCGAAGCCGACATCATCATTCTGGCCGTACCGGCGCAGTCGAGCCGCGCTGCTCTGGGTGCGCTCGATCCGGCATTGCTGGCCGGTAAGCCGGTGATCCTCTCGGCCAAGGGGCTCGAAACCGGCACGCTGGATCGCCAAAGCGAAATTCTTGCCGATATGGCACCCGATGCCATTCCGTTCGTTTTGTCCGGCCCCAGCTTTGCCGCCGATGTGGCAGCAGGTCGGCCGACGGCGGTGACGCTGGCGGGCGATGATGCCGACCAAACCTCCGCAGTCGCCGCCGCTTTGGCTGGCCCGAGTTTTCGCCCCTACGCGGCCGATGACCGGATTGGCGTCGAAATCGCCGGGGCGCTCAAGAATGTCTATGCGCTGGCCTGTGGCGCGGTCGATGGGGCCGGGCTTGGCGCGTCGGCCCGCTCGGCTTTGATTGCGAGGGCCTATGCCGAAATGGCGCGCATGGTGTCGGCCATGGGCGGTTCGGCGACGACGCTGACGGGCCTTGCTGGGTTGGGCGATCTGACGCTGACGTGCACCTCGGTGCAGTCGCGCAATTACCAGTTCGGCATGGCGCTGGGGCGTGGCCAGACGGTCGAGGCTATTCTGGCCAGTGGCGCAAAGCTGGCCGAAGGCGTCGCCACGACGCCGGTTGCCGATGCTCTGGCGCGCAGTTTCAAGATCGAGGCACCGCTGGTCGAGGCGGTGCAGGCCGTGCTCAGCGGGCAGGCCGATATTGCTAAAGTGGTGGCGGGTTTGATGTCCCGGCCGCTCAAACGAGAGGATTGATTGCATGCTGTTTGCCATGATCGCCAAGGACAAGTCGGGCATTATCGAAAAGCGTCTGGCCGCGCGGCCGGTGCATTTGCAATATCTCGATAGCCTTGGTCAGACCCTGCGCCTGGCTGGCGCCCTGCTCGATGCCGGCGGCACGCCCGAAGGGTCGCTGGTGGTGGTCGAAGCGGAAACGCTCGAAGCCGCAACGGCGATTTTCAACGCCGATCCGTTTGTCGATGCCGGCATTTTCGAGAGCATCGAAATCAAGCCGTGGCGCCTGGCCTATGATCACATGTCGCCAAAGGCCTGATCGCAATGGCCTATTGGTTGATGAAGTCCGAGCCCAATGTCTTCTCGTTCGATGACATGGTGGCCAAGACCAAACGCGGCGAACCCGAGCAGTGGCATGGGGTGCGCAACTATGCGGCGCGCAACAACATGAAAGCCATGGAGCTGGGCGACGAGGCGTTTTTCTACCACTCCAATATCGGCAAGGAGATCGTGGGCATCATCAAGGTGATCGCCCTCGCCCATCCCGACGATACGGCAGACCTCAACGCCAAGGGCCAGGTCGTCTGGGAATGCGTCGATGTCGAAGCGGTCAAGCCCCTGCCCAAGCCGGTGACGCTGGCAACGGTCAAGGCCACCCCGGAACTGTCCGAACTGGAACTGGTCAAGCTATCGCGGCTGTCCGTGTCAAAAGTGTCGGCCGAGGAATGGGCGCTGATCTGCAAGATGGGTGGGCTGTAATAGTCCCGCATCCACCGCACCCACCCTCCCCCTTGAGGGGAGGGAAGCGAGATAGGACTTAGCTTGCTAAGTCCGTGATCGAGCAGGGTGGGGGGATCTCTACGAGCGTGCGGTGCGCGTGACTCACCCCCTCCCTTGATCCCTCCCCTCAAGGGGGAGGGTGTCGACTGATAGTCTTCCGCTCAGCACGTAGCAGCGCTAACCTCTCCTCGCGCCCGTTGGCGCAGGGGACGCAGCATGATCTCACATTTTGCCGTCAATTGGCTGGCCGTGATCCTGGCGACAGTCGCCAGCTTCGCCTTTGGGGCGGCCTGGTATATGGGCCTGTCCAAGCAATGGCTGGCCGCGCTCGGGCGCACCCGCGAGCAGCTGGGGGTGGGCTATACGCCGTTTATCTGGTCGGTGGTGGTCGAACTGATCATGGCCTATTTCCTGGCCCTGCTGACACCAGCGCTGGCCGGCGAAGTCACCGTCGTCAGCGCCATGATCGTCGCCGCCCATATGTGGTTCGGGTTCGTTCTGACCTCGATGATCATGAACCATCGCTATGAAGGCATGAAATGGTCGCTGACCGCCATCGACAGCCTGCATCTGCTGGGCGTGCTGTTGATCCAGGGCGCGGTAATCGGGGTGTTTGGGTAAATACCGGGACCACTCTTCACCTCTCCCTTCGGGGAGAGGTATAGGGATCAGCTCTCAACCACGATCGGTGGCACATGCACTGGCTCTGTGGCCGGCGCATATTTGTTCAGCAGCGAGACCTGGCTGATCGAGAAGATCACGGTTAGCGGCATGACGCCCCAGACCTTGAAGGCGACCCAGATATCGGTCGAAAAATTGCGCCACAGGATCTCGTTGATCACCGCCAGAACGATAAAGAACAGGCCCCAGTTCAGCGTCAGCTTGCTCCAGCCTTCGGGGCGGAGTTTGTAGACGTCGCCGAACACGTATTTCAGCAGCGAGTGACCAAACAGCAGGCCGCCCAGCAACACCGCGGCGAACAGGCCATTGGTGATGGTCGGCTTGATCTTGATGAAAGTGTCGTCCTGCAGCCAGAGCGTCAGGCCGCCGAAGACCAGCACCACGACGCCGGTTACCAGCGGCATGACGGCGATCTTTTTGAGGATCACCCAGGTCAGGATCAGCGAAATGATCATCGCGCCCATGAACCAGGCGGTTGCCATAAAAATGTCAGAGCGCGCATTGGCGACGAAAAACACCACCAGCGGACCGAGCTCGAGGCCCATCTTGATGAGCTGGGGGCGAAGCTCGCTCCAGTTGATCTCGGGTTCGGCGGCTTTATCGGTCATGGCAAATCTCTATTCAGCAACACAGGCAATGTGAGGCGTCGCTCGCCAGCATGCAAGGCGCCAATAGCGCACAAGCATGTTCGGAATTGGGCTAATCACCCGCAATCGCCCGGGCAAATTCGCTCGCGGTAAAAGGTTCGAGGTCGCCGACGCTTTCGCCGACGCCGATGAAATGCACCGGCAGGCCGAACTTTTTGGCGATGGCGACGAGAATGCCGCCGCGTGCCGTGCCGTCTAGCTTGGTCATGACCAGCCCAGTCACACCAGCGCGCTGGCCGAAGATTTCGACCTGTTTCAGCGCGTTCTGCCCGGTCGTGGCGTCCAGCGTCAGGATCGTTGCGTGCGGCGCGGTGGGGGCGACCTTCTTGATGACGCGGATGACCTTTTCGAGCTCGTTCATCAGCTCGTCGCGGTTTTGCAAGCGGCCAGCGGTGTCGATGATCAGCACATCGCGGCCTTCGGCCCGCGCCTGGGTCACGGCATCAAAAGCGAGGCCCGAGGCGTCCGAACCGGCCGGGCGGCTGATAACCGTAGCATTGGTGCGCTGGCCCCAGACCTGCAATTGCTCGATGGCGGCGGCGCGGAAGGTATCGCCGGCCGCCAGCATTACCGACTTGCCCTCGGCGGCAAATTTTTGCGCCAGCTTGCCGATGGTGGTGGTCTTGCCCGAGCCGTTGACGCCGATCATCAGGATGACGAAAGGCTTTTGGCTCGCGTCGATGGTCAGCGGGCGCGCCACCGGGCCGAGCACTTTTTCGACTTCGGCGGCCAGCACGGCGCGCACGTCTTCGCCCGACACGTCCTTGTCGAAGCGGTCGCGGCGCAGCGTTTCGGTGATCGCCATGGCCGTGTCGATGCCCAGATCGGCCTGGATCAGCACGTCCTCGAGTTCGTCGAGTGTCGCCGCATCGAGCTTGCGCTTGGTGAAAACCGAGGTGATCGAGCCGGTCAGCTGGTCTGACGAGCGCTTGAGGCCCGAGGCAAGGCGGGTGAACCAGCTCTGGCGCGGCGCTTCGACGGGCACTTCCACCACAGCCGGCGGATCGAGCGGCACGAAAACTGTAGCCTCTGGCTCGGGCACTGGTTCCGCCACGGGCTCAGGCTCAGGCTCAGGTTCTGGCGCGATGACCGCTGCGGCCTGCTCTTCGAGGTCCTCGACATAGTCGGGCGTGGTTTCGGGCGGGCCGGGCAGGGGGAAATCTTCGGGTGCGGGCACGACATCAGGCGGGGGCACTGGCGTTGGCAGCACTGGCTCTGGCGGCGTCACGACCGGCTCAGGTGGGCGCGTCTCGGGTGGCGCAGGCGTGTCGACACCGAACAAACGCTTGAAAAATCCCGGCTTTTTGTCGGTCATGTTTTTTGCCTTCAATTGCCACGCCCTCGTGGTTCGAGGCTCGCGAAGAGCGCGCACCTCACCATGAGGACTACTCTAAATTCAACGCTCCGGCAGCCCTCATGGTGAGGTGGGAGCGTAGCGACCCTCGAACCACGAGGGCGTGCCCCGATCAAGCCGCTTGCTGCAGCGTCTTGCCCACAAGACCCTCGCCAGCAACTCCGGTCACCCGCATGGTCACCAGTTCGCCCGGTTGCGCATCGTGCGCGGTGACGGGCAGAAACTGTTCGGTGCGGCCGATGCCATTGAGTTCGACCAGCACGTTTTCGAGCTTGCCGACGCGCGAATTGCAGAGTTTTTCGAGCTGCGCATTGCCGGCCTGCCGCAAAATGGCGGCCCGCTGCTTGGCAATGTGCTTGCTGACCTGCGGCATGCGCGCGGCCGGAGTGCCTTCGCGCGGCGAATAGGGGAAAACGTGCAGATAGGTGAGGTCCGCCTCGGCAACGATACGCAGCGTGCTGTCAAACATCGCATCGGTCTCGGTGGGAAAGCCGGTGATGATATCGACGCCAAACACCATGTTGGGGCGCAGCGAGCGCAGCTTGGCGACAATGGCCAGCGCATCGTCGCGCGAATGACGGCGCTTCATGCGCTTCAGAATCATGTCGTCGCCCGACTGCAGCGATAGGTGCAGATGCGGCATCAGGCGGCGGTCGCTGGCGATGGCGTCATAGAGCGCATCATCGGCCTCGATGGAATCGATCGAAGAAATGCGCAGGCGCGGCAGGTCGGGCACGTGGCGCAGGATCGCCTGCGTCAGCTTGCCGAGGGTCGGGCTGCCGGGCAGGTCGGGGCCATAGGAGGTGATGTCGACCCCGGTCAGAACGATTTCGCTATAGCCGTTGGCGACGAGTTTTTTGACCTGGTCCACCACCATGCCCATTGGCACCGAGCGCGACGGACCACGGCCGAACGGGATGATGCAGAAGGTGCAGCGGTGGTCGCAGCCATTTTGCACCTGAACGAAAGCGCGGGCGCGACCATCCATGCCCTCGATCAGATGACCAGCGGTTTCCCGCACGCTCATGATGTCGTTGACCTGAACCTTGTCATTGAGGGGGGCACCAAACACCATCGGGGCGTAGCTGGTCGCCTTGAGCTTGTCTTCATTGCCGATGACGAGATCGACTTCGGCCATATCGCCAAAGGAGCGCGCCTCGATCTGGGCGGCGCAGCCGGTGACAATGATGCGGGCTGCCGGATTGTCACGGCGCGCCTTGCGCACGGCCTGCCGGCCCTGACGCACGGCTTCGGTGGTGACGGCGCAGGTATTGATGATGATGGCGTTATCGAGCCCGGCCTTTTCGGCTTCGGCTTTCATCACTTCGGCTTCGTAGGCGTTGAGTCGGCAGCCAAATGTCAGTGTTTCGACAGCCATCAGGCCGCGGCCTCATCGCGCGTCCAGGCGCCGGTAGCTGGATCAAAGGTGCCAGCCCATTCCAGTTCGGACGGGCCAGTCAGGGCGACGTGGTCATTGTCGCGCCATTCAACGATCAGATTGCCGCCGGGCAGGGTGACGGTTGCCTTGCGGGCAGTGCGGCGGGTGCGGGCGCCATTGACCAGCGCAGCGCAGGCCGCGGTGCCGCAGGCTTCGGTCAGGCCCGCGCCGCGTTCCCAGGTGCGCAGGATGATGCGGTCGGGCGCCAGAACCTGGGCGATGGAAATATTGGCGCGCTCGGGGAAAATGGGGTGGTTTTCGAGCATGGGACCGAAGCGGTCGAGCGCAAAGCTCCACACATCGTCATTGACCCAGAAGGTGGCATGCGGATTGCCCATCGAGGCGACCGATGGCGAGTGCAGGATCGGCGCATCGATCGGGCCGATCTGCAGTTCGATCTGGCGGGTATCGATAAACTCCTCCGCCAGCGGAATGTCGAACCAGGCAAACTTTGGTGTGCCCATGTCGACCGTAAACTGGCCATCGTCGAGTTGCTCGCCAAACAGGATGCCGGCAATGGTCTCGTAGGTGAAGCTCGTCTCGCCGGTCTGGGTGGCCAGATATTGGGTGACGCAGCGCATGCCGTTGCCGCAGGCCTGCGCCAGCGTGCCATCGGAATTGATGATCTGCACGTAGGCGATGGTGCCGGGCGTACGCGGATCATGGATGGCCATGATCTGGTCGAACTTGGTGCCGGGCGCCCCATTGATGGCAATGGCTGCGGCGGGCGTGACACGACCGGCGTGGCCGCGCATGTCGGCCACGATGATCTGGTTGCCCAGCCCGTTCATCTTGATAAACGGCACGCCGCTCACGAGGTCGCCTCACCCAGATTGGTTTGGAATTTCTTCTATATGGCCGATGCCACCACAAATTGCCAGTGGCGGCGAAATCCGCCTCATGAGGTTGATCGCGTCTTATCTCCGGATGGCTCTCTGCCTACATATAGATCTGAACCACGGTCACGTTGAGTGACGCCACAATGAAAGAGCCTTGAAATGGATATTTCCCGCGCTGGCAGCAAACCATCCGCCCGGGGGCCTGCCGAGTGGTTCAGTGGCACGGTTCGGCTCGACCCGCTGTTTGCCGCCGAAGCGCCATCGGCCGCCGCCGCCAATGCCGTGACCTTCGAGCCCGGCGCGCGCACCGCCTGGCACACGCATCCCCTCGGGCAATTGCTGATCGTCACCGCTGGCGTCGGTCGCGTGCAGCGCGAGGGTGGACCGGTTGAAGACATCCGCCCCGGCGACGTGGTGCGGTTCGCGCCCGGTGAAAAGCACTGGCACGGCGCGGGACTGACCACCGCCATGACCCATATTGCCATTCAGGAAGCCGTCGACGGGGTGGCCGTGACCTGGATGGAGCATGTCAGCGACGCCGACTATTCGGCCTAAAGGGGAGCTTTGACCATGAAACCGCACGTGATCATGCATATGGCGTCCAGCATTGATGGCACGATCGTGCCTAAGGACTGGCCCATCGCAGCGCTCGATGGTCTCAACGACGCCTATGAGGACATCCACCGGGCGCTCAAGGGCGATGCCTGGCTGGTTGGCCGCGTGACCATGGCCGAGTTTGCCGAAGGCGCGCCCAGACCAATGACGACAAGCGAGCGTTTCCCGCGCAAAACGTGGAAAGC
Source organism: Devosia sp. 2618 (assembly GCF_040546815.1). Taxonomy (NCBI): domain Bacteria; kingdom Pseudomonadati; phylum Pseudomonadota; class Alphaproteobacteria; order Hyphomicrobiales; family Devosiaceae; genus Devosia; species Devosia sp. 2618. Next base: position 3,942,004 of record NZ_JBEPOO010000001.1, read on the forward strand.
GCCCGGCGCAGCGTCGGGGCCTTACGCCATTGCCGTGGATCGCGAAGGCAAGCTGCATCTCAACATCAGCCACGCCAATGGCGATCCGCTCATCGTGATCCTGACCGAAGGCGTGTCCGACGATCATCTGGCCGAGCTGCGGCGAGACGGGATTTCCTACATCTTTGCGGGGGCGACCGAACTCGATCTGGCTCTGGCGCTCGATATTCTGGCCGATGAATTTGCCATCATGCTGCTGCTGCTCGAGGGCGGTGGCGGCATCAATGGCAGTTTCCTCGACGCTGATCTGATCGACGAAATCAGCCTGATGTTGTCGCCGGTGGCCGATGGCAATCCTGGGCCGTCGACTTTTGATAACCGGATCACGCCGGCAAAAGCGCTCAAGCTGCAATCGGTGACACAGCTCGATGGTGGTGTGCTGCACATCCGCTACGCGGTTATTCGCGCCGAGTGAGGCGCCGCAAAGCCGCGCCACAGGCCGCCTTCCTTGACTCCGGGACGGGTTTCCCCTAAACGCACCCCATTCATCAGGCTTTGTCCCTGACCAGCCGACCGGGACCCCTCAAGGGTATAAACCGATCCCGGAGGCCACCATCCGCCAGCGCGTTGCGCCCGCGGGTGGGTTTGGCGTTTTGCCCGATGGATACCATATGGCTCACTGGACGAGCGACGCGACCGTGAGCGAAAAGGACCAAATATGTTTGACAGCTTAAGCGACCGGCTTGGCAAAATCTTTGAAGGACTACGTGGCCGCGGGGCGCTCAACGCCGCCGATGTCGATGCAGCTCTGCGCGAAATCCGCCGCGCGCTGATCGAAGCCGACGTATCCCTCGAAGTTGTCAGGGCCTTTGTCGAGCAGGTCAAGGATCGTGCCGTTGGCGCCGAAGTCACCCGCTCGGTGACGCCGGGCCAGCAGGTCGTCAAGATCGTCCATGACGAGCTGGTCTCGGTCCTGGGCTCCACCGCGTCCCCGATTGATCTCAATGCCAAGGCGCCGGTTACCCTCCTGATGGTGGGTCTGCAGGGTTCGGGTAAGACCACGACGACGGCCAAGATTGCCAAGCGCCTGACCGAGCGGAACAAGAAGAAGGTTCTGCTCGCTTCGCTCGATACCCGCCGCCCCGCTGCCATGGAGCAGTTGCGTGTGCTGGGCGAGCAGGTGGGTGTTGATACCCTGCCGATCGTTGTCAGCGAAACGCCGGTCGAGATTGCCCGCCGCGCCGAGCGCGAAGGCCGTCTAGGCGGCTATGACGTGCTGATCCTCGATACTGCGGGCCGCACCCATATCGACGAAGAGCTGATGGCCGAAACGGTCGCCATCAAGGACATCGCCAACCCGCACGAAATCCTGCTGGTTGTCGACGCTCTCACGGGTCAGGACGCGATCAATGTTGCGCGCTCGTTCGACGGGCGCCTCGATGTGACCGGTATCGTCATGACCCGCGTCGACGGCGATGGCCGTGGCGGCGCTGCGCTCTCGATGCGCGCGGCGACCGGCAAGCCGATTAAGCTGATCGGCGTCGGCGAAAAGATGGATGCGCTGGAAGATTTCCATCCCTCGCGCATCGCCGACCGCATCCTGGGCATGGGCGACATTGTTTCGCTCGTTGAAAAGGCCGCCGAACACGTCTCTGCCGAAGACGCGCAGAAGATGGCCAAGAAGCTCAAGAAGGGCTCCTTTGATCTCGAAGATCTGCGCGCTCAGCTGCTGCAGATGAAAAAGATGGGTGGCATGGGTGGCCTGATGGCCATGATGCCCGGCGTCGGCCAGATGAAAAAGGCCATGGCCAATTCCAATGTCGATGAGAAGGTGTTCGATCGCCAGATCGCCATCATCAATTCGATGACCAAAAAGGAACGGGTCAATCCAGACCTGCTCAATGCCAGCCGCCGCAAGCGTATCGCTGCCGGCGCGGGTGTCGAGGTTTCCGAAATCAACAAGCTGGCCAAGCAGCACCGCCAGATGGCCGACATGATGAAAAAGGTCGGCAAGGGCGGCATGGGCGCGCTTGGCGGCATGTTCGGCGGCAAGATGGGTCAGATGATGGGCGGCATGCCCGACATGAGTAAGATGGACCCCGCTCAGCTTGAGCAGATGGCCCGTCAGGCCGGTATCGACCCCAATTCGCTCAAGGGCCTGCCATCGGTGCAGACGCCCCAGCTTGCCGAAAAACTGCCGACCGATGTCGGCGCTCTGTTCAAGTCCTCCGGAACCGGTCTGCCCGGTCTCGGTTCGGCTCCCCGTTTCCCTGGCCTTCCGGGCCTGGGCAAAAAGAAATAGTCGTTTCAACCAAACCCTAGGATACCAAAAATGGCCCTTAAGCTCCGTCTCGCCCGTGGTGGCACCAAGAAGCGCCCATTCTACCATATCGTCGTTGCTGACGCCCGTTCGCCACGCGACGGCCGCTTCATCGAAAAGCTGGGTACATTCAACCCACTGCTGGCCAAGGACGCTGAAAACCGCGTCGTGCTGAACACCGAACGTGCCAAGCACTGGCTCGAAGTCGGCGCCCAGCCAACCGACCGCGTGCTGCGTTTCCTCGACGTTGCCGGCCTCGTCAAGCGCGAAGCCCGCAACAACCCAGACAAGGCAAAGCCAGGCGAGAAGGCCACCCAGCGCGCTGAAGACAAGGCCGCCAAGGTCGCCGCTGCCGAAGAAGCCAAGAACGCCCCAGCTCCAGTCGCAGAAGAAGCTGCTGCCGAGTAATCCATGGCGTCAGCCAATAAAAAAGCCCCGGCGCGCAAGCGCCGGGGCTTTTTGTTTGGTGCGGTGGGCGGGGCACTATCGTGCCAAATACCCGATCTGTTCCTCCCCTTTTTCAGGGGGAGGTTGGGTGGGGGTATTTTCGCTTCTGGCTAAGCTCAGGCCTGCCCGACCTCGTGGTTCGAGGCTCGCAAGGGCTCGCGCCTCACCATGAGGTCTCAACAAGAGCGGCAGAAAAAGTAGCCCTCATGGTGAGGTGCGCCGTTTGGCGCCTCGAACCACGAGGGCGTGGCACTAAGCCTTGAGCTTCGCGAGAATCGCCGCACCCATTTCCTGGGTGCCAACCGTCTTGCGGTTTTCCTGGGCGATGTCGGCGGAACGCAGGCCATCGGCCAGCACGCCGGCAATCGCGCCTTCGACGCGGTCGGCCAGTTCGGTCAAACCAAACGAATAGCGCAGCGCCATGGCGTAGGACGCGATCATGGCGATCGGGTTGGCAATGCCTTGGCCGGCAATGTCGGGAGCCGAGCCGTGCACAGGCTCATACATAGCCTTGCGCTTGCCGGTCACCGGATCTGGCGCGCCGAGCGCTGCCGATGGCAGCATGCCGAGCGAACCGGTCAGCATGGCCGCAACGTCCGACAGAATGTCGCCGAACAGGTTATCGGTCACGATGACGTCGAACTGCTTGGGATTGCGCACCAGCTGCATGGCGCAGTTGTCGGCGAGGATGTGGTTGAAGCTGACATCGGCATAGTCCTTGGCGACGCCGCGCACCACTTCGTCCCACAGCACGCCCGACTTCATGACGTTCTTCTTGTCGGCCGAGTGGAGCTTTTTGCCGCGGGTCAGCGACAGATCGAAGGCAACGCGCGCGATGCGGTCGATTTCGTAGGTGTCGTAGACCTGGGTGTCGATGCCACGCTTCTGGCCATCGCCGAGGTCGATGATTTCCTTGGGCTCGCCGAAATAGACGCCGCCGGTCAGTTCGCGCACGATCAGGATATCAAGGCCTTCAACCAGTTCGCGCTTGAGCGCGGAGGCATCGGCCAAAGCTGGATAGCAGATGGCGGGGCGCAGGTTTGCGAACAGGCCCAAGTCCTTGCGCAAGCGCAGCAGCGCGGCTTCCGGACGCTTGTCGTAGGGGACATTGTCCCACTTGGGGCCGCCCACGGCGCCAAAGATCACGGCGTCGGCCTTGAGGGCCTTTTCCATGTCGTCTTCGGAAATGGCTTCGCCATGCGCGTCATAGGCGCAGCCGCCGGCAAGGCCGGTATCGGTCGAGAAATCGGTCAGGCCTTCGGCGTTGGACCAGTCGATGATTTTTTCCACCTCGACCATGATCTCGGTGCCAATGCCGTCGCCGGGCAGCAGGAATAGGGAGTTGGTGGCCATGTCGGATCCTCGCCGTACTGGTGGTTACGCCTGTTTGGCGCGCACTTAGCGCTATTTGCAATGCGGACGCAAGCGGGCGGCTGATTACAATCGATCGGCAGAAAACTTTCCTAGATTCATCAAGTGTTTACGGGGCGTGGGCTTGTTTGTCGCCAAAGTGCCCGAGCCATGATTGCGGCTCGGCGTCGAGTTTGGGGGATTTGCTATGGTGATGCGACGGACGGCCATTTCGGTGATGGCTCTGCTGGTGGCGATGGTGCCGACTCTGGCACAGGAGGCTACGGGCGCTCTGTCGATGGGCGAGCAGCCGCGCTGGATCCGCTATCCGGCCATTGCGCCCGATGGCGAGACACTGAGCTTTACCCATCGCGGGCAGGTCTTTCTCGTCGATGCCGAAGGCGGTCTTGCCATTCCGCTGACGGCCAAGGGCTCCTACAGCTATGGTGCGGTGTGGTCTCCCGATTCCGAACGACTGGCCTTTGCTTCCGATGTTGGCGGCAATGACGACATCTATATTTCCGATTTTTCCGGCACGCTGCAGCGCTTCAGCTGGTCCTCGGCCCGCGAAGTGCCGACCAGCTTCACGCCCGATGGCAAGTCGATCCTTTATACCTCGCTGGGTCTGGGCGATGCCGAGCGCAGCGTGCAGGGCGCGCTATCGCTCAAGCCGCAGCTTTACGCGGCCAATACCGAGAGCGGCCGCGAAACCCTGGTTCTGCCGAATTCCGCGGTCGATGCGCGCTGGAACGGGGCGCAGGACAAGCTGGTCTATGTCTATGATCCATCGCTTGATCCTGGCGAACGCCAGCATCGCGTCGCGGCCAATGCCCGCCAGATCTGGATCTACAATAATATGTCTGGCAACCACGAGCGCGCCTTCGCCGTCGATGGCGTCGATCGGATCAACCCGATCTGGAATCAGGACGGGACGCGCCTTTACTACCTGTCGGAAGCCTCGGGCTGGCTCAACGCGTGGCAGCTCGATCTTGCCAGCGGCACCGAAAAGCAGTTGACCTTTTTTGAGGGCACGCCGGTGCGCGATCTGTCGGTCGCCGACGATGGCACTATCGCTTTTGCCTATGATGGCCGCATCTATGTGAAGGGCGAGGCCGATGAGGCGCCGCGCGCCATCGAAATCCTGACGCTCGACCAGAGCGCCAGCATTGATGCCAATGTTCTGGCCAACGCTGCGACCGAGTTCGTCACCTCGCCTGACGGAGACCGCATGGCCTTGGTGGCCAGTTCCGATGTGTTCCTGCTCGATCGTGCGGGCAATTACCGGCAGATCACGGCAACGCCCGGCCAGGAGCGCAATGTGGCGTTTTCGCCGGATGGCTCGACGCTGGTCTATGCCGGCCAGCGCGGCCACGAATGGGGGATTTACGCGGTCGATCTGCAGATCGCGACCAGCGATGATCCGCTCGCCATTCGCTATGATGAAGTGCCGCTCTATGTTCCCGAGGAAGGCAACGCCTTCCAGCCGCAGTTCTCGCCCGATGGCAAGCTGCTGGCCTTCATCTCGGATCGCCGCGAGGTCAAGGTGCTCGATCTTGCCAGCGGCGCGGTCACAGCGCTGTTTGGCGAGACAGACTACAATTCGTCCTATGGCGACGGTGACCTTTGGTTTGCCTGGTCGCCCACCTCGCAGGATATTCTGGTGCAATGGCGCTTCATTGGCGGCTTGGACACGGCCAAGGTTGCCGTTGTGCCCGCCGATGGTAGCGCTCCGCCAAAAATGATCAGCCAGGGCGTCACCAATTTTTCGCGTGGTGTGTGGAGCCTTGACGGCACGCAGGTGATCGGGCTGACCGACCTGTTCGGCTTGCGCTCGGCGCAATTGCATGGCTTTACCGAAGACCTCTATCGCCTCTACCTGTCAGAGACGGCGCGGCAGGACTTTCTCTCGATCAGCGAGGGCAATTTCCCGCTCAGCGACAGCGAAAACGAGGACGCTTCCTACGAGCCTCTGCGTTATGCTATCGACACGCAGCGCGCCGCCCGCCTTGGCGAACGTTTGACTGGCGATGGCGCTTCGTTTGTCTTTTATGCGCCGCTTGCAGACTACGCCAACATGCTGCTGGTCAGCGCCCCGGACGACGATACCCTCAATATCGAGGTGCTCAATCTGCGCAGCGGCGCCCGAACACTGCTGCAGACGGTCGAGGCACCAGGCTATGAGGCCATGTCGTTTGTGTCGGCCTTCAACCAGCTCGATATCAAGCTGAGCAACGCCGTGCTGTCGGTGCCGATCTTTGATCCCGACGGGCTCTCGACATCGCCGGCCAGAATTTTCACCACCGTCAATCCGGACCGCCGGCGCGCAGCGGCCTTCGAGCAGGCCTGGGCCGACCTCAAATATCGCTACTACCAGCGCGAACTGGAAGGCCGCGACTGGGAGGCAATCGGCGCCAAATATCGGAGCTATCTTGGCTCGATCGCGACCAGCCGAGAGCTGAGCGAACTGGTGGCAGCCATGTTTGGCGAGCTGTCGGCGTCCCACCTCTTCACACAGTTTTCCGGTTCCGAAGGCAGCCGTCTCGGTTTTGGGACCGAGAACGACACGCTGGGTGTCTATCTCGACTATGGCTATGAAGGCCCCGGCCGACTGATTGCCGACGTCTTGCCGGGCGGACCGCTCGATCGGTCGGGTCTGGGCGTGGGGGCGGGTGATATCATCACCTCGATCAATGGCGTGCCGGTTCCCGAAGCGGGTGGGCTGGAGCGCCTGCTCGACATCAATCTGGGCAAGCGGGCGCTGATCGGCGTTGTCACTCAGGGGCAGGACGAAGAGCGTTTCATTTACGTCACGCCAATCGACTATTATGACCAGCTCAAGCTGGCCAAGGAACGCCTGCTCGATGCACGCGCTCAGTTGGTCGACAGGGTGTCCAATTCCTGCGTGGCCTATCAGCACGTGGCGGCGATGGATAACAGCTCCTACCTCAAGGTGCTGGGGCAGTTGACCTCCTCGCGCGATCTGGCCAAGGCGACCGTGATCGACATCCGCTCCAATGGCGGCGGCAATCTGACCCGTGAGCTGATGACCATGCTGTCGGGCAAGTCCTATGCGCAGGTTGGCCGCAATGGCGATCCCGTGCTGACCGAACCGAGCAATCGCTGGCTCTGGCCGAGCGCGGTTGTGGTCGACAGCTTCTCCTATTCCGATGCGGCGATTTTCCCGCAGGCCTATCAGGATGCCGGAATTGGCAAGCTTGTCGGCGATACGCTGCTCAATACCGGCACCTATGTCTCCCAGAACCACAGCAAGCTGGTGCCCGGCTTCATGTATGCCATCCCCATCCTGCCGATCCGTCGTCTCGATGGCTCCTATTATGAGAACCACGTCATCGAGCCCGATATTGCTGTGCCGTTCGATCCCAACAATGTGGGCATCAACACCGATCCGCAGCTCGAAGCGGCCGTTGCGGCGCTGATGGCCGAGATCGGCCCCGACAGCGATTGCCGTCTGCCTTAGGGCAGCCGGACACATTGCAGCAGACAAAAAGAAAGGCGCCCGATGGGCGCCTTTCGCATTTCAGCAGCTTGTGCCGGAAAGATCTTAGCCGACGAAGTAAGGCTGGGTGCCGTGGGCTTCGATGGCGGTCGACAGGCGACCAAGCGCGTGGATATAGGCCGCCGAACGGACCGAAACCTTGCGCTCCTGGGCGATGTCCCAGACGGCGCGGCCTTCGCGTTCCATCATCTTCTTGAGGCGGGCATGGATCTCTTCGAGGTCCCAGTAAAAGCCCTGACGGTTCTGTACCCATTCGAAGTAGGACACGGTCACGCCACCGGCATTGGCCAGAATGTCTGGCAGAACGACGACGCCCTTTTCATTGAGGATCTTGTCGGCTTCGGCGGTGATCGGGCCGTTGGCCAGCTCGACGACAACCTTGGCTTTGATCGAGGCGGCGTTCTTGACGGTGATCATTTCCTCGAGCGCAGCTGGAACCAGCACGTCCGCTTCGACACCGATCAGATCATCTGCAGGAATGACCGTAGCGCCC